>NZ_JAAFHA010000084.1 GCF_010365055.1 Rhodoferax sp.
GCAATTCGGTCTGACGCATGACTACTTCTCCATATGCCATTTGGCGATATACGGAGTGTAATCATGTTTCGTTATTTACATGTCACGGTACTAGGGTATCGCGCCCTTTGCCTCAAAACCGTCACGCAGTGTTCGCTTGAGTACCTTTCCGATTGCGCTTCGCGGCAATTCATCCAAGAACTGCAAGCTGCAAATGCGCTGGGTCTTGCCTAACTGGCAGTTGCTCCATTCGAGCAGTTCTTCTGTCGTTACCGCTTGGCCCGGCTTGAGCACCACAAATGCGGCCGGAGTCTCACCCCACTGCTTTGAGGGCACACCTACCACTGCGGCTTCAAGCACTGACGAGTGTCGCCGCAATACGTCTTCAAGGTCACTCGGGTAAACGTTGAATCCTCCCGATATCAGCATGTCTTTCTTACGATCAAAAAGAGTTAGAAAACCATCGGCGTCGAAGCGGCCAATGTCGCCAGTTCGGATGAATCTCTTGCCATGTGGATCAAACCATTCGGCCTCGCGGGTTTTCTCGGGCTGACCGTGGTATCCGATCATCATGCCGCCCGAGTGGCCGACCACTTCGCCAGCCTCGCCGACACCCACCTCCATGCCGTCATCGTCAATCAGTCGAATGTCGTGACCCTCTGCCGCGCGCCCCACGGTATGTAACTTTTCGGGGTGGGCATGGGCGTCCAGGATGCAGGTGCCACCGCCTTCGGTCATGCCGTAGAACTCAACCAGGCCACCCGGCCAGCGTTTCAAAACATCCGCCTTGACGGCTGCATCGAATGGAGCGCTAGTAGAAAATTTAACTTGATAGCTGGACAAGTCAAAACGATCAAATTCCGGGTGTGCCATCAGTCGCTGGTACTGCACCGGCACCAACATGGTGTGGGTAATCCGATGAATTTTGGCTAGTACCAAGTAACCCAAAGCGTCGAACTTAGGCATCAGTATCACCGTACCGCCAAAGCTGAGTGTTGGGAAAAAAACAACCAGCGTTGTATTGGAGTACAGAGGGGTCGACAGGAGCGTAACGGTCTTGGTGTCGTAGTGATAGGCTGCACCACGTCGCACATGGGTCCAGCGCATGCCGTGCGACTGCACGATGCCTTTGGGTTCGCCTGTGGTTCCAGAGGAATAAATGATATTGAACGGCCAGTCCGCTTCAACCGCCACTGACACTGGTTGTTGACCGGGTTCGGCCAGCCAATTTTCTAGCGATCGTTCGGATGTTTGATTGTCCAAGGCGATGCGCGCGACCCCATGAACGTGCGCTTGGCCCAGCACCACGCCGCCGGGGCCATCGACAAAGATAAGTCTGGCATCAGCGTCTTTAACCATACGCCGCAAACTGGTGGAGCCCGACCCTGGCGCCAGCGGCGCAACTACCACTCCCGCTCGCAAGGCCCCCAAAAAAACCGCAGCGTATTCGATGGACATGTCGGCACAGATGGCGATTGCGTGGCCTGGCAGAAAGCCATCGCGCTGTAGGGCGCAGGCAGTGCGGTCCACCAAGCTGTCAAGCGCCTCATAGTCCAGATGACGCTCGCCTTGGACCAACGCCCATTGTTGAGGTAAGCGCAGTCCGTGCTGTCGAATCAAATCGGTGATCGTGCCAAATTCAGTGTCAGTAAGATCAGTCATGGAAAAATGCTTGTTAAATGATCGCCAAAATCGAAGTTGGATTTTGCAGACGGGGTGTCGCACAGTTCACGGCTTAGCGCCTGCTAATGACGCCCCATATTCACTTCCACGTTATGCACTAGCTCTACCAAGCGTGGTCCGAGATCATTCATCAACGCCTCACGCGGCAATAAAAAGGCCGGGCCGCCGCAATTGAAAGCCATCATCTCTTCGCCGTCCGGGTCGATCAATGGCACACCCACTGCATTTATATTGGCTTCCCAATCGCCAACAGTGACGCAGAAACCATGGTCTTGGTAGTCCTTGAATCCCTGTTCCAAACTGGCCTTGATTTGCGGCCACTTTTCTTCATTCTCCAAACGGATGTGATCCATCAGGAAATCACGCTCGGTCTGCGACAGCGCGCACAAAAGGGCCTTGCCCATCGCGGTCGTGGCGATGGGGATGCGCGAGCCGACATCTCGCCGAAGCGTTACAGCCGAACTGCTTCGGCAGGTTTCGATATACACCATGTTGAGGCGGTCGCGCAGGCCAATTGCGACGCTGGCCTGGGAATGCTCAGCAAGCTCCCTCATCGCGGGACGAGCCAGCTTGCGAACATCGAGATTCGACAGCAAGGAGTTGCCGAGGGAAAGCACCCCCGAACCAAGGTGATATTGCCCTCGCTCGTTTGAAAAACCGAGGTATCCGAGTTTGGTTAGCGTATAGGTCAGCCGCGTAATTGTTGGTTTCGGCATTCCGGTCCGCTTTGCCAACTCCGTGTTGCTCAGGTACTTCTCGCCCGGGAGAAAACAACGCAGTATCTCCAGTCCTCGCGCCAAAGCGTTCACGAATTGCCGATCTTTGATTACCGCGTCATCGCTAAACGTCTGAATTTGAGCTTTCATGTATCGACTCCATTAATTTGCGTTTCAGCCACTCGCGCACTCAGGCAAATTGGACCCACGCTCGCCTACTAAATTCTTAATTGTAGATTCATCTTCGGAATAAATGTTCGCAGAGCGAAACAAATGAACAAGCCCAGTCAACCGTCTACCAAAGGGCATACCGGCTGTGTAACCCAAGCTTCCAACGGTTTGCCGAAATCAACAAGGTCATCGAAAAGGGTCAACCCTCTGATTCGTCCCGCTTACAAAGCAAGTTCCGGCAAGGCGCCCCCCTGTTTTTGACCAGTGACCAGTGTGAGTTTCGAGAAACAGGATGCGCAGCCTAGCGCTATCGAGTTGCATAGGCTGTTGAATTGATGCAGATCTAACCTGAAGACACATTGGAGACAGTAGCAGGCAGCAATTTTCCCCCCGTCGACAAAAAACAAGGTATCGTCACTCCAAACATGACTTGCGAACATATATTTCGCTATGCGAACCAATGTTGATTTGGAGACATCTGATATGAGCCAAGACCCGTCCACCGAAGTCGTCGCCCGCGAACTGCGCGGCAACATTCTTCTCGTCATGATCAATAACCCGCCGGTCAACGCGCTGGGTGTGGCCGTACGGTGCGGCATCGTGGCGGCGATTGATGCCGCCGATGCGGACCCCGCCGTCCAAGCGGTGCTCATCATCGGGACAGGACGCAACTTCATCGCAGGCGCAGATATCCGTGAGTTCGGTAAGCCGCCAGTGTCGCCGTCGCTGCCCGATGTTTGCAACCGGATCGAAGCCTGCAGCAAACCCGTGGTGGCAGCGATCCATGGCGCGGCGCTGGGCGGTGGACTGGAGATCGCGCTCGCGGCCCACTACCGTTTGGCGGCGACTGATGTCAAGCTCGGACTGCCCGAGGTTTTGCTCGGCTTGATGCCTGGTGCTGGCGGCACACAACGCACCCCACGTTTGATCGGTGCAAAAGCTGCTTTGGATCTGATGCTCAGCGGCGGTCACATGGGGGCCGAAGAAGCGCACGCGCTCGGTTTGGTTGACCGACTGGGGCCCAGCAATGACATCCTCGCCGATGGATTGGCGTACGCGCAGGAATTGCTGGCTACGCACACCCCGGTGCGCCGCACGCGCGATGCTCAGGCGCTTTCCGACCAGCAGGCGAACCGTGCCAGCATCGAGGCCGTGCGCGCTGAAACAGGCAAGAAGTCACGCGGCCTGTTCTCACCGCTGAAAATTGTCGAGGCGGTTGAGGCCGCACTCGACAAGTCTTTCGACGAAGGCCTGCGCATTGAGCGCGAACTGTTCTTGCAATGCCTGGACAGTGCGCAGCGCGCCGGATTGATCCACGCCTTCTTTGCCGAGCGTGAAGTGCTCAAAGCACCCGAGACTCGCAACACGAAGCCGCGTGCCATCGCGCATGTCGGCCTGGTCGGCGGTGGCACGATGGGCGCCGGCATCGCGGTGGCGGTGCTCGATGCGGGCCTATCGGTCACCATGATCGAGTGTGACGAAGCTGCGCTGGCACGCGGGCGTGCCCATATCGAAAAGGTCTACAACGGCCTGGTCGCCAAGGGTCGCATGACAATTGCTGTCAAGGCCGCCAACATGGCGCGCTTCGTCGGTAGCACCTCGTATGACGCACTCGCACCAGCAGATATCGTGATCGAGGCGGTGTTCGAGGACATGGCGGTCAAGCAGGCTGTTTTCGCGGAACTCGACCGCGTGTGTAAACCTGGTGCGGTGCTGGCCACCAACACGTCCTATCTCGACATCGATGCCATCGCCGCCAGCATTTCACGCCCAGCGGAGGTCGTGGGTCTGCATTTCTTCTCGCCTGCCAATATCATGAAGTTGCTCGAGATTGTGGTCCCGGCCAAGGTCTCGGCGGACGTCGTGGCTACCGCGTTTGAACTTGCGAAAAAGCTGCACAAGGTGCCGGTGCGGGCCGGTGTGTGCGATGGCTTTATCGGTAACCGGATCCTCGCGGCCTATCGCATGGCGGCCGACTACATGATGGAAGACGGCGCCTCGCCCTACCAGATCGACCAGGCCGTGCGTAACTTCGGTTACCCGATGGGGCCGTTCCAGGTGTCTGACCTGGCCGGCGGTGACATTGGCTGGGCCACTCGAAAACGCAAGGCCGCCACACGCGATCCGCGGGCACGTTACGTGCAAATTGCCGACCGCATCTGCGAGCGTGGCTGGTTCGGCCAAAAGACTGGCCGCGGCTACTACCTGTACCCCGAAGGCGCGCGCACCGGAACGCCCGACCCCGAGATCGAGGCCATCATCGATGCCGAGCGCGCGCGGGCCGGCATCACGCCGCGCAGCTTCACCGACGAAGAGATCATGCGCCGCTACATGGCTGCGATGATCAACGAAGGCGCCAACGTCGTGCACCAGCGCATCGCGCTGCGCCCGCTCGACGTGGACGTGACCTTTCTGTATGGCTACGGCTTTCCGCGCCATCGCGGCGGCCCGATGAAGTATGCCGACACGGTGGGTCTGCCCAATGTGCTGGCCGACATCCGCGAATTTGCCAAAGAAGACCCGTTGTTTTGGCAGCCCTCACCGTTGCTGGTCGAACTGGTCGAGCACGGCGCCAATTTCGACAGTCTTAATAAATCCGAATAACCACGTTTCAGGAACACATCATGCGCGAAGCCGTCATCGTTTCTACCGCCCGCACGCCGCTGACCAAGGCGCACCGGGGCGAATTCAATATCACGCCTGGCGCCACGCTCGCAGCCTTCGCGGTGCGCGCCGCGGTGGAGCGCGCCGGCATCGACCCCGCGCTGATCGAGGACGCGATCCTCGGCTGCGGGTATCCGGAAGGCACGACCGGCCGCAACGTGGCGCGTCAGGCCATCGTCCGCGCAGGTCTGCCGATCACGATTGCTGGTGCCACAGTGAGCCGCTTCTGTGCCTCTGGGCTGCAGGCCATCGCGATGGCGGCGGGACGCATCATCGTCGAGGGTGCACCGGCCATGATTGCAGGCGGCGTAGAAAGTATTTCGCAGATCCGCACCAGGCAGGATGGCGATAGCGGCATCAACCCCTGGATCGTCATACACAAGCCCGAGTTGTACCTGACGATGATCGAAACCGCCGACATTGTTGCCGCACGCTATGGCATCGGACGCGAGGCGCAGGATCGCTTCTCTGCGGAGAGCCAGCGCAAGACCGAAGAGGCGCAACTTGCCGGCCGCTACCGAGCGGAAATCGTTTCGTGCACGACCGAGATGGCTGTGACCGACAAAGAAACCAAAGTCGTGACCCATAGAGAAGTGACGGTGGACGCCGATACATGCAATCGGCGCGGGACCACGTACGAAGGCTTGGCCAAGTTGGCGCCGGTGAATGGCCCGGACAAGTTCGTCACCGCGGGCAATTCCTCGCAACTGTCCGACGGCGCCTCTGCCTGCGTGATGATGGAGGCCAAGGAAGCAGAGCGCGCAAATCTCGAGCCGCTTGGCTGCTTTCGAGGCCTCGCACTTGCTGGTTGCGAGCCCGACGAAATGGGCATCGGCCCGGTGTTCGCCGTACCAAAATTGCTGGCGCGTCACGGCCTGAAGGTTGACGATATTGGTCTGTGGGAACTCAACGAGGCATTCGCTTCGCAGTCGATCTATTGCCAACAGCGACTCGGCATCCCTGATGAGCGGCTTAACGTCAATGGAGGTGCGATCTCCATAGGACATCCATTCGGCATGACAGGTGCACGCCTTACAGGCCACCTGTTGATTGAAGGTAAACGGCGCGGCGCGAAATATGGCGTCGTCACCATGTGCATTGCCGGTGGCATGGGCGCCGCGGGTCTTTTCGAAATATATTGAGGAGCTTTGACATGGACTTAAATTTCACTACGGAAGAAGAGAGATTTCGCAGCGAGGTGCGCGTCTTCCTGACCGACAAACTACCGGCGCGTCTGTCAGGCAAGGTCGCTAATGGCAAGCACCTCTCCAAGGATGATATGCAGGAATGGCATGGCATTCTCAACGCGCGCGGTTGGCTCGCTAACCATTGGCCCGAGCAGTACGGCGGACCGGGCTGGAGCGCGGTCGAGAAATTTATCTTCGAGCACGAGTGCTGCCTCGCCAGCGCGCCGCGCATTGTTCCTTTCGGTGTCAACATGCTGGGGCCCGTCCTGATCAAGTTTGGCAACGAGACGCAGAAACGTCACTGGCTACCACGGATTCTCGACGGCTCCGACTGGTGGTGCCAGGGTTACTCGGAAACTGGCGCGGGCTCCGACCTTGCGGCCGTCAACACCACCGCCGTGCGCGGCCAAGATGCGCAGGGTGATCACTTTATTGTTAACGGCCAGAAGGCCTGGACCACGCTAGGCCAGCACGCCAACATGATCTTCTGCCTGGTTCGCACCAATCGCGAGGCCAAGAAACAGGAGGGCATCAGCTTTCTGTTGATTGACATGACGACACCCGGCGTTGAGGTGCGTCCTGTCATCACCCTCGACGGTGTGCACGAAGTTAATGAGGTATTTTTCACCGACGTGCGCGTGCCGGTCGAAAACCTGGTCGGCGAGGAAAACAGGGGCTGGACCTGCGCCAAATACCTGTTGACCTACGAACGCACCAACATCGCTGGCGTGGGTCTCTCAGTCGCGGCGCTTGAGCGACTCAAGCGTATCGCTGCACAGCAGATGCGCAACGGCCGGCCTTTAGCAGAGGATCCGTCGTTTGCAGCCCGTATGGCGCGCGTCGAGATCGATCTTGAGAATATGAAGACCACCAACCTGCGCATGATCGCGGCTGTCGTTGGTGGTGGCGTGCCAGGAGCCGAAAGCTCGATGCTGAAGATACGCGGCACGCAGATCCGACAGGAGATCTCGTCGCTGAACCGGCGCGCCATGGGGCCCTATGCGCGACCTTTTATCACCGAGTCGCTGGAAGACGATTACACCGGTATGCAAGTCGGCCCTGAGGCTGCCGCCAGCGCGGCGGCGCTCTACTTCAATAACCGCAAGCTGTCGATCTTCGGCGGCTCCAATGAAATCCAGAAGAACATCATCTCCAAGATGATTCTTGGACTGTGAGGGCACGAACATGAACTTCGAACACACGGAAGAACGGCGCATGCTGGCCGACAGCCTGAACCGCTTTATCGCCGAGCAGTACAGCTTCGAAAAGCGGGATCGCATTGCCCAATCGGCTCATGGCTTCAGCCCCGAGATATGGCAGCAGTTCGCCGAACTGGGCGTGATCGGTGCATTGTTTCGGGAGACCGATGGCGGCTTCGGTGGTGCCGGTTTCGACATCGCCGTGGTCTTTGAGGCGCTTGGTCGCGGATTGGTGGTCGAACCGATTCTCGGCAGCGCGGTGCTGGCGGGCGAAGCGATCGCTGCTGCGGGCAATGAGGCACAAAAAGCAGTCCTGGCCGACATCATCGGCGGCACCACCATCGCAGCCTTCGCGCATGACGAACCCGACTCGCACTATGAGCTGGCCCGGGTTCTGACCCGCGCCGAACGCAGCGTTAATGGCTGGGTCCTGAACGGCGCCAAGGCGGTCGTGTTGCAGGGCGAGCAGGCCGATTTGTTCGTCGTATCAGCCCGAACCGCAGGAGCGACGGACGATGAGGCTGGCATCTCACTGTTCTTAGTTTCGGCGAAAACGCCCGGCTTGGTCGTGTGTGGCTGCCCTTCCATCGATGGTGGCCGCGTCGCTGAACTCAGTTTGAGCGGTGTGTCCCTTGGCGCTGATGCTTTGCTTGGCGTCGAGGGGCGGGGGCACACTACGCTGGAGCGCGCCATCGGCCGTGGTGTGCTGGCGCTGTGTGCCGAGTCGCTCGGTGCGATGGAAGCGGCCAAGGCGGCTACGCTCGACTACCTGCGAACGCGCAAACAGTTTGGCGTCTTCATTGGTAGCTTCCAGGCGCTGCAGCACCGCATGGCGGACTTGCTGCTGGAAATAGAGCAAGCCCGCTCGACCGTGATCAATGCCGCCGCGGCGCTTGATGCGGATCGGCTGACCCGCGAGCGCGCTCTGTCGGCCGCGAAGGTCAGCATCGGGCGAATCGGCGCGCTGGTGGCCGAAGAGAGCATTCAGATGCATGGCGGCATCGGAATGACGTGGGAATTGCCGTTGGCCCACTACGCCAAACGCCTGATCATGATCGATCACCAACTCGGCGACGAGGATCATCATCTACAGCGTTTCATCGCTCTTGGCCAGCAGATGGCAATATGAGCACCGCCGTATTGATTCGACAGGAAGGCGCGGTGCGCATCCTGATCAACAATAACCCGGCCAAGCGCAACGCCATCACGGCAGGACTGTATGCCGAGCTGCCGGCGGCGCTGGCTGAGGCACAGGCAGATGCCGGGGTTCGTGCCATCGTGCTGACCGGCGCTGGTGATTTCTTTTGCTCGGGAGGTGACCTGAACCAGCTTGCCAAGCGCCGCGCGATGGCACCCGCACAGCGGCGTGAGCGGCTGGAAGGCCTGCACGATTTGATCCGTGTGATTCGCAATTGCAGCAAGCCGGTGATTGCCGCCGTTGAAGGTGGTGCGGCGGGTGCCGGGCTGTCGATCGCGCTCGCTTGTGACATGTTGGTGGTGGCGCAGGATGCCTTCTTCTCCGTGACCTACGTCAAAGTCGGTCTGACGCCAGACGGTGGCGTCACCGCATTCCTGTCAGAGTTCGTCTCGCGCCAGATGCTGATGGAAATGTGTCTGACCGGTGACCGTATCACGGGCGAGCGTCTGCACGCGATGGGCGGCGTCAACAGGCTTGTTGAAAAAGGTGCAGCACTGGCTGAGGCCATCGCCCTGGCTGAGCGACTTGCTACTGGTCCGGCGCGAGCAAGCGCGCGAATCAAGAGGCTCTGTGCGAATGCTTTCGGTGCCGATCTGGATGCTCAAATGGAGCTTGAAGCGCAGTTGATGGTCGAGTCGCAAGGTGACGACGAAGCAGCCGAAGGCATTGGCGCTTTCCTGGACAAGCGCACGCCGGATTTCGTCGCGCTGAGCGGTACGACGTACGCGCATTGATTCGGACCACTGCCGCCTGTCGCCGCTGTAAAAAGAACCTTTTGAATCGTTGAAATAGTCATGCCAAACACAAATTCTTCGCTACCGCTTGCGGGTGTGCGAGTTCTCGATCTTTCCCGCATCCTCGCGGGGCCCTGGTGCGCCATGGTGCTGGGCGATCTTGGTGCCGAAGTGATCAAAGTTGAGCACCCAGTGCGAGGCGACGACACGCGCGATTGGGGACTGCGGATTGGTTTGACCGAGACAGCCTATTTCAACAGCGTCAACCGTAACAAGCGATCGATAACGCTTGATCTCCAGACCACCGAAGGGCAGGAGATCGCCAGAGATCTCGCGCGAAAGAGCGACGTCGTAATTCAGAATTTCAAATTTGGCGGAATAGACAAGATGGGCCTCGGCTACGAGCAGTTGAGCGCTCAGCAGCCGGATCTGATCTACTGCTCAATAACTGGGTATGACCGGACTGGCCCGGAAGCCGCACGCCCTGGCTATGATCTCGTGATTCAGGGCGAGGCCGGGCTGATGGCGCTCAATGGTGAGGCTAATCAACCACCGTTGAAGTTCGGCGTTGCCGTGGTCGACATGGTCACCGGTATGTACGCTGCCCAAGCCATTTTGGCAGCACTGTTTGAGCGCGAAAAGACGGGCAAAGGGCGGCACATCGGCATGGCGTTGTTTGATTGCGGCCTGATGATCACGGCTTACTATGGACTAGAAGCGTTGCTTAAAGGTGAAGATCCGCCGCGCTACGGAAATGCGCATCCGTCCATCATGCCCTATGGCGTTTACGACGCGCAAGACGGACCTTTGGTCGTTGCATGCGGCAACAATAGCCAGTTCACGCGTTTTTGCACTGACGTGATTGAGCGCCCCGATCTGGCAGCCGATGAACGCTTCAAGACCAACCTCAACCGCACTGCGAATCGGGAGATACTGGTGCCCGAGATCAAGCGTGAGCTTTTGAGCCGGAAACGCAAGGACTTACTTGATCGCATGACCCTCGCCGGGATACCTTGCGGTGAGGTGGCTGGCTTGCATGAGGCGCTGACTTCGAAGCGAGCGATCGACACGGGGATTGTGACCACACGGCCCCACCCCGATGCGGGCAGCGTGCACGTACTGACACCGCCCTACCGCTTCGACGGTGTGCGCTTGCCAGTCCGGAGCGCGCCGCCGAAATTGGGCGAAGGCACGAAACAGGTTCTGCAGACGCTGCTTGGGATGTCCGATGAAAAGATATCCCAGTTAGAGGCCAGCGGCGTCGTTTGACGTCTCTAGCGGGCGACGTATCACTTTCTTGAAAGGAGCGCAACATGTTCAAACAGTAGACAGAACAGAACAGAACAGAACAAGAAAGAGTGCGGCACCCTGGTTGTAGCGCCCGCCGTACCCTGCAAATGAGTCCTTAGAAGGACCTGAGCGAAATAATTAAATTAACTAGTGAGACGGAAACAATGAAAAACACTTATAGATGCATAGGACTGGCAGCATTGGTAGCATGCGGGCTAGGGCTGTCCGCTGCCCAGGCAGATGAATTATTGGTCGGTGTCGAACTGCCCCTGACCGGCACCTTGGCCCGCGTCGGTGCGGGAATGCATGAAGGAATCATGGTTGCTGCCGACGTCTTCAATAAGACAAACACCAAGCACCAGATAAAAATCATCACCGTCGACAATGAGTCAGCACCCGCCAAGGCTATTGCGGCCGTTGAAAAACTGGCTAGCCAGGGTGTGCTTGCCATTGATGGCGGCTACGGATCCAATAATATTGCGCCAGCATCAGATGCAGCCAACAAGCTCGGCCTGGTCTATGTCACGTCAGGCGGCGTCGATGATAGTCTGGTTAATAGTGGCCGGAAAAATTTCTTTCGAATTAATAATTCGGCTGGTTATCAGAAGGCTATGGTCGGACTCCTAAGCGATTTGAAGGTCAAGTCTGTATCCATTTTGTATTCGACCAAAGAAGCAACTTCTGCTCTTGCACATGATCTCGAGAAAACTTTGAAGCCCAAAGGTGTTACCGTGGTAGCACACGCTTTCGACCCGGCGATTACTGATTTCAAACCTATCATTAACAAGGTCAAATTGCAGGACAAATCAGAAGTCATCGCGATGGTTGGTTACGAAAACGACTACGTCGGTATTCTTCGCGCTGCGCGGGTGCTGAAACCCAATGTCAAAGCGCTGGTCGGCGTGTGGTCATTGGCTACGCCCAAAATGGCAGCGGATTTTCCTGACTTGATGCCTAATGTTTATGGTACCGCTGTGCTACCGTTTCCTGCAGAGTTCAAGACGACCGAGGGCAAATCGTTTAACGAGGCATATCAAAGGATATATAAGAAGGAGCCTGACTATCTCGGCCAGTTTGGTTATGTTCAGTCGATGTTATTGTTCAACGCCATCGCTCGCGCTGCTGACAAAGGAACTTTGAAAAAAGACGGTGTCGCCGAAGAGATGCGTAAGACCGATAGTGAAACGTTGATTGGTCGTGTTCAGTTCAGTAGCAATGGTGACAATTTGAATTTTAGTCATCGCATGGGCCAACATCAGGGCAATAAGATTGTCATAGTCTGGCCCCAAGCAGACGCAACTGGCAAGGCTAATTTCCCAGGAGTGCCCTGGTAAATTTACTTCCAGGAGTGGGGGAGTTAGTACCAGCCATGGCGCCAACTCTTCCGTGCTGCAACAAATCAACGGGATGATGATATGACGGAATTGATACTGCAAGCGCTCTATTCAGGCGTTTTACAGGGTGGATCGTACGCTTTGATTGCACTCGGATTAGCGCTAGTGTTTGGTGCAATGAAAGTGATCAATCTGGCACACGGAGAGCTTGTGCTTTTGTCCGCTTACATTGCCTACTCAGTGGAGTCTGGCTTAGGTTGGAATCCAATTCTTGCCATACCCATCTCGCTGGTCGTGGTGTGTTTGACATCGGTGATGGTCTACTTTTTGGTTGGTCGTATAAAGAAGGATCGGGAGATCAATTCACTGATCCTCACTTACGGCATCGGTGTGATCTTGACCAACGTAATACTGTTGATCTGGAAGGCAGATGTACGATCGACCGGATCCACCTGGATGCAGGAGGCAATGGTTGTGGGCCCGTTCTATAGCATGCGTAGCGAGGTCTTGTTCTTCGCCGTCAGCTTGGTCATGATGGTCGGTCTCTGGTGGTGGCTCTCTCGTAGCTGGTATGGCCGTGCCGTGCGCGCTGTGTCGAGCAATCGTGATGCAGCCAAATTGATGGGCATAGATCCCGGCTACACAGAGCTGGTGTCGTTCGTCGTCGCTGGCATTCTTGCTGCCGTTGCCGGCGTAGCGCTCTACAGCTATGGTGTTGTTAGCCCGGCGTATGGCAGCGTTCTCACGGTCAAGGCCTTCATCATCACTGTACTGGCGGGTATCGGCTCAATACCGGGTGTTCTGATCGGAGCATTGCTACTTGGCGTTGCGGAAGCGTTGACAGTCACTCTGGCAAGCTCGGCGTTACAGGAGCTAGTTGGTATGGGTCTATTTCTTCTCGTTCTGTTCGTTATGCCGAACGGTCTATTCGGTGCAAAAGGGAGAAGAGGATGAATTTTAATAAAGCGATTATCGTCATGCTTTTGGCGGTGTATATCGGCGTGCCGCTAACGTTCGGCAGTGACAGTTACGTGATGAGTCTGGTGATTGCATCCATGGTAATTGGTGGTGTCGCGCTGTCGTGGGCATTGCTGGGCAACCTGGGTGGAATGGTCAGTTTCGGACATGCCGCATTTTTTGGTGTCGGTGCCTATGCGTCTTCCGTCTTGAGCATGAAATTCGGTGTTCCAGTATTGATCTCTATACCACTGGGTGGCATTGGTGCCGTTGTTGCGTCGCTGGCGATGTTTCCGGTGTTGCGTTTAAGAGGTCCATATTTTGCTTTGGCAATTCTGGCTTATGCACATATTTTTCGAATTCTTGCGACCCAGTGGACTTCAGTTACTGGTGGGGCTGGGGGCATATCAAATATACCTCGGTTACCCGAAATCATGGGATACGACCTTAGCAGCAAGACCGGTGGCTATTTGGTGATCCTCACCATTGTTCTGGCGTTTGCCGCGATTTATCAATATATTCGTGGTAGTCATTACGGTCTTGCATTGCGCGCCATGCACGAAAGCGAAGACGCTACCCGCGTTGTCGGAGTCAATAGCACTTTGCTGAAGGGGCTCATGCTACTGGTTTCGGCATTCATGTGCGGTGTGGTCGGTGCCTTTAACGCTCATTACATCAACTTTCTGGAACCGGATTACGCCTTTAGTGGTCTATGGGTGACGATACCAATCGTAGCGGCAATATTTGGTGGATATCGCACGATTACCGGACCAATTGTCGGTGCGGTGGTCGTGTATTTGATTGATCAATTGATCTTTAAAAACATTATCCCATCGGGTCACCAATTGGTGCTAGGCGTACTTCTTGTCGCGATGATCATCTTCAGCCCTGATGGCTTGCTGCCACTGCTGCGCAAGTTGACAAGGAGAACCCATGTTGCAGCTTAAAAATATATCGGTTCGTTTCGGAGGACTGACCGCGTTAGACAATGTGACGCTCGCGGTGGGAACGCAGGACGTGGTTGGTCTGGTGGGTCCGAATGGTGCGGGGAAAACCACATTGTTCAATGCGATCTCGGGCCTAGTGCGTCCGACCAGCGGCCAGATCACCTTTGACGGAGTAGATGTGATTCGGGCGCCGATGTACAAACGAGCTCGCATTGGAATCGGTCGTACATTTCAGGTTCCGCAGCCCATGCATGAACTCACGGTGAGGCAGAATCTGACCGTGGCGCAGCGCTTCGGAACCGGAAAAGTTGATCAGGAGAAGGTCGACGAGATTCTTGAGTTCACCAGTCTTACAGGCAAGTCCGAGCGCAATGCAGCTACCGAACTAGCGCTGACTGAATTAAAAGCACTCGAGGTTGCCAAGGCCTTGGCAACCAACCCAAAATTATTATTGCTTGATGAAGTGTTTGCAGGTCTAGAGACGACAGGCAAACGTCACTTTATGACCATGCTTAAGAATTTGCATGAGAAATTTTCTGTCGGCATCATCATCATTGAGCACGATATTGAGACTATTAGCAACTTGTGCCAGCGGGTGGCCGTGCTTAATTTTGGGGAGCTGATCGCCGAGGGAACACCCGACGAAGTTTTCCGCGATCCGGTTGTCATTAAAAGCTATACAGGAGGCGCAAATGCTTGAAATTTGCAGTGTTCGCGCCGGCTACGGCGCAATCAATGTTTTGTGGGACGTGTCCCTGACTATTGCTCGCGGCCAGTTGACCACGATCATCGGACCCAACGGTGCAGGAAAAACGACATTGTTGCGGGCGATCATGGGCCTGCTTCCATTATCTCAGGGTGAGGTGAAGCTTAACGGGAAAGCCTTGAAGGGCACGCCCACATGGAAGATGGCAGACGTGTCTATGGCAATGATTCCAGAAGGCCGTATGACTTTCCGTGACATGAGCGTCGAGGAAAATTTGATCATGGGTGCTTTCCCAAAGCAGCATCGGGCGCGCGTCAAGGAAAATCTTGACAAGTCTTATCAGATGTTTCCCCGATTGAGTGAGCGACGCAAGCAACTGGCTGGATCACTGTCAGGCGGTGAGGCACAAATGCTGGCAATGGCACGCGGCCTCATGGCTGATCCGCAGCTATTAATTATCGATGAACCGTCACTGGGTCTGGCGCCGGTCTTGGTGAACGAGTTATTTGAGATTCTTGCACGGCTAAAGGCGGGCGGACGGACCATTGTCCTAGTAGAACAAAATACGCATAAAGCTGTCAGTGTGGCGGATCACGTTTACTTAATGCAAAGCGGTAAAGTCCTTCTGTCTCAACCAGCTTCAGAGGTTAGTCTTGACCACTTGCATGATCTATATTTTGCACGGTGACCAAGTGTTGTGAAATAGAGAACTGAGACCGCAAACTCTGTAGAGCCGACTAAAGAACGCATGTGCTTGCCATCATTGGCAAATGAGAGCTTTAGCGAAGGGCAAAATGTTTTGGTGTTCCTGTTCCTGATGTTCATCTTTTCAAAAGTAGAAATATTATGACAATACTTGTAGCCTATGTGCCACGTCCCGAGGGCCAAGCTGCTCTAGACAAAGGCATCGAAATTGCAAAACGTCGCAACGAACGGCTGGTGGTGGTCAACGCCAGCTCTGGTGGGAAGAAAGAAGACCCATCGTTTGCCGAGGCGCATGACTTCGAACGAGTACAAAAAATGTTGGTTGACACTGGTCTCAACGCCGAAATTAAGCAATTTGTTCGAGGAAAAAATGCCGTTGAGGAGATTGAAGCGTTAGTCGAGTCATTGCAGGCATCTGTGCTCATCATCGGGCTGAGAAGACGTTCCCCGGTGGGCAAACTCATCATGGGCAGCGTTGCCCAAGAGCTTCTCCTTTCCGTTTCCTGTCCGGTACTAGCCGTTAAGTTTGTTGGGTGAGTTGAACGTGGCTATCTGTGTTGACGCCGACCGAGAACTGAGCCACTTATAGAGGCTGTGCCGATTCAAAACTGAGCCAGGTGTTTTACTAGCTCTGCCTACTTTTTAGGCAGGAGCAAACAAGGTGATCACCATGGAACTTTTAGGCAAGATTAGGCGCATGCACGGTATGCGTCCGGGCAACACATCTTGAGCACAGGCTGAGCCCCGGCGATAGTGTGCACGATGAAGATCATGCACACCATGGCGAGCGAGGCTCGCCCCAAAGTCCCCAAGCGCCGGTTTTACAGT
>NZ_JAAFHA010000006.1 GCF_010365055.1 Rhodoferax sp.
GCTGTCGACGCCCCCCCAGTTGTCAACACCGGCTCGGCTGTCACTGCGGGCTTGACCCGCCGTCCCTGCACCGCTCACTGCACAAGAATCTTCATGACCCGCCAAAAAAATCTTATTCCCGCCGAGAAACAGGACGTCCCGACGATTCCCACCAGCAGCTTTCCTATCGTCGGCATCGGCGCCTCGGCCGGCGGTCTGGCCGCGATTGAAGCGTTCTTCTCAGGCCTACCGCCCGATGTCGATCCCGGCATGGCCTTTGTGCTGGTTCAGCATCTGGACCCGGACCACAAGAGCATCCTCACGGAGCTGATTCAACGCACCACCCGCATGCAGGTATTCGAGGTGAAGGACGGCGTGGTGGTGCAGCCCAATTGCATTTACATCATTCCGCCGAATCGCGACATGGCCTTTTTGAACGGCACGCTGCAGTTGCTGGAGCCGGCAGCGCCGCGTGGGCACCGCCTGCCGATTGATTTTTTGTTCCGCTCACTGGCCCTGGACCAGCATGAGCGCGCCATTGGCATCGTGCTCTCCGGCACCGGCAGCGACGGCACGCTCGGCGTGCGCGCCATCAAGGGCGACGGCGGCATGGTGATGGTGCAAACACCAGCCTCCTGCGAATTTGATGGCATGCCGCAAAGTGCGCTGGCCACCGGCCTGGTGGACTATGAATTGCCACCGGCCGAGATGGCGACTCAACTGATTGCCTACGTCACCCACGCTTTTGGGCATCCACCCCAGTCCGCCACCGTGGCGACGCCGCACACTGAGAACGCGCTGAAAAAGATATTTGTCTTGCTGCGCAGCCAGACCGGGCACGACTTTTCTCAGTACAAGCCGAACACCATTTTTCGCCGCATTGAGCGCCGCATGGCAGTGCATCAGATCGAGGGCATTGAAGACTATGTCAAGTATTTGCAGCAATCGCCGATTGAAGTGCAGGCGCTGTTCAATGACCTGCTGATTGGCGTGACCAATTTCTTCCGCGACCCAGAGGCCTTCGCCCTGCTGGAGTCTCTGGTGATCCCCAAACTGTTTGAGGGCAAGACGGCAGGGAGCGCGGTGCGCGTCTGGTGCGCTGGCTGCTCGACGGGCGAAGAGGCTTATTCAATTGCCATCTTGCTGCAAGAGCGGCTCGAGGCCCTCAAAGTGAGCTACAAGGTGCAGGTATTTGCCACCGATATTGACAGCCGCGCCATTGCCGTGGCCCGCGCTGGCCTGTACCCATGCAGCATTGCCGACGACATCTCGCCCGAGCGGCTGGCCCGCTTTTTCACCGCCGAGCCCGACGGCAGCGCCTACTCTGTGCACAAGGGCATTCGCGACATGCTGGTGTTTTCCGAGCAGGACGTGATCAAAGACCCGCCGTTCTCCCGGCTCGACCTGATCAGTTGCCGCAACCTGCTGATCTACCTCGGCCCCGAGTTGCAAAGGAAGCTGATCTCCCTGTTTCACTACGCCCTGCTGCCCGGCGGCGTGCTGTTTTTGGGCACCTCGGAGACCGCTGGTGAGCAGGGCAGTCTATTCTCGGTGTTGGACCGCAAGGCCAAGATCTACCGGCGCAAGGAAGATTTTCAAGGGACGCAGCGTGCCGCCCTGGGCCGGTTTTTGCCACCCTTGACCGAGCGGGACTTGACGCTGCCCACGACGCCCGGCAAAGCCGCACAAGTGCCCAAGCTGTCATTGCGTGAGTTGACCGAGCAGACCTTGTTGCAGCAGGTGGCGCTCGTGGCGGCACTGGTCAACGGCCAAGGCGACATCCTCTACCTGCACGGGCGCACCGGCCTGTACCTGGAGCCCGCACCCGGCGAGGCCGGTATCAACAACATTCTGAAAATGGCGCGCGAAGGCCTGCGCAGCGACCTGACCACCAGCCTGCACAAGGCCGCCAAAGGCAGCGACACCGTGCGCGCCCTGGGTGTACGCGTCAAGACCAACGGCCACTTCACACTGGTCAACCTCAGCGTGTGCCCGGTGGCGGGCAGCCCGTCGGCAACGCTGGAGTCGCCTCTGTTTTTGGTGATGCTGGAGAAAGCACCCGATGCCAACGCCGCTGACTCCAAAAGCCCACCAGCCCCCGCCACCCTGCCGACCATCCGCGCGGCAGGCGGCAGCGACAATCTGGGCGCTGATGCCAGCGCCCAGATTGCCGAACTCAACGAAGAGCTGCATGCCAAAGAAGAGTACCTGCACGCCGCCAATGAAGAGCTGGAAACCACCAA
The DNA here is from genome assembly GCF_010365055.1 of Rhodoferax sp. GTDB lineage: Bacteria > Pseudomonadota > Gammaproteobacteria > Burkholderiales > Burkholderiaceae_C > Rhodoferax. The sequence goes on from NZ_JAAFHA010000006.1 coordinate 2,223, forward strand.
CGAAGAGCTCAAATCAAGCAACGAAGAAATGCAGTCGGTCAATGAAGAGCTGCAAAGCACCAATGAAGAGCTGGAAACTTCCAAGGAAGAGATGCAGTCCATTAACGAGGAACTGAGCACCGTCAACAGCGAACTGCAAGCCAAGCTGGGCGATTTATCGCGCGCCAACAACGACATGAACAACCTGCTGGCCGGCACCGGCATTGGCACCATTTTTGTCGACCATGAGTTGCGCATCCTGCGCTTTACGCCGGCGGCCAGCCAGATCATCAACCTGATTTTGAACGACGTGGGGCGCCCGGTGGCTCACATTGTGAGCAATCTGGTCGGCTACACCACGCTGGTGGCTGACGTGGAAACCGTGCTCAAAACCCTGGTCCCCAAAGAGGTGGAGGTGCAGACCTTTGATGCCAAGACCTACACCCTGCGCATCCTGCCCTACCGCACGCTCGACAACGTGATTGAAGGCGCGGTGATCACCTTTGTTGAAATCACCGAAGTCAAGCGCGTGCGCGAGGCGCTGCACAAAGCCAATGAACTGCTGCGCCTGGCGGTGGTGGTGCGCGATGCGCATGACGCCATCACGGTGCAGGAGCTGAGTGGCCGCATCATCGCCTGGAACCCGGGCGCCGAGCGCCTGTATGGCTGGAGCGAGGCCGAGGCCCTGCAGATGAACGTGCGCGAACGTATCCCCAAGGCGCTACAAGAAGCGGCCTTGGCCCAGGTCCACCGGCTCAGCCAGGCGCAAACGCTGGCGCCCTACCCGACCCGGCGGCTGACCAAGGACGGCCGCGTGCTGGACGTGTCGCTCACAGCCACTGCCTTGCTCAATGAGGCAGGCCAGGTGTATGCGATTGCCACCACCGAGCGGCCCAGTGATACCGCGGCGGCGCCAGGCTGAGCGCCTGCCGAACCGGCCCTGGTGCCAGGGTGTATTTTTATACGTTTTCGACCTCTAGCCCCCGTAGCACATTCGCTATCAGCTATTATTTTTTATGTAGCATTTATCTGATTTTTAGAGCTGCGGCTGTGGCATCCAATCAGCGCGTTCTACTGCGTCAGATGGCCGGCAAAGCATGCGAGAATGTTGCAGTCATATTTCGGGTGCCTACATGTGGAACACTGATCCCCCTCTCAGCACTGGTCGTGCGTCTTCTGAGACCCGCGACGCGCCAACGGCGGCGCAGGCCATGCGTCGGCGGGCCGAAGACATGGCCCTTGAAAGACTGGCGCAATTGCCCCCGAGGCTGCAAGCGCTGTCGCCAGAGGAGATGCGGCAACTGATGCACGAGCTATCCGTGCATCAGATTGAGTTGGAGATGCAGAACGACGAACTGCGCCGGGCCCAACAAGAGATTGAGGACTCCCGCGCACGTTATTTCGACCTGTATGACTTGGCGCCGGTAGGCTACCTGACCGTGAGCGCCGATGGTCTGATCCTGGAGGCCAACCTGTGCGCGGCCAGCCTGCTCGGCGTCCCGCGCAGCGCGCTGGTCAAGCGCTCGCTCAGCCGCTTGATTGTCAAGGCGCAGCAGGACAGCTATTACCAGTGCCGGCAGCGACTCATGGAAACGGGTCAGACCCAGATCTGTGAGTTGCAGATGCTGCACAGTGAGGGCACCGAACTGTGGGTCAATTTGGTGGTGACTGCCGCGCAGGAAACAGATGGCGCGACCATATTGCGCGTGGTGCTGAACGACATCTCCGAGCGCAAGTTGCTGGATCAGTCGTTACAGGAGACCAACGTCAAGCTCGAGAGTGCCCTGTTTCTGGCGGACAAAGCCAACCTTGCCAAGTCGGAGTTTCTGTCGAGCATGAGCCATGAGTTGCGCTCACCGTTGAATGCGGTTTTGGGCTTTGCGCAGTTGATTGAGACGGGCACGCCGGCGCCCACGCCAGGCCAGCAAGCCAGTCTGGAACAGATTCTGCGGGGTGGCTGGTATTTGCTGACGCTGATCAACGAAATTCTTGATCTGTCCCTGATCGAGTCCGGCAAACTGTCGCTGTCGATGGAACCGGTCTCCCTGTCTGAAGAGTTTTGCGATTGCCAGGCCATGATCGACCCGCTGGCGGAAAAAGCCGGCATCCGTGTCAGTTTTGCGCCATTCGACAACCCGTGCTTTGTTCATGCCGACCGCACCCGCCTGAAGCAAGTGATGGTCAATTTGCTCAGCAACGCCATCAAATACAACCGCGCTGGCGGCTCCGTCGAGGTGACCTGCAGCACGCCCACCGCAGGGCGCATCCGCATCAGCGTGATTGATAGCGGCCCAGGCTTATCCGAAAATAAATTGGCCCAATTGTTCCAGCCCTTCAATCGTCTTGGCCAAGAGAGCGGCCCGCAGGAGGACACCGGCATCGGCTTGGTGGTTTGCAAGCGCCTGGTTGAAATGATGGGCGGTGACATCGGCGTACAAAGCCGCGTTGGGATTGGCAGTGAGTTCTGGTTTGAGTTGAACTTGGCAGCGCCACCGCAAACGGCCGCTACCGGTGAAGCGTCAGCGCTGGCGCAAGCAGCAGTTCAGGATGGGGCCGAGGTGCGCACCTTGCTGTATATCGAGGACAACCCCGCCAACATGGAACTGATCGAGCGACTCATTGAGCGTCGTTCCGACCTGCGCTTGTTAAAGGCGGGCAATGGTTCGAGCGGTATCGCGCTGGCGCGCATGCATCTGCCCCAGGTGATCCTGATGGATATTAATCTGCCTGGCATCAATGGCTTTCAGGCGTTGAAAACCCTGCGTGAAGACCCTGCAACCCAACACATCCCGGTGCTGGCCCTGAGTGCCAATGCCATGCCACACGACATTCAAGCGGGCTTGGCTGCAGGATTTCTTCGCTATTTGACCAAGCCGATCAAAATCGACGAGCTGATGCAAGCGTTCGATGTGGCGCTGGAAGCTGCAAAGGTGCCCAAATGAAAAATTTTCCGATTGTCTGCGTCGGTGGTTCGGCCGGTGGACTGGACGCCTACATCCGGCTGCTGAAAAATCTGCCGCCCGATATGGGGGTGGCGATCGTCATCGTCAACCACATCACAATCATGCCGACCCAGCTGCACGAGGTGCTTCCACCTTACAGCAAGATGCCGGTGGAGCTGATCTCCGAGAACATGGGTGTCGAGCCCAACCATGTCTACATCATTCCCGCCAACCGCGATTTGCATGTTGATGGCGAAGTATTCCAGCTCAGGCCCATCTCCAAGCCGCGCGGCTGGCCGGATGTGATCACGGTTTTTTTGAAGTCCCTCACCCAGTACTGGGACGGCAAGCTGATTGCCGTGATTGTTTCGGGTTATGACGGCGACGGCGCCGCCGCACTGCGTGGCATCAAGGAGGTGGGCGGTATCACCATCGCGCAAAAACCTGACACAGCGAGTCAACCCGACATGCCCGAAAGCGCCATTGACAGCGGCTGCATTGATTTTGTCTTGTCGCCCGAAGACATTGCCAAAGAAATTGGGCGCATTGCGCAGGCTCAGGCCTAAGGACCTCAGGCACTCAATCTCAGCCACGGCCTGAGCGCCACCAACGCACGAGCCCAATGCCCGTGATGCACAACGCAAGCCAGGCTGTACCTGAGGCGAAACCGGCAAGCACATCGCTGGCAAAATGCACCCGCAAAAACAAACGGCTGGCGCCAACCGTGAAGACCAGCGTCACTGCCGCCAGCAGCGTCGGCAACTGCCAGCGCTCGGGAAGCAGGCGCAGCGCCAGATAGGCCAGCATGCCGTAGGCCACGACCGCGCCGGAGCTGTGGCCGCTGGGGAAGCTGAGTCCCGTGGCCTGCACCAGGTTGTGCGGCTCCAGTGGCCGAGCGCGGCCGAATACTTGCTTGAGGGTCTGGTTCAGCAAGCCGTTGCCCGCCAACGCGACCACCCAGCCCAGGGCGAGGCCGGGCCGCCTGCGGGCGACCAGCACAACCGCGAGGCCAATGCACATCACGGTGAGCGTGGCGGTGTCAGCCAGGTGCGTGAGTGCGGCAAACATTTGCTGCGTCAACGGCGCCACGCTGACGCGCAAGGCATCGGTGAGCGCCTGGTCCGCTCGGGCCAGTGTTGTTCCCGCACCTAGATGTGCGGCCAAGCTGGCAAAGACCGCAGCGCCTAACAGAATGATGACAAGGCCAACTGCGACACGTCGGCCAACGGCAGGTTGGGACGAAGCCCCAGGCGAAGTGCGACGCAGCTTGGCTCGCCGCAGCCAGCACCAGCCGGCAAAGGTTGCCGCCAATGACAGCACCAGCAGCACGGAAAAAAGAGGTAGCGCGTGTTGACCGGCCCACAGTGCGAGCTGCACCAGGCGATCTGCGTCAGCGTTCACGGGCCGCTGCGCTGCCGCGCGCCGGATGAACTTCGGTGACGCGACTGCGTACAAAGGCTTTGGCAGAGGCGCTAAAGTCCCATTGCTCAATCAGGCAGCAGCCGGGCGCTGCAGCGCCACCCCAACGCAACAGGTTGACCGAGTTCGGTGCGCCATCACGCACCCGTTTTGATACGGCGGTGCCGGCTTGCACCGCCCACATCGGGTGGGCCAGCCCTGCAAGCGCTACCACGTATGGCAGGTGGATATGGCCACCCATGACCAGATCGCAGCCTGCCTCAGCCCAACGCTTGAGCGCGCCAGCGTGGCCGCGCAGCAAGTCGTGCCTATCCTCAGGCATCAGCACGGCAACCGGCTGATGCACCACGACCACCCGCAATTGACCCGGTGTGGCACTGCCCAGGCGGCTGGCCACGCGCTCGATCTGGGCACGCGAGACTTCGCCGTTCTTGTGCCGGTACCAGCGCGTCGTATTCACGCCCAGCACCAGCAAATCGGCCGAGGCATGCACCGGCTCCAGTTCCGCGCCAAACGCTGCGCTGTAACGCGCGTACGGATGAAACAGGCGCTGCTTCAGGTCAAGCAAGGGAATATCGTGGTTGCCGGCCAGGCTCAACAGCGGCACACCGAGCCGATCGGTGAACGCGCGCGCCGCAGCGAACTGGCTTGGTCGGGCGCGCTGGGTGATGTCGCCCGAAAGCACCAGAACAGTGGGCTGATGCTGCTGTGACAGCAGCTCCAACGCTTCAACCACTTCCGCCTGCTCGGTGCCGAAATGAGGGTCGGAGATCTGCAGCAGAACACTCATGCGCCACCGCCGGACTGGCCGGTTGCGCCGTCTGCGCTGACCGGCTTGATCAGGTAAAGCGGCTTGGGCGCAACCCGGAATTCAATCGGTGCGCGCATCACGCCGACCTCGCCATCGAACGCGACCTTCACGCGCCTGCGAAGCCAGGGCACGCGCGGCGTGACCAGCATGCGTTGAAACTGAACGCTCTCGACCGAGTCGGCCTCGCCCAGCGTGCCAAAGCTCCCGCGCAGCAGCAACCAGAGCATGGCCATGGAACCAATGGGGCGCAGCATCACGGCGGCCAGACAACCCTGGTCAAGCGCGCCGGCCTGCGCCAGACCGACTTGCTCAAACTGCAGCCGGTTGTTGCCAATGAAGAGCGTGGGTGTGCTCACGTCGCGCACGGTGGTGCCGCGTTCAATGCGCAGGCGCAACTGGCGGCGGCGCCCCAGCAAGGTGGCCAGAGCGGCGGCGAACGCCACCACGCGGCTGCGGCCAAAGCGCGCTTTCCAGGCCTCCCGGTCCTGCAACAGCTCGGGGTACAGGCCCAGGCTGGCGTTGACCAGAAACACCCGCTCGTTGATGAGCCCGACCTGCACCGCCATCGGCTCGCAATCGAGCAGGGTCTGCAGCGCTTGGGCGCCATCGCCGGGAATGCCATGCGTGCGGGCAAAGTAGTTGAAGGTGCCCTGCGGCAGCACCCCCATGGCGCAGCCCTGGGCGTAGGCGGCTTGCGCCACGGTGTTGATGGTGCCATCGCCTCCCACGGCCACCACGGCGCTGCGGCGGGTACAGGCCGTCGCAGCTGCCTGCCGTGCCACCTCGGCCAAGTCCTGCGGGCGGGCAAACAGCAGTTCACCGCTTCTGCCGTTCGTGCGCAGCGCGCTTTCAATCAGCTCGCGTGTCGCATCAACGGCATGATGACCCGACGCCGCATTGATGACGAACAGCAGCGTTGCCGCCCGGTCCAGGTCAGGCACGCGCGAGGACTGTGCGTCTGACAAGGGAAGCAGGGGCTCGCCAAGCCAAGCCTGGCACCTTGGGGGCCTTTGCCCTCACGGCTTGAGCTTCTTGATTTCTTCTTCGACTTCTTTGGCGCCTTTGGCATAAAACTTGGCTTCATCGGGCGCCAACTCGTGCAGCAACCGGAGAAATTCTCCCGCGTGCACGCGCTCCTCGTCCGCGATCTCCGTCAGCACCTTGATGGCGAGCGGGTGGTCGGTGGACTCGGCCAGCTGCATGTACATCTGCGTGGCCTCGTACTCTGCGGCCACCATGAAACGAATGGCTCTAACAAGCTCTTCATGACTGAGCTTCTTGTTGTGGGCTACGCCTGAAAAAGGCGATCCGAACTCCGGCATGGTGATTCTCCTGGTTTACTTCCCAATTACCCTGAGCTCGCCAGCCGACCGGCCAGCGAACTCAGGGCGGACTTGCTATTCATATTAATGACCCGGCGCAATTAACTCTGTGCGTTTTCGCACAGACCAGACCCGACCATGTGCAGATCATGCACACATTTGGTTTAGCAAAAACTGGGAGGCACCTTGACTGTGATGAAACCGCTGATGAGCTCGCTGGCAACCCTTGAGGCCCGAAGTGTCTTCCGGCTTGGCCAGCGCATTGATCTCGGCGACGAGCACATCGCCGTTGGGACACGTTGATCCTGGGGATGCCGAGCTGCGGCGTTGAAGAAATTCCGGGGGTAAGGATTCCGTTTTTCGGTGGCAACATCACTTTGCACTGACGCGCCAGACCACATTGCCGACATCGTCCGCGACCAGCAACGCGCCCTGCTTGTCCAGCGCCACGCCCACCGGGCGGCCGTTGGCCGTGCCTTGCTCACTGAGAAAACCCGTCAGCACGTCAATCGGCGCGCCGACCGGCTTGCCACCTACGAAAGGCACAAATATTACCTTGTAGCCGCTGTGCGGCCGGCGGTTCCATGAGCCATGCTGGCCAATGAACATGCCGGTGGCAAAGGTGGGTGGCAGTGAGTTGCCAAGAGAAGTAGCCAAACCCAGTGACGCCGTGTGAGGCCCCAAGGCGTAATCCGGTGCGATGGCGGTGGCGACCAGGGCGGGCTGCTGCGGCTTCACCCGCGCATCCAGATGCTGGCCGTAGTAGCTGTAGGGCCAGCCGTAAAAGGCGCCCTCGCGTACCGAGGTCAGGTAATCAGGCACCAGGTCGCTGCCGAGTTCGTCACGCTCATTCACCACCGTCCACAAGGCGCCCGTGTGAGGCTCCCAGGCAAGGCCAACCGGGTTGCGCAGACCCGATGCAAAGATTTGATGGGTGCCGGTCTTGATGTCCACTTGCCAGATGGCGGCCCGCCCGGCCTCCACCGCCATGCCGCGCTCGGCCACGTTGCTGTTGGAGCCCACGGTCACGAACAGTTGGCTGCCGTCCACGCTGGCAAGAAGATTCTTGGTCCAATGGTGGTTGATCGGGCCGGCTGGCAGGTCCAACACCTTGACGCCGGGCGCGGTGATGCGGGTGTCGCCGCTGGCGTAGGGAAAGCGCAGCACGGCGTCCGAGTTCGCCACAAAAAGACGGTTGCCCACCAAGGCCATGCCAAAGGGTGAATTCAAGTCTTTCAGCAACACCGAACGCAAGTCGGCCACTCCATCGCCGTCGGTATCGCGCAGCAGTGTGATGCGATTGGCGCTGGGCACGCCCGCGCCGGCCCACTTCATCACCAGACCCATCGCCCATCCTTTGAGCCCCGCAGCGTCTTGCGGCTTGGGCGGCGTATTGCTTTCTGCCACCAGCACATCGCCGTTGGGCAGCACGTAGAGCCAGCGTGGATGATCCAACTCCCTGGCAAAGGCCGCCACGCGGGTGCCTGGGGCCGCTTGTGGTGTCGCACCTTCTGCCCAGCCCTTGGCCGGTGCAATGTTCACCGTCGGAATCAGTGACTGGCGCGGGGCCGGCAATGTGGGTTGCGGCCCGGTGCCGGCCGACACCGGCAAACTGGCCATGTCGCCGCAGCCCGCCAGAGACGCCAATGCCAAGCCAAGCAACGCAGCCATGGTGCGCCCCAGCGCAGCCTGAATATTCGCAAGCGCATGCGCGGCGTGAAGGGGGTTCAAATTCATGTTATCTCCTCGCTGCTGTGAGATTTGGCGGGTTGACACCCTGGCTACCGCTATTTGCTTCGCCAAGCATCCGCCGTGGGTCGACCCAGACGTCAAACTGCTGCGCATTCACCATCCCCAGCGCCAGCGCGGCCTCGCGCAGGGTGCTGCCGTGCGCATGGGCGTGCTTGGCAATCTGCGCCGCGCGGTCGTAGCCGATGTGCGGCGTGAGCGCCGTGACCAGCATCAGCGAGCTCTCCAACAACGCCTGGACCCGCGCGGCGTTCACCGCGATCCCCGCCACACAGTGCTGGCTAAAGCTGCGCATCGCATCCGTCAGCAGGCGAAGGCTGCCCAGCGTGTCAAGAATGATCAGCGGCTTGTAGACGTTGAGCTCAAAGTGGCCCTGGCTGGCGGCAAAGCCAATGGCAGTGTCATGCCCCATCACCTGGGCGCACACCATCGTCAATGCCTCAATCTGGGTTGGGTTAACTTTGCCGGGCATGATGGAACTGCCGGGCTCATTCTCTGGCAATCGCAGCTCACCCAAACCGGCGCGCGGCCCGCTGCCCATCAAGCGAATGTCATTGCCAATTTTGGTCAAGGCGATGGCCAACATTTTCAGGCTCGCATGCAAGGCCACCAGCGCTTCGTGCCCTGCCATGGCAGCAAACAAATTGCCGGCCTGCACCAGCGGAAGATCAAGTTGCTCTGCCAGCAGGGCTGCGACCCGAGCGCCGAACTGCGGGTGTGTGTTCAGGCCTGTACCGACGGCCGTGCCGCCGATGGCCAGCGTGTGCACCACCAACAGGGCATGACGGATGCTTTGCTCGCACAGAACCAGTTGCGCCTCGTAGCCACCGAACTCCTGGCCCAGCGTCACCGGCGTTGCATCTTGCAGGTGCGTGCGCCCGATCTTCACGACGGTTTCGAACTCAATGGCCTTGGCCGCCAGAGCGCTACGCAACTGTTTCAGCGCCGGCAGCAGACTGAGCTTGGCTTGCTGCGCCACCGCGATGTGCATGGCGCTCGGGAACACGTCGTTGGACGACTGCCCCAGATTCACCTCGTCATTGGGATGAATTGTTCGCGCTGCGCCCACCTCCCCGCCGAGTGCGCGCGAGGCCAGATTGGCCACCACCTCGTTGACGTTCATGTTGCTCTGCGTGCCCGAACCGGTCTGCCACACCGACAACGGGAATTCGGCGTCGAACTCGCCTCGCGCCACGCGCTGCGCCGCGTCGGCAATCGCCTGCGCCTTGCCGGTGTCGAGCAGGTGCAGGTCACTGTTAACGTTCGCTGCCGCCCACTTGACCCAGGCCAGCGCATGGATCACCGGCAGCGGCATGCGCTGCTCACCAATGGCGAAGAACTTCAGGCTGCGCGCTGTTTGCGCGCCCCACAAGGCATCGACCGGGACTTCAATCGGGCCGAAGCTGTCGGATTCGGTGCGGGTGGTGCTCATGGCCGCATTGCGAACTCACCTTGCCAAAAAGTCAAGCAGGTCCTTGGTCAGCCGTTCCTTGTGGGTGGCGAACAAGCCATGCGGTGCGCCGGCGTATTCGACAAAGGTTGACTGTGCAATGCCTTTGGCCGTGAGTCGGCTTGAGGATTCAATTGGCACAACCTTGTCGTCAGCGCCGTGGATGATGAGGGTGGGCACCTTGAATGCGGCCAGTTCCGGGCGAAAGTCCGTGGTCGTGAAGGACTTGGCGCAGCCCAGGGTGGCCCTCAAGCTCGCTTGCATCGAGACGCTGCGCGCCCAGGCCAGCAGTTCGTCACTCACCGGTTTTTCGTCCGGCGTCATACCAAAGAACTTCTCGAAGAAGCCGGCCAGGAACTTGGGCCGGTCGTCATTGAGGGCCTGCGCCGTCTTGTCAAACGCAGCCTGCTCCACGCCGAGCGGGTTGTCGCTGGTCTTGAGCCGGTACGGCAGGCTGGCAGAGACCAGCACCGCCTTGGCAACCGATTTTCCATGGTGGCGCGACATGTAGCGCGCCACTTCGCCGCCGCCCATGGAAAAGCCCACAATCACCGCGTCCTTCGCGCCGGTTTGCTCGATCACCGCCGCCAGGTCGTCCGACAGCGTGTCGTAGTCGTAGCCGCTCCACGGCTGCGAGGAACGGCCAAAGCCACGGCGGTCATAGGCAATAGCGCGGTAACCCGCTTCGACCAGCGCCAGCGCCTGGTCATCCCAGGTGTCAGCCGACAGCGGCCAGCCGTGAATCAGAATGACGGGCTGGCCGGTGCCCCAATCCTTGACATAGAGCTCGGTGTTATCCGCGGTGATGATGCTAGGCATGGTGACTGCTCCTTTGTTTCACAAGTTGAGAAATTGATTGAATAGCTTGCATGAGTGCTCGATCCGAGCGAGCGAGCGAGACGCGTTCAGCACCGCCGACGGGTCGAGCGCGCAAGACGGACCGGGTGGCCCCGTGCACTGCGGCACAACATGGGGCCAAATTTACCCAGGCCCGGGCCCATGGTCTGTGCGATGCCGAACAATGAACCAGCATGTTGACTGCAGCGATTGAAGGCCCCGACGCCAAAGCAAGGAGCGTGTCAGCCCAACAACAACTGCCGCAGCACAAACGGCAATATGCCGCCCGCGTGGTAGTAATCCACCTCGATCGGGGTGTCAATGCGCAGCAGGACCGTAACCGACAGACTGCTGCCGTCGGCGCGGGTGACGACCAGTTGCACATCGCTCTGCGGGCGCAAATCCAAGTCGGGGACGATGTCGATGACCTCGTTGCCAGTCAGCCCCAGCCCTTGCCAGCTGTCGCCGGCCTTGAACTGCAGCGGCAACACGCCCATGCCCACCAGGTTGCTGCGGTGAATGCGCTCAAAACTTTGCGCCACCACCGCCTTGATGCCCAGCAGCTGGGTGCCCTTGGCGGCCCAGTCGCGGCTGGACCCGGTGCCGTATTCCTCGCCGGCAAACACCACTGCGGGCGTGCCTGCGACCATGTAGCGGGTGGCGGCGTCGAAGATGAAGAGCTTTTCGCCGACGGCGCCCGCACCCTGCCCTTCGGCGGGGGCCTGGTACAGGGTCAGGCCGCCTTCCTCGCGCGAGCCGTCCGCCAACGGCGGGATCATCAGGTTTTTGATGCGCACGTTGGCAAAGGTGCCGCGCACCATCACCTCATGGTTGCCGCGGCGCGCGCCGTAGGAGTTGAAGTCGGCCTTTTGCACGCCGTGGGCCAGCAGCCACTGGCCGGCCGGAGAACTCTCCTTGATGGCGCCGGCCGGGGAAATGTGGTCGGTGGTGATGGAGTCGCCAAACAGCGCCATGATCCGGGCATTGCGCACAGATTCAGAGCCTTTTTGGCCTCTAGCCCCCGTGTCTATTGCTTTAGTGGCTTCACTTTCCATAGTGAAAGTGAAGAAGAACGGCGGCTCGGCGATGTAGCTGCTCTTAGGCCAGCTGTAGGTGGTGCCGGCCACACCTTTGATCTCCTCCCACAGCGCGCCGGGCTCGGACGCAATGCGGGCGTAGTTCTCGCGAAAGGCCTTGCCGTTCATGGCGAACTTCATGAGCGCCGCAATCTCGTCGCTGCTGGGCCAGATGTCCCCCAGAAACACATCCTTGCCCCCGGTGCCCTGCCCCACCGGTTCGGTCATCAGGTCGCGCAACACCGTGCCGGCAATCGCGTAAGCCACCACCAGCGGCGGGCTCGCCAGAAAATTGGCCTTCAGGTTGGGGTGGATGCGCGCCTCGAAGTTGCGGTTGCCCGACAGCACTGCGGCGCAGACCAGGTCGTTCTGGCCGATGACGGCGTTGAGCTCGGGCGTCAGGTCGCCGGAGTTGCCAATGCAGGTGGTGCAGCCGTAGCCCGCCAGGGCAAAGCCGAGTTTCTCCAGGTAGGGCAGCAGCCCGGTTTGCGTGAGGTACTCGGTGACGATGCGCGAACCCGGCGCCAATGACGTCTTGATGTGCGGCTGCACGGTGAGGCCCGCCTCGACGGCCTTTTTGGCCAGCAGGCCCGCCGCCAGCAGCACGCTGGGGTTGGAGGTGTTGGTGCAACTCGTGATGGCGGCGATCAGCACGTCGCCATGGCCCACCGTGGTGTGCCGGGGGGTGTGCTGCGTTGCAGTGACGGCGTCGGATGGGCTGGCGCTGGCCAGGGCGGCTTCCAGGGTGGGTCGATTGATCTCCATCTCGGCCAAATCACGGGGCGCGCCGGGCGGGAGCGGCGGCGCCGGCGGTGCTTCACCGGTGGCAGTGGCGCTGCTAACCGGGTAACGCTTGAGCAGGCGCTCGGCTGGCTGGTTAAAACCGTTGCTGGCCCCTGACTGGCTGAACAGGTCGGCAAACTGCGCGGCCACGCGGCCCAGTTCGATGCGGTCCTGCGGGCGCTTGGGTCCGGCCAGACTGGGGGTCACGTCGCCCAGGTCGAGCTTGACCACTTGCGAATAGTCGATCTCGCCCGCGAGCGGCACACCGAACAGGCCCTGCGCCTTGAAGTAGGCCTCGAAGGCCTCGATTTCGCTGGTGGTGCGGCCCGTGCCCTTGAAGTAGTCCATGGTTTCTTGGTCCACCGGGAAAAAGCCCATGGTGGCGCCATATTCAGGCGCCATGTTGGCGATGGTGGCGCGGTCGGGCAGCGCCAGCGTGCGCGTGCCTTCGCCAAAAAACTCGACAAACTTGCCCACGACCTTGTGCTGGCGCAGCGTCTGCGTGACGGTGAGCACCAGGTCGGTGGCGGTCACGCCCTCGCGCAGGCGCCCGGTGAGCTCAAAGCCGACCACGTCGGGCGTGAGCAAATACACCGGCTGGCCCAGCATCGCGGCCTCGGCCTCGATGCCGCCGACACCCCAGCCGACCACGCCAATGCCGTTGATCATGGTGGTGTGGCTGTCGGTGCCCACCAGCGTGTCGGGGTAATAAATGCCGTCTTTCGATGTGTGCACGCCGCGTGCCAGGTACTCCAGATTGACCTGGTGCACGATGCCAAAACCCGGCGGCACCACGCCAAAGGTGTCAAATGCCTGCATGCCCCACTTCATGAACTCGTAGCGCTCGCGGTTGCGCTGGAATTCGAGGCTCATGTTCAGGTCCAGCGAGTTTTTCTTGCCATAGTGGTCGACCATGATGGAATGGTCTACCACCAGGTCCACCGGCACCAGCGGCTCAATGCGCCGCGGGTCCAGCCCCAGGCGTTGCGCGGTGCTGCGCATGGCCGCCAGGTCCGCCAGCAGCGGCACGCCAGTGAAGTCCTGCAGCACCACGCGCGACACCACAAACGCAATTTCGTCGGTGCGCGGCGCGTGCGGCTGCCAGCCGGCCAACTGCGCCACATGGTCGGCGGTCACTTTTTTGCCGTCGCAGTTGCGCAGCACCGATTCGAGCACGATGCGCAGGGAAAGCGGCAGACGCTTGATGTTGGGGAACTGGCGCGCCAGCGCAGGCAGGGAGAAGAGCTTTCCCGTTTTGCCAGAGGCAGTTTCAAAAGTCTTGAGCGTGGCTGCAAAGGCGTGGGTCATGGCGGTCTCCTGCGAGGGCATCAATGGCCGCAATTGGGCCATCAACTTCAATCCTCCCATGCGATTGAGGTCTTTGTTGTGCGATAACGCACAGACGGTACATCTCCGACCAGCTCAAATGGAAAAAATTGCATGAATCGGTCCATTGACGGAGAGCCCCACGATGATCCAACTTCAATCCAGGCGCGCAATGGCGCTGTCCCAGCCAATTCGCCAAGACGGGCCTCGCGCGACATCGATCGGCGTCAGCCTCTTATGCAGAACTGCTGGCACGGCGCTATTCACAGCTCTGGCCCTGACTGTGTTGCCGGCCTTGGCTCAAACCGGTGAAAAAATCGCCAAATCGGGTAACGCTGCTGGCGCACCCGCTTGTGTGACATGCCATGGGGCAACTGGACAAGGGCAGCCGGCAGCGGGGTTTCCGCGCTTGGCAGGCCTGAATGCGGCGTATTTTCTGCGGCAACTGCAGAGCTTTCACGACGCAACAAGGGTGAACCCCATCATGGCGCCGGTCGTCCAGCAACTCAGCGCGACGGATCGACAAGCCCTGGCCGAGTATTACGCCGGGCTGGCCGTGACCAACCATGACGGTCAACCGCCGGCCGACACCAAATCCCTCAGCGTCGGTGAGTCCCTCGCCCAGCGCGGCGACTGGAACAAGGGGCTTCCTGCCTGCGCCCAATGCCACGGGCTTAAGGGCTTGGGCGTGGGTGCGGCCTTTCCTCAAATCGCAGGTCAGTCCCCCGCTTACATCGTCACGCAATTGAAGGCTTGGCAGACCGGGACGCGCAAGAACGACCCCTTGGGTCTGATGCACGGCATTGCGCTCAAGTTGTCGCCAACCGACATCGGCGCTGTGGCCGTTTACTACGGCAGTCTTGATGCCGCGCCGAGCACCAAGCGGAGTGTCAAGCCATGAAAAACCCTTCCCTCATTTCAGCGCTCGTGTGGGTGCTCGGCCTCGCCCCTGCGGCGGCGCTATTGGTCGCCTGCGATCAACGCCCCACTGCCGAGCCTGTGGCGCAAGCTGCATCCGCAAGTGTCCCGGCCAGCGCGCCGCAACCGATGGCCGTCGCGTCTGGCGCGGCAGTCCCACCCCCCGCCAGCGCCGCAGCGCCCGCCTTCGTGCCACCCCCCGACAGCGCCATACCTGACAATGAATTCGGCAAACAAGTGAAGCTCGGGCAACGCATCTTCAATAACACGGGCCAGGAGGCCCCCAAATTCGTCGGCAACTCCCTGACCTGTGCAAACTGCCACCTTGACGCGGGTCGACTGGCCGATTCGGCGCCGCTCTGGGCGGCCTACGTTGCCTACCCGGCATACCGCCGCAAGACCGGCCAGGTGAACACATTCACCGAGCGGCTTCAGGGCTGTTTTGTCTACAGCATGAATGGCAAGGCGCCGCCAGCGGGTGACAACGTGCTGGTCGCGCTGGAGTCCTATGCTTTTTTCCTGGCCAAGGGGGCGCCCGTCGGCACCTCGCTGCCCGGGCGCGGCTACCCGGCACCGGACGATCCACCGCTGGCCATGGACTTTGCCCGTGGTGAGCTCGTCTTCCAGAAAAAATGCGCGCTTTGCCATGGTGCCGATGGCCAAGGCCAGTCTTCTCATGGCGCCGTTGTTTTCCCACCGCTGTGGGGGCCCCAGTCGTTCAACTGGGGCGCCGGCATGGGCGTGATCAAGAACGCCGCGGCGTTCATCCAGGGCAATATGCCGCTGAGCCAGGGCAACACGCTGACGGATCAGGAAGCCTGGGATGTTGCGATGTTCATGGACAGCCATGAGCGCCCCCAGGATCCGCGTTTCACGGGTTCGATCGCAGAGACGCGCCAGAAGCACCATGACTCGCCCGACGATATGTACGGTCTCACAGTCAACGGCCAGCTGCTGGGCAAGGGCGTTGGGCCGACAGTGAAACCATGACACCTTTGAGCCTCAATGGAGATTGACGCCGGGCCAGCGTGACTTGTCACTGCCGCGCCATACGGGTATTGGCTGGCAGCGCCTGCGCATAGCTGGTGCGAAACGGGTTGATGTCCAGGCCACCGCGGCGCGTGTAGCGCGCGTACACCGCCAGGCGGGTCGGCTGGCAGCGCGTCCAGATGTCCATGAAGATGCGCTCCACACACTGCTCATGAAACTCGTTGTGGTTGCGAAAACTCACCAGGTATTGCAGCAAGCGCTCCTGATCGATCGGCGCGCCGCTGTAACTGATCTGCACACTGGCCCAGTCGGGCTGGCCGGTCACCGGGCAGTTGCTTTTCAGCAGGTTGCTGACCAGCACTTCGCTCACCGGCGCTTCGCCCGGCACCACCCGCAACAACTCAGGCGCCGGGGTGGTGTGGCTGCATTCGATATCGAGCCGGTCCAGGCTCAGGCCGTCGAGCTCGTAAATCGGTTCACGGTTAAACAAATCGGGCAGCAACAGGGTGACGCCAATGCTTGGGGCGGTCGTGACGGTTGCGCCCAACGGGCAGGCCGCAGCGTCGCGAGCCGCATGCGTCTCCATATCACGCCAGACCGCTTCGCTCAGGTCGGTGCGCAGGCGGGCTTTCACTGACTCCGCGTCGGCAAAGCGCGTGTTGTTGAAACTGTTGAGGTAGAGCTTGAAGGACTTGCTCTCGATGATGTTGGGCGTCTCGCACGGCACCGTGAAGCGCGCCAGCGCCACCTGCGGCTTGCCGCGCAGATTGAGCCAGCTCAGCTCAAATGCAGTCCACATGTCGGCGCCCAAAAAAGGCAGCGCCCCTTTGACACCCAGCTCAACGCGTTTGGCTGCGCGCGCGATCGGGAACAGCAAGGAGGCGTCGTACTGGTCGAGGTAGACAGTGGCTTGACCCAGGGGCGAGTGTTGCGGTGAGTTCATGGGCGTGGGTTTTGATCTGAAACGGAGGAAAGAACGGGGGTTTGAGGCTGGGTCTCGGTCTAGCGACCGGCATCGGCGGCCTTCAGGTGCGGCAACAGCGCCGCCAGCAGATGGGTCACCACGCCGGGCGGCAAGTCGTGCCCCATACCCTCAATGCCAACCAGCCGGGCACCTTGGACGCGCCGGGCCGTGTCCTCACCATGAACGAAGGGCAAGAGTGGGTCGGCCTTGCCATGCATCACCAGCGTCGGGGCCGTGATGCGCCGCAATTGCGCGGGGCGGGTGATGTCGGCCATGATGGCCAGCATCTGGCGCAGCGTGCCCGCCGGGTAATAGCCACGCTCGACTCCGAGCAAGATGCGCTCGCGCATCTCATGCTCGGGCGTCGGAAACCCCGGGCTGCCAATGGCTTTGAACAAACGCACGTAATGCTTGAGCACCGTCTGCGGATCATGGGCCTTGGGACGGCTGAGCAACACGCGCATCACGGCGGGCCGCGCCTGCGCCAGGCCTTTGGCGCCGCTGGTGCTCATCACGCTGGTCAAGCTCAGCACCCGCTCGGGTGCTGCCAGTGCGATGCGCTGCGCAATCATGCCGCCCAAGCTGACACCGAGCACATGGGCCTTCTTGATGCCCAGAGCGTCCAGCACGCCGAGCGAATCGGCCGCCATGTCCGCCACGCTGTAAGGTGCCTGCGGCTTCAATCCCAGTTTGTACCTGAGCCCCTGCCAGAGCAGGTGCGGCTTGCCCATGGCCTCAAAACGGTGGCTCAAGCCAACGTCGCGGTTGTCATGGCGGATGACACGGTAGCCGGCGTCAATCAGGGCATGAACAAAAGCCGGCGGCCAGGCCACGAGTTGCATCCCCAGCCCCATGATCAGCAAAACCACCGGGCGATCTTCACCCGCGTCGCCGGGGCCGCTGTCTTCGACTTCGATGTCAATACTGTTTGCTCGTATCTTCATAGCTGCTTAGGCATATTCCACGCGGGCTAGAGCCTGATTTATCATAAATTTATGCTTAAAGTTGCGAACGCCGGAAAACCAGCCGGTCCGGTTCGGAGGCGGCTGCGTCAAAAGCGTAGCCCTCCAAGTCAAAGCTTTCAAGCTGTTTCGGGCGGGTCATCCGGTGCATGGCGGCAAATCGTGCCATCAGGCCACGGGCCCGCTTGGCGTAGAAACTGATGATCTTGTACTGGCCGCTTCGGTACTCCTGGAAGACGCATTCCACCACACGGGCCTGCAGCGCCTTGCGGTCCACCGCCTTGAAATACTCTTGCGAGGCAAGATTCACCACGACCGGCGCGGCCTCCTTGTGCAAGCGGCTGTTGAGGTAGTCGGAGATTTGTGCGCCCCAGAACTGGTACAGGTCCTTGCCCTGCGGTGTCGCCAATTTGGTGCCCATTTCCAGCCGGTAAGGCTGCATGTAGTCCAGCGGGCGCAGCACGCCGTACAGGCCACTCAGGATGCAGACATGGTCCTGCAGCCACTTCAACTCGTCAAAGGGCAGGCTCTTGGCGTCAAGCCCTTCATAGACATCGCCATTGAAGGCCAGCACCGCCTGCTTGGCATTCTTGGCGGTAAATTTGGGCGTCCAAGCCTGGTAGCGCGCCGCGTTCAGGCCGGCCAGGGTGTCGCTCAGACTCATCAGCGAGGCGATTTGCTGCGGTGATTTCTGCCTCAAGACACCGATCAACTCGGTTGCTTGCGGGATGAACAGCGGCTGCGTGTGCGGCGCAGCGCCCGCCGGGGTGTCAAAGTCGAGGGATTTGGCGGGAGACAACAAAAACAGCATGGCAGACGAACTCGCTTGAAAGGCGCGTAAAAAAAGAAAAAGGCTTCATGATGAAGCCTTGATTATCGTGACCCGTGGCGAGCCCCCGCTACTTGAGGTCTCCCGCCAGCGAAGCCAGTGTTTCGGGTGGAATCGTCACATGGGCCGGGTAGTTGGTGTGGTCGCAGCCGATCTTGACGCTGGCGCCGGCTTTGACGGCAGCGCACATGGCCGGCGTCAACTCGAAGCGCACAAAGTGCACCGCAGATGTTTTCTCGTCGTTTTCGCGCTCCATGTCCTCATCGGCAATGGCATAGACGCGCGGCTGGCCTTCAACTTCCACAAACAAATGGTCTTCCACACCAATCAAGCGCGCCAACTCGCGCTTGCGCTCGTTCACGTCGGGGTACTCCAGCATGACCGTGGCTTTCCAGTTGCTGCCGGTCGGCACCAGCGGCGCGTAAGCGTCAATCTCTTGCTGGATACCGTCTTCTTCAAACACTTTCTCGATGCGCAGCATTTCCTGAATCTGGTAGCGGATGGTCATCTCGCTCTCGAACTGCAGGTTGATGAACTCACCCAGGCGCACGCTGCGCAGCTTGCGGTGCGCCATCACGATGGGCTTGTTGGCCTTGCGCCACTTGCTGTAGGCCTCCAGGGACATGAGGCTCTCCAGGCTGATGTTTCCGGTTATTTGCATTGAATCTCCAAAATAGCAACAGTTTCCATTCACTTCAAACCATAGGCCTTGGCCACCAGGCTCAAGGGGTGCAACAACTCGGGCGTACCGAGCTGGTTCACATCAAACCCCTGCGCAATGTGGTGACCACCGAGCGGACAGTCCGAGCTGATGAAATCAGGCTTGCTGCCGTCTTTCATGGCCGCCATACCTTTGAACAGCGGTTTGCCGATCTTCATGGCCTGCTCATGGTGCGCTTTCTTGACACCAAAGGTGCCGGCGTGTCCCGAGCAACGCTCAAAGGTGTTGACCGTGGTGCCGGGAATCATCTTGAGCATCTCTTCGGTTTTCTTTCCGATGTTCTGCACCCGGCCGTGGCACGGAATCTGGTAGCTCACGTTGCCCAGCGGCACCGGGAAATCAGCCTTCAAAAGGCCATCGCGCTTGCGCTGCATCAGGTATTCAAACGGATCCCACATCGCGTCCTTGACCAGCTGGACGTCCGGCTCATCCGGGTACATCAGCGGAATCTCCTGCTTGAACATCAACGCGCAACTGGGCACCGCCGCCAAAATGGCATAACCGTCTTTGGCATATTTGGCCAGCACCGGGATGTTGGCTTCCTTGCTGGCGTTGACGGATTCCATGTCACCCAATTCGAGCTTGGGCATGCCGCAGCATTTTTCCTTCTCGACGATCACATAAGGCACGTCGTTGTGATCCAAGATTTTGAGCAAGTCCAGGCCAATGCCGGGTTCGTTGTAGTTGATGAAACAGGTGGCAAAAATGGCGACCTTCCCCGGCGTCTTTTCACCGTCGGTCACGATGGTGGCTTTGGCCATGGGCGTGCCGGAGCGGAATTTCTTGGTCGCCAGCGACGGCAGCCAGGCGTTCTTGTCCACACCCGCCACGCTTTCCATCACGCTGCGCGCCAACTTGGTCTTGTTGACTGCGTTGGCGACCTGCACCACGATCGGGATACCGGCCAACTGGCCATGCACATCGGTCGACGCCAAGAACTTCTCGGCCGTTGACACCTCGCCTTTTTTGAACTTGATCGCCTTGGCGCGCAGCATGGTGTGCGGAAAGTCGAGGTTGAACTGGTGCGGCGGCACATACGGGCACTTGGTCATGTAGCACAGGTCACACAGGTAACACTGGTCCACCACCTTCCAGTAGTCTTTTTTGTCGACGCCGTCGACTTCCTGGGTCCGGCTCTCATCGACCAGGTCAAACAGCGTCGGAAAGGAGCCGCACAGGCTGACGCAGCGACGGCAACCGTGGCAGATGTCAAAAATACGCTCGAGCTCGTGAAAGGTGGCTTCTTCGTTGTAGTAATCAGCTCCCTTCCAGTCGATCGGGTGACGGGTGGGCGCTGATAAATTGCCTTCACGTGCCATGGTGCAGTCCCTTGGATAATTTTTGTTGTCAGTCTCTGAGTCTTCTGCATTGGGCGCTGCAAGCAACGCCCAACACAGATCAATCAGCCAAGATCAATCGACCAATTCAACCAAGGCCTTGGCATAGCGATTGGCGTGCGAGCGCTCGGCCTTGGCCAGCGTCTCAAACCAGTCAGCCACTTCATCATGACCTTCGTCACGCGCGGTCTTGGCCATGCCGGGGTACATGTCGGTGTACTCGTGGGTCTCGCCGGCTACCGCCGACTTGAGGTTGTCACGGGTGCCGCCAAAGGGCAGACCGGTGGCGGGGTCGCCACAGGTTTCCAGCCACTCCAGATGACCGTGCGCGTGGCCGGTTTCGCCTTCGGCGGTAGAGCGGAACAGCGCAGCCACGTCAGGTTGACCTTCCACGTCGGCCTTGTTTGCGAAATACAAATAACGGCGGTTGGCCTGGGATTCTCCCGCGAAGGCGGCCTTCAGGTTGTCTTCCGTCTTCGAGCCTTTGAGTGCTGCCATGGAAATCTCCTTCATCAGTTAAAAAATTGAGGCGCTTGCTTTGAACAATGGTTTGCCAAAGACAGGTGCAGGATAGACCGGATTGGCGCCCGCGTCTAATTGGAAGCATCAATGCCATGAATTGTTTTTGACTATGAAAATACAATTTTTGATAATGCTCAACAACTAGCAGCCAGGCACCCGTGCAAAAGCCGGGCTTGCTGAGCAAGGCTTGTGGCGCCTGCATTCGGGCTCCCATCCAGACACGCGGCGGTGTCGAATAAAATTCTGACTGATCAGCCCCCTCCCCTGCGGTATTTGCATCCCGATGCCGCGCTCGCTGCCACCTGCCCGACCCGGGCGTGCCAGCGAAACAGCCAAAGACACCATGAACGACGCACTGCAACAACCCGGCCTGAACAGCCTGTCCAAATCATTTGAGCCTGCCGCGCTGGAAGCGCACTGGGGTCCCGAATGGGAAAAACGCGGCTACGCCGTAGCGGGCTACCGGGGCACGGGCATGCCCAAAACAGGCGCCGAGTCCTTCGCCATCCAGCTGCCCCCGCCCAACGTCACGGGCACGCTGCACATGGGGCACGCCTTCAACCAGACCATCATGGACTCGCTCACGCGCTACCACCGCATGCGCGGCGACAACACGGTCTGGATTCCGGGCACCGACCACGCCGGCATTGCGACCCAAATCGTGGTGGAGCGGCAGTTGCAGGAGCAGAAGATCAGCCGCCATGACCTGGGCCGCAAGAACTTTGTGAGCAAGGTCTGGGAATGGAAAGAAAAGAGTGGCAACACCATCACCACGCAGATGCGCCGCATGGGCGACAGCGTGGACTGGTCTAGAGAGTACTTCACCATGGACGACAAACTGTCCAAAACCGTGACCGAAACCTTTGTGCAGTTGTACGAGCAAGGCCTGATCTACCGTGGAAAACGCCTGGTGAACTGGGACCCGGTGTTGCAAAGTGCAGTCAGCGATCTGGAAGTGGAAAGCGAAGAGGAAGACGGCTTTCTGTGGCACATCCTTTATCCCTTCGCCGACGGCCCGCAACTGGTCAATGGCGAACTCGCGCCCGGCCTGGTGGTGGCGACCACGCGCCCGGAAACCATGCTCGGCGACGTCGCCGCGATGATCCACCCCGAGGACGAACGCTACCTGCACCTGCTGGGCAAGCACGTCACGCTGCCCTTGTGCAGCCGCACCATTCCCGTGATTGCCGACGACTACGTCGACAAGGCATTCGGCACCGGCGTCGTGAAGGTCACGCCCGCACACGACCAGAACGATTACGCCGTGGGCCAGCGCCACAAGCTGCCGATGATTTGCGTGCTGACGCTCGATGCCAAGATCGATGCGGTGGCGCCCGCCGCTTACGTCGGCATGGACCGCTTTGCCGCGCGCAAGCAAATCGTCAAGGACCTCGAAGCGCTGGGCCTGCTGGTTGAGGTCAAGAAGCACAAACTCATGGTGCCGCGCTGCGCCCGCACCGGCCAGATCATCGAGCCGATGCTGACCGACCAGTGGTTTGTGGCCATGAGCAAGGTCAGCCCGATCGACCCGACCGGCAAATCCATTGCACAAAAAGCGATTGATGCGGTGCAGTCGGGCCAAGTCAAGTTTGTGCCCGAGAACTGGGTCAACACCTACAACCAGTGGATGAACAACATCCAGGACTGGTGCATCAGCCGCCAGCTTTGGTGGGGGCATCAGATTCCGGCCTGGTACGGTGAAGACGGTTCTTTTTTTGTAGCAAGGAATGAAGACGAGGCAAGGGCCAAGGCCGAAAAAGCCGGCTATACCGGGACATTGACGCGCGACGAAGACGTGCTCGACACCTGGTACTCATCCGCGTTAGTGCCATTCAGCACCATGGGCTGGCCAGAAAAGACGCCAGACTACGACCTCTACCTACCCTCCAGCGTCCTGGTCACCGGCTACGACATCATCTTCTTCTGGGTCGCCCGGATGATCATGATGACCACGCATTTCACCGGCCAGGTGCCGTTCAAACACGTCTACATCCACGGCCTGGTGCGCGACGCGCAGGGTCACAAGATGAGCAAGTCAGAAGGCAATGTGCTCGACCCGGTGGACCTGATCGACGGCATTGCCCTGCCCGAGTTGCTGGTCAAACGCGCTGAAGGTCTGCGCAAGCCCGAAACCGCGCCGCAAGTGCGCAAGAACACCGAAAAAGAATTCCCCGCGGGCATCCCCGCCTTTGGCGCCGATGCGCTGCGCTTCACCTTTGCCTCGCTGGCATCCCTGGGCCGCAGCATCAACTTCGACACCAAACGCTGCGAGGGTTACCGCAATTTCTGCAACAAACTGTGGAACGCCAGCCGCTTTGTGCTGATGAACTGCGAGGGCCAGGACTGCGGCTTGAACGAGCACAGCCCGGCCGAATGCGCCGCCGGCGGCGATGCACCCGCCTACCTGGCGTTCAGCGCCGCAGACCGCTGGATCGTCTCGCTGCTGCAGCGCACCGAGGCTGAAGTGGCCAAAGGCTTTGAAGAGTACCGCCTGGACAACGTCGCCAGCACCCTCTATGACTTTGTCTGGAACGAGTTCTGCGACTGGTACCTTGAGATCGCCAAGGTGCAGATTCAGGGCGGCGACGACGCCCAAAAGCGCGCCACGCGCCGCACGCTGATTCGCACTTTAGAGACCATCCTGCGCCTGGCGCACCCAGTGATTCCGTTCGTGACCGAAGAGCTGTGGCAAAAAGTGGCGCCGGTGGCCGGACGCGCCGGCGAATCGGTGGCGATCGCCACCTACCCGCAGGCACAGCCCGAGCGCATCGACGAGGCCGCGCTGGCCTACGTGGGCAAACTCAAGCTCTTGGTGGATGCCTGCCGCAACCTGCGCGGCGAGATGAGCGTGTCACCCGCGACCCGCTTGCCACTGTTTGTGATCGCCAGCCTAGCCGATGAAGCGGCGTTTTTGACGCAAGCGGCGCCAGTGCTTAAAGCACTGGCCAAGCTCAGCGAAGTGCGCGTGTTTGACGATGAAGCCGCCTGGGCCACGGCCGCACAAGCCGCACCCGTGGCCGTGGTGGGTAGCGCGCGCATTTGTCTGTTCATGGAAGTGGACGTCGCTGCCGAAAAGTTGCGTCTGGGCAAAGAGGCCGCGCGCCTGGAAGGCGAGGTCGTCAAGACCGAGGGCAAGCTGGGCAATGAAGCCTTTGTCGCCAGAGCGCCAGCAGCCATCATCGAACTGGAACGCCAGCGCATGGTTGATTTTGGTGCGACCCTGGCCAAAATAAAGGAACAACTCGCGCGCCTGGGCTGAACCTCATCCCAGGCCGCCGCGCCGGCCTGATGGCAGCTTAACGCCGGCGCATCACGTGGATGAAATCGGCGCCCACGGTCTGCTGCTCCAGCAGCTCATTGCCGGTCTGCTTGGCAAAGGCCTGAAAGTCACGCACCGAGCCGGCATCGGTGGCGACCACCCGCAGCGTTTGCCCGCTTTGCATGTCGCTCAATGCTTTTTTGGCTTTAAGGATAGGCAACGGGCAGTTCAGGCCGCGGGCGTCCAGTTCTTTGTCGATTTGCATCAAATGTCCTTGAAATTGGGGCGATTCTAGAGTTCAGGCCGGGAAGACACCGGTGGAGAGATAACGGTCGCCACGGTCGCACACAATGAAGACAATGGTCGCATTGGCTTCACGCTTGGCAATCTCCTGCGCCACCCAACAGGCGCCGGCCGCTGAGATGCCGGCAAAAATGCCTTCTTCTCGCGCCATGCGTCGGCACATTTCTTCAGCATCTTCCTGGCTCACGTAGATCAGCTCATCCACGTGGGACGGGTCGTAAATCTTGGGCAAATACGCTTGCGGCCACTTGCGGATGCCAGGAATGCGGGAGCCCTCGTTGGGCTGCACACCGATGATTTGAATCTTCGGATTCTTACTTTTCAGAAACTGAGATACCCCCGTGATGGTGCCGGTGGTGCCCATGGCGCTAACAAAATGGGTAATCTGCCCCTTGGTATCAGCCCAGATTTCGGGACCCGTGGTTTCAAAATGAATGCGCGGATTGTCGGCATTCGAGAACTGGTCCAATACCCGGCCTTTGCCGTCGCGCTGCATTTGCTCGGCCAGATCGCGTGAATACTCGATGCCGCCGCTTTTGGGCGTGAGGATCAACTCGGCACCAAAGGCCTTCATGGTTTGGGCGCGCTCGATCGACAGGTCTTCGGGCATGATCAAAATCATGCGGTAGCCCTTGATGGCCGCAGCCATGGCCAGTGCGATGCCGGTGTTGCCCGAAGTGGCTTCGATCAGCGTGTCACCCGGCTTGATCTCGCCACGCTCCTGCGCCCGCTGGATCATGGACAAGGCCGGGCGGTCTTTGACCGAACCAGCCGGGTTGTTGCCCTCTAGTTTGCCCAAAATCACATTGCCACGGGCAGTGTTGTCTTGAGCCCCGATGCGCTGCAGCCTGACCAAGGGGGTTTTTCCGATGGAATCTTCAATGGTTGGATATTTCATACCCCACACTGTGCCATAATTCAGGGCTGCAAAAAGCGTCGCCCGGGTGGTGGAATTGGTAGACGCACGGGACTCAAAATCCCGCGCCGCAAGGCGTGCCGGTTCGATTCCGGCCCCGGGCACCAGATATGAGGCCGCACCGTTCCATGAACGTGCGGCCTTTCTCTTTTATCCTCTGTAACTTCTCTGTTTTTTGTGCGCTTGGTTCCGCTTGACCGTTTCACATTCCGGCAGATTGTGGGGCACATATCTGAAAAGTGGGGGCACATTTGAACGGTTCATATGCCCCAGTCAGACGCTCAGCTTGCCATTTCAAACGTCAGCCAATACCTTGCCTGCCTTGCAACTGACCAGGCACAAAAAAACGGCTGACTGGCCGGGCTTGGGGTTCAGAGGAATTGATATGTGGACCGCGAAAGTCCAGGGCAAACCATTCCGGGACATGCGTGAGCGCACTACCCGGACAACAGACGTGATTCATCGTCGAATTACCCGCACGGCTTTGGCTGTGTCAGTGCCTTAGGGGGTGGCGGTGTTGAGGTAGTCGTGGCCATGGCTTTGGGTGGCGGACTGTCTGATTTTGCGCGCCCAGATTCTTCAAGTTGACGGTCTGACGGCTGGCGTTGGCACTACCGCCCTGCGCACCCGCAATGTCAAGCTCGGCCTTGGCTCGCTCCATATCCACATTGATGACTGCGTGTGCCAACTGCCTGGCACGCTGCTGGGCCGCAATGTTGAGTTTGGCGGCCTTGGTGGCATCGGCCGTTCAGAAGCGGCCACCTTCCCGACCCGTCGATGTAGGAGACACCCTCATTCATAAAGCGGGTGTTTCCCCATGTCACAAACGTTACTTGTTCCTACTATTGTTTACAGGAATTTTGTTTTCCCGTCGAGCACGAGATGCGGAATTTCGACCACGGTGAAGTACCCCGCATCGTGGCCTGGGACAGGCTGAAGCGTTTTTGTGCTCTGGCCCATACGGTGTGTTGACTTAACCCAAGGAGACGTGTCATGGCAACCAACTACAAACTTAAACCCTTCAGATTCAATCTTGATGATTTGAACTTCATGCGGGATCAGATCAACTTCCGTCCCTTGTTCGATGCGGCTGGCAACGCCCTGATCAACTGGGATGGCACCGGCGCGATCTTTGACGTGACGGGCACACAGTACAACACCACAGGCATGAGTGCCGTAGACGCCATCGCGGCCTTTGGCCGCTCCTACGCCTCCGTCACTGCGGCTGAGGGCCTGCGTGAAGTGACTGGCCAAAACAACAACCTGCTGCTGGTCAACAAGTTCTGGGGTGCCGTTGACCAGCCGTTCCTGCAAACGGTGGCGCCGGACTTCAGCAACTATGTCAAGCCACTGGCCGCTGGCGAGATCAATGGCTTCTACGCTGCCAAGACCTTCACCGCGTCCATGACGACGGCGATGTCCACCGGCTCGACTGACTACACCAAGACGCAAGCCCTGCCGGGTGGTAGCCAACTCGACGGCAACATCGTTGACTACACACCGCGCATGATCAGCCGCACCATCACCACCGGTGGCGCCACACCGCTGCAGGACGCGACGGTTGATGGCGGCCAGGTCCTGCATTGGAACGCGGCGCGCTACGCGACCGATTCGACCTACGCTGCAGCGGTGGACACGGTGTCGGTTGGCGGCGCTGGCCTGATCGAAGGCGCTGCCATCATGAGTGACGTGGGCATTCTGGCAGGCGGCCAGCACGACCCGCAAGATCCGACCAACGGCGAGCTTTTCTTCGGCGCTATTAACCCAGGCGTTGCCCCCGGCAACAGCTGGCTGGCGTACTTCGGCCAGTTCTTTGACCACGGGCTGGATTTCGTCGGCAAGGGCGGCGGACTAGTGCCGTCAAAGATCACGATTCCGTTGGCGCTCGACGACCCGCTGTACCGCGCGCCGAACACCAACTTCCCGGGTGACCCCGGAAACACCAAAATCACCGTATCACGCGCCGACATCAGCGGTTTCGATGCCAATGGCAACGCGCAATGGGTGAACCACACCTCACCCTACATCGACCAGAGCCAGACGTATGGCTCCCACGAGCAGATGACGCAACTGTTGCGTGAATGGGTGTCGACCGACAGCGGTGTCACCTATCACGCTGGTGGGCACCTGCTGGATGGCACCACCTCAGCTGCCTGGACCAACGCCTGGGGTGAATTGACCACCGCGACACTGCCCACCCTCAACGAGCTACGCGCGCATCTGGCCGCAACGGGTCGCGATGACCTGACCTGGGACGATGTACTCAACCTGCGTAACCGAGATGCCAGCGGGCACGTCATCGACTCCGATTTGGTTACAGCGGGCGTGCAGGGCACTGGCAGTGGGCAGGCCTTGCTGCTGGACATGAATCCCCATTTCGATGTCACCCATCTGAGTGCAGCAACGCAAGCTGCGCTTCATGACCTAGGCATTGATGCCGCTATCGATGGCACCTATGCGCTGGGCGGCCCTGGCAGTTTAGGCGCCATCATCAACTTTGCCACCTTTGAGCCGATGGCTTCGAGTGGGTCCGACCCGCTGAATGCGCTGGCGCTGGATGTCTTGATCGAATCCGTCGGTGACCACTACATCGCCGGCGATGGCCGTGTCAACGAAAACATCGGCCTAACCACCATCCACCACGTGTTCCACGAGGAGCACAACTTCCAGGTACGCAATATCCAGGAGGCGATCATTGCGCAGGACGCGCGCCAGGTGACACTAGATGCCGCCGGCATCTATGATCACTCCGTCGCGCACGACTGGCAAGTCGATACCGGCAACGGCACAGACGCCCAGGGCAATTACCTCACTGCCACTGGTGCCATTTCCTGGGATGAGGGCAAGCTGTTCGACGCCGCCAAGCTGACCGTGGAGATGGAGTACCAGCACGCTGCGGTTGACCAGTATGCGCGCACCATCACGCCCGACATCCCCGAGTTTGTGGGTTACAACAGCGGCGAGAATGCCACGGTCTCCCTTGAGTACGCGCAGGGTGCCTTCCGCTTCGGCCACTCGACGATGCGCGAAACCATCAACTACATGGACCCCAACGGCAGCATCACCGGCAAGGTGATGAGCGTGGCGCTGGAGCAGGCTTTTCTGAACCCGGCCTTGTTCGCCGAGAAGGGCGCGGCCTCGATCGCATTGGGCATGACGCACCAGCAGATGAACGAGATCGACGAGCTGTTGACCCCGGCCATGAACCAGGGCCTGCTCGGCCAACCGCTGGACCTGGCTGCCATCAACATCGCTCGCGGCCGTGACGTCGGCTTGCCAACCCTGAACGATTTTCGTGAAGCGGTCGGCCTGACCCGTTACTCCAGTTGGGCCGACTTCGGCGACAGCATGGTTCACCCGGAATCCCTGGTGAATTTCATCGCCGCCTACTCGTTCGACGGCGACATCGGCAGGGCACTGGCGGTTGTTGGTTTGGTGAGCGGCGAGATCGCCGAGGGCACCGAAGCGGCTTATGGTTACACCACCAATGAGGCGATCAACTTCATCAACGGGGGTGACAACGGTTTCAACAAGATCGACACCTGGATAGGCGGCCTGGCTGAAGTCCATGTGATGGGCGGCCTGCTGGGTGAGACCTTCAACGTGGTGTTTGTGGACCAGATCAACCGTCTGATGGACGGTGACCGCTTCTACTACCTCTATCGCTTGAATAACATGCAGATGGGTGACGAGATCGCCAACGCCCAGTTCAAGGACATCATCGAGCGCAACACCGGCCTGGAGCACCTGAACGGCAGCGCGTTTGCCTACGCCGACCAGTATGTTGACCTCACAGAAACGGCAACTGGCGCAACGCTTGCCGACAGACTGCTCAACCAGAAGACCGAACACAAGTACGGCGACACCCTGGCGGCCAACCCGACCCTCGGCGTTTACAGCACGAACGGCACCAGCACCAACAGCAATGGCGCACTGATCACCGTCAGCGGCGTGCAGTACATCCGTGACCTCCGCGTGGAAGGCGCCAATGGCAACCCCAATGTCAATGGCACCAACCTCGATGGCACCCCGGACACCGGCGCCAACTCCAATGAAGTGCTGGTGGGCACAGACAACAAGGACCTCATCTACATGTGGGCCGGCGATGACACCGCCTACGGCGAAGGTGACAACGACATCATCTACGGCGGCGCGGGCATTGACCGCCTCTACGGTGGGGATGGCAATGACACCATTTTCGGCGGCGACAGCGGTGACCTGATCGACGGTGGCGATGGCGACGACACGCTGTTCGGCGAGTCCAGCGGCACGGCGGCGGCAGGCCTGGACCAGATCATAGGTGGCGCCGGCAACGATGTGATCTACGGGGGTGTCGGCATTGACAAGATTTCAGGCGGCAGTGGTGACGACGTGATCTTCGGGGGCGGTGATACGGACGCATTCACCCATGGCGGCGACGGCAACGACTACATTGACGGCGGCAGTGACGGCGACCTGTTGTGGGGCGATGGTGGCGATGACCTGATCGTCGGTGGCGACAACCAGGACATCGTGGCCGGCCTGGACGGCGACGACATTCTGCGCCCCGGCATCCCCTCGTCCGCCGCGGGCGGCGGGCCGGACGAGGTGCTGGGCGGTGACGGCGCGGGCGACCGTGGCAATGATGGCGAGGGCGTTGGCTTCGACCTGATCGACTTCAGCGACTACGCGAGCGCTCCGGTCGGTGTGAATGCAGACTTTGCGACCCAACAGAACCCGCTGGAGGCCATCGACGGCACCACGCCGTTCCCGGCCTGGGTCGGCATCGAAGGCGTCATCGGCTCGCGCAACAGCTGGCGGACGCGAACAACAATTGGCTGATCGGGGGCAGCGGCAGCGACACGCTGACGGGTGCCGGTGGCAATGACGTGATCGTGGGTGACGGCATCCGGCTGGACAGCCTGATCGGGTCTTATGCGACTTCGTACACCAGCGAGTTCGATGGCGCCAGCCATCGTGCGCTCGGCTTTATCGGCCACAACGGCCTGCTCGACCAAGTGGGCCCGGGCTTCGACAAGCATTTCACGGAGATGCTCAAGTCTGAAATGTTCAGGAACCTCGAGCTCGGCGGCAATACCATGACGCCGCTGTCGGGCGGCGGAATCACCGGCGACGGCGGTACCGCCGCCACGGGCGGTGCGAGTGGTTCGGATACTGCCGTGTTCACCGGTAATTCTGCTGACTACACATTCGCTCTGGTCCAGGTCGCGACCGCAAATCAAGGCGAGATCTCGGCATGGAAGGTCACTGACGATGTCGCTGGCCGTGACGGCACCGACGTGCTAGTCGGCATTGAGCGTGCCAGATTTTCCAATGGAGACTTCAACCTGGCCGCCGTGGCATCGTCGAATGCAACGCCAGTCATCACTTCCAACGGGGGCGCGGCCGCTGCAGCGATCACCGTCGCCGAGAACACCAGCGCCGTGACCACGGTCACCGCCACCGATGCGAATGTTGCCGATACGCTGACCTATTCGATCGACGGCGGTGCTGATGCGGCCCTGTTCACGATCAACGCCGCCGGCGTGCTGAGCTTGAACGCGGCGCCGAATTTTGAAGCTCCGACGGACGCTGGAGCGAACAGAGTCTATGACGTGCTGGTGAAAGTCAGCGATGGCGCCGCCCACGATTTCCAGGCGATCGCCGTGACGGTGCAAAACGTCGATGAAGCCGCCACAGGATCGGTGAGCATCACCGGCTACAGCAGCCCCCTTGGCACGGTGGCCACGCTCAGCGCGGCCAACACGCTGGCCGATCCGGACGGCATGAGCAACTTCTCGAAGTACCAGTGGCAGCGCTTCGACGGCAGCAGCTGGGTCAACATTCCGGGTACAGCAGGTAACGGCGCCACGTTGGCGACGACCGTGGCGAACACGACCAACGCCACCCTGCGTCTTGCTTCAGCGTACACCGACGTTTTCGGCAACAAGACCTTTGTTTCGGATGAAACGGTGTACATGGGCAACGCGGTCGCGAACACGATTGTCGCCAGCGCCGGCAGAGATTTCGTGCTGGGCCTGGGCGGTAATGACACGCTGACCGGTGGCGTCGGTGACGACACGGTGGATGGCGGTGCGGGCAACGACACGCTGCTGGCCACGGTGGGCGACGGCAACGACGCCTACAACGGCGGCTTGGGTATCGACACCTACAACCTGTCCGCGACGGCGGCGGCTGCCGACGTGAATCTGACAACCGGCCTCGCCTCCAGCCTGGAAACTGGCAGCGATACGCTGGTCGGTATCGAGAACGTGGTGGGCAGCAGCGGCGCCAACCTCCTGACCGACGCCGTCGGGGCCAATAGCCTCTCCGGCAATGCCGGTGACGACACCTTCGTTCTGCTCGGTGACGACGCCCGCGATGTGGTCATCGGTGGTGTCGGCAACGACACGGTCGATTACGCGCTTGCCACGGCTGATCTAACCGTCAACCTGAGCACCGCCACTGCGGTGGTGACCGGAACCGGTACCACCGCTGCGCTGAGCGATACGGTCAACACCATTGAGAACTTCATCGCCGGCGCAGGCAACGACACCATCACCGGCAGCGCCCTTGGCAACCGGCTTGTCGGTGGCGCTGGCAATGACATCCTCAGTGGCCTTGCCGGGGCAGACTCCCTGGATGGCGGTGCCGGTTCGGACACCCTCACCGGTGGTGCTGGCGCGGACATCCTCACTGGCGGATCAGAGGCGGACGTATTTGAATTCAACGTCTACACCGAGTCTGGCAACGGTGCCGCCATGCGGGATCTCATCACCGACTTCCTGAGCGGGAGCGACATACTGGACTTCGCCGGCATCGACGCCAACACGGTGGCAGCCACAGATCAGGCGTTCACCTTCAATGCCGTGGATGGGGCGGCGTTCACGGCCGCAGGGCAGTTGATTTTCCACTATGAAGGCTCAGGTTCAAGTGAAATCACGGTGATTGAGGGCAACATCAATGCAGCGCTGGGAACCGATTTCCAGGTGGCCCTGGTTGGGCACCATGCGTTGGCGGCAACGGACTTCGTGCTCTAGGACCCTTGCCATAACCCCTTGTTGTCTGACTTGCGGACAACAAGGGGGTGACAAGGCTGGCACGTGAAGCCTGCTTGACCGACTCAACCATGACCATAGATCAACATCATGATTTCAAAAATTAACCACTCAAAAAATGAAATTGCGCAAATCCTGCTTGGTTTCACGGGAACATTCCGGACGGTAGGTGTATTCAGCGCCATTATTAATCTGCTGATGCTGGTGCCCTCCTTATATATGTTGCAGGTGTATGACCGTGTGCTTTCAAGCCGCAACGAAACAACCTTATGGATGCTCACCGTGATGATGTTGGGCGCCTACCTATTTATCAGCGCGCTGGAATTTGTGCGCAGCTTTGTCCTGATTCGCCTGGGCGCGCAGTTGGACATGAAATTGAACAAGCGGATCTATACCGCGGCCTTTGAGCAAAATCTCAAGCGCACGGGTGGCAATGCGGGGCAAGCCTTGCAGGATCTTGCCAATATTCGTCAGTTTCTGACCGGCAATGGCGTTTTCGCATTTTTCGATGCACCCTGGTTTCCCGTTTATTTACTGGTGATATTTTTATTTAATACTTATTTGGGTCTTTTTGCGCTGATCGGCACCATCCTGTTGGTGGCGCTAGCATATGCCAATGAGGTGGTATCCAAAAAGCCACTGTCACAAGCCAGCGGCATGCACGTTGCTGCCAGTAATCTGGCGACTAACAATCTACGCAATGCCGAGGTGATAGACGCCATGGGCATGCTGCCGAACTTAATGAGCCGGTGGTTCAAACTGCATAGCCGATTCATTCAATTGCAGGCAGAGGCCAGCGAAAAGGCCAGCATCATTGGCGCAGTAACCAAGTTTGCCCGCATTTCCATGCAATCTCTTATTCTTGGCTTTGGCGCATTACTGGCTTTGAAAGGCACAATTACACCGGGAATGATGATCGTTGCCTCTATTTTGATGGGCCGCGCATTAAGTCCAGTTGAACAACTGATTAACGTCTGGAAAAGCTGGAGCAGCTCGCGCAGTGCCTATCAGCGGCTGGTCGAATTATTAAGCACCAATCCAACACGCATAACGGGCATGGCTTTGCCAAAACCACTTGGCAGGGTCGAGCTGCAGTCGGTGACCGCAGTGCCCCCCGGCGCCGCAGAGGCGGCGATCAAGAATCTGAGCTTTACGCTCGCTCCAGGTGATGTATTGGGCGTTATCGGACCCAGTGGGGCTGGAAAATCCACGCTGGCACGGCTACTGGTCGGTGTCTGGCCGGCAGCCGTGGGCCATGTGCGCCTGGACGGTGCGGATGTTTACCAGTGGAACAAGGATGAGTTGGGCCCCCATATTGGCTATTTGCCTCAGGATATCGAACTCTTTGGCGGAACCATTAGCGAGAACATCGCGCGTTTTGGCGAGGTCGATGCAGACAAAGTAGTGCTGGCTGCCAAACGGGCTGGCGTGCATGACATGATTCTTCATATGCCCATAGGCTACAACACGCCCTTAGGGGATGGGGGCGCAGGCTTGTCGGGTGGGCAAAAGCAGCGAATCGGGCTGGCGCGCGCCATGTACGACGACCCTTCTTTGATTGTGCTGGATGAGCCTAACTCAAATCTTGATGATGTCGGTGAAAAAGCGCTCTTGGCGGCCATTGCCGATTTGCAACAGCGCGGCAAAACCATTGTGATGATCACTCACCGTAATAGTGCGATTGGCGTCACCAATAAGCTATTGCTCTTGACCGATGGGCTGGCGCAAATGTTTGGACCCAGTGCTGAGGTGTTAGCCGAGCTGGACAAAGTTACTCAGCAACATATTCATAAATTCCATAAACCGGGGGCGCCAGCGCATGTAAAAGCCGTCGCTGTGACACATGAAGCTACGAAGCGTGCGGCAGAAGCCGCGGCGTAAGAACGGGAGGCATGATGAGTACCGCAAGCAATCAAGTGGCCGTGACCGAAATCCTTTTCGACAAAAGCACCGACGATGAGGTCAACACCGATGCCACATGGCATGCCCGTTTAGGCTGGTGGATTGTCGTGGGCGGCATCGGTGGTTTCCTGACGTGGGCGTCATTGGCTCCGCTGGACAAGGGCGTGCCTCTCAGCGGCACGGTCACTGTTGAAACCAATAAAAAGGCAATCCAGCATGCAACCGGCGGCACAGTTGAAGCGATATTGGTTAAAGAAGGGGATGTCGTCAAGGCGGGTGATGCCCTGGTGCGCATGAACAACGTGCAAGCCAGCGCAGACGCTGAAATGGCACGCGTGCAGTATTTTGTTGCACGTACCGCAGAAGCACGGCTGCTTGCCGAGGGTGAGGGGAAGAAAATGATCGAATTTCCTCCCGAGTTGCAAGGGGTGAAAGATGACCCTCGTGTTGCTCGTAATATCAGTCTGCAACAGCAGTTATTCAACTCACGAACGGCAGCGAAACAAAGCGAACTGGCGTCCATCAACGAAAACATCGCCGGGCTGTCGCTGCAAAATAAAGGCATGGAGGAATCCAGGGATAACAAACAGCAACAACTTCAGTTTCTCAAAGAGCAACTCGATGGTTTGCGTGACCTGACAAAAAATGGCTTTGTATCACGCAATCGCTTGCTGGATGTGGAGCAATCTTATGCGCAAGTCAACGCAGCCATATCCGAAGATATCGGCAACATAGGCCGTGGGAAGCGACAGATTTCAGAATTAAAATCAAAATATCAACAAGTCATGCAGGAATACCAGAAAGAGGTGAGAACACAATTATCCGAGGTGCAAAAAGAAGCCAATTCACTGGCCAATCGTCTATCTGGTCTTGACTACAATTTGGATAATGTTCTGGTAAAGGCGCCGGTGAGTGGCACCGTCATTGGTCTAAATGTATTCACTCATGGCGCCGTCATTGCCCCTGGCTTTAAGATAATGGATATTGTCCCCAGTGATGATCCATTGGTAGTTGAGGGTCGGCTACCGGTGCAACTGATTGATAAAATGGGCGCCAATCTGGATGTCGAACTGATATTCTCCGCATTCAATCAAAACAAAACCCCTCATATCCCAGGCGTTGTTACGCAAGTCTCGGCGGATCGCTTGGTAGACGAAAAAACGGGTGAACCCTATTACAAGCTTTTAGCCAAAGCCACACCAGAAGGTATGAAGAAAATCACAAACTTGAAGATTCGTGCGGGCATGCCGGTTGATTTGTTTGTCAAAACAGGCGAGCGTACGTTGATGAACTATTTACTGAAACCTATCGTTGATCACTTGAAAATGTCGATGACGGAGGAGTGACAAAGGGCAAGGCGGCTTCGTGTCGGTGTTAGACAGGAACGGGACCGTACCCTGAGGCCATACCGCCAGCCCTACACAGCGAAGTCATAAGGTACCCGGAGTCACACTCGAGACACGACATTGGCGTAGGCCGTTTGACCAGGCCCAAGGCAATGGCCACCATCGTCAGTTCGACGGCGTTGCGCAAGCCGAGCTTGTTCATCAAGCTGGCGCGGTGCTTCTCGACGGTTTTCGGACTCAGACTGAGGATTTCGGCGGCGCCACTGTTAGTGCGCCCTTCGGCGATCAGTTGAAGGATGCTGAGCTCCCGTTGGGTGAGCTTTTCCAGCGCGGACGGATTCGCATGGGCGTGCTCAGGATGCAACAATCCTTCCACGACATTGCCCGAGACATCCGGGCTGAGGTACTTCTTGCCCGTCGCCACGCAGCGCGTGCACATCAGCAACTCCTCGAAGGTGGCGTCTTTGAGCACATAGCCGTCAGCACCAGCGCGCAGTGCGGCGCGCACGTAGTCATGGGTCCTGAAGGCGGTCAGCATCAGCACCTTGACCTGCAGCTGGCGCCGCTTGATCTGCGCCACGGTGTCGAGTCCGTTGACACCAGCCTGAATGATGTCCATCACGATCACATCGGGCTCCATACTCAACGACGCCTGAATGGCCTCCTTGCCCCCGCGCAGATCGCCGACGACCGACAAGTCAGGCTGCGTCGAAAGCAGCGCGGCCAGGCCTTTGCGGAACAGGATGTTGTCGTCAACGAGAAGAATTCGAATGCTCATGATCGAATCCCTGACACAGGAGATGCAGTGAATATCGGTTTGCCACCGCCTGGCTCACCGCGGCAGCGTCTGCCCCCGACGTCTAGCGTCTTCGGTCCGTTAGGAAGGCGCCCAAATTTACCTTTCATCAGCATTCTCGGGTGCCGACTCAGAGGGCCGAAGATGTGACATTGACGCTTTCCTTGGAGCGTACTGTTCATTCATGTTCACGGTGAAGGAAAGCATAGGCTTCCTTTCAAAGTATGTCGTCCGATCGAAGAAATATTTGATGACGAACGTGCAAATATGGACCGTCAAACTGTCCTCAATGTCTTTAATTGTTTTTGCATCTGTCTGCATAATATTTTTCTTGCTTTTCGCATTGAATGAATTCAAAGCCGCCTATATGACGCTAGCGTAGCCTAGTGCCTTCTTGCGACTAACTTGCAGGGTATGAGTGCGGCAAATGGCGCCGTTGATTATTCGCAATTCGGCGATGAATCGTGATCGAAGGGGAGTAGATGCCCCAGACATCCAACCAGCCATCAATGACTCGGAATGGTGTCTCCACACGGCCGTAGCCACAGCAGCGTTCACCTCTTGTCCAAGTTCACGGAGCGCGATTTGCACTGCTGCTGCAAAGCGGCACCTGCCGTGACTTCGCAACCCTGATGATCGATGCGTTCGCCATCTTGGCTATGCCGCCCGCTTCGTCTCGGGCCACTTGTACACGTCCAGACTCGACAGCGGCACGCAGCGCGCCATCAGCGCCGATCCGGACCCACGCCGTGCTGCAGGTCTGCCACTCAGGGGCGTGCTGGATTCCATTCGACCCTACCAACAACCTGGTGGGCGGGACAGACCTGATCCGTGTGGGCGTGGCGCGACACGCCCGCCCGGCGTCCCCGATCAGCGACTCATGGACCGGCGCACCCGGTGCCTACCTCGGCATGGAAGTCGATGTGCAGGCACGCAAACGGGCCGTCTGGACCCGCGCCCCCGCACTAGCCAATGACTGCAAGGGTCAAACCGCGGCAAATCGACCCTGCAGGTAGCTGATGATCGCGCCCGATTCATACAGCCACTGGCTGCTGCCGGACGCATCGGTGATTTTCAGGCAGGGCACCTTGACCTGTCCGCCTGCACGCCCTAACTCCTCGCGATTTTTGACGTCATGCTGCGCGTCCCGTCGTTCAATGTCCAGAGACAAACGCCGCATTTCCTGGCGCACCTTGATGCAAAAGGGACAGGTCGTGAATTGGTACAAAGCCAGACTGCGACACTCCTGATCGACCAGCGCCTGTGCTTCGGGCGGACGCACCAGTCCAACCGGACGGCTCAGTCGTTCGCGCAGCAGCATCACGGGGCCAAGCACCAGCCGCAGGGTCTTAAAAAAAGTTCTGATAATAAATTTCATAGGCCATAGAGAGTGTTCGCTTGAGCATAACGTACGCGTTCGACCGCTTGATCGGCGCCGCCGGATAATTGTGGAAATTCAACTCTTTGAGAGGCCCGCACATGTCAAACCCCATTCCCGCTACCTTGATCCCCGGCGACGGCATCGGCCCCGAAATCGTCGACGCGACACTGGCAGCGCTCGATGCGCTGCAGGCCCCCTTTGTTTGGGACCGCCAGATCGCCGGCCTGGGCGGCATTCAGGCCGCGGGCGACCCGCTGCCAGCCGCCACGCTTGACAGCATCCGGCGCACGCGTCTGGCGCTCAAGGGCCCGCTGGAGACGCCGTCGGGCGGCGGCTACCGCTCGTCAAACGTGCGACTGCGGGAAGAGTTCCAGCTCTACGCCAACCTGCGCCCAGCGAAGACCATCATCCCGGGCGGACGTTTCGACAAGATCGATCTGGTGGTGGTGCGCGAGAACCTCGAAGGTCTGTACATCGGTCACGAAACCTACATTCCGATCGACGGTGATCCGCATGCCGTGGCCATGGCCACCGGCATCAATACCCGAACCGGCAGCCGCCGCCTGCTGGAATACGCGTTTGAACATGCCATCGCAACCGGTCGCAAGAAAGTCACGATCGTGCACAAGGCCAACATCATGAAGGCACTGACTGGGCTCTTTCTGGAAACCGGTCTGGAACTGTACGAGCGCAAGTACAAGGGCCGCTTTGAACTCGATGCCGTCATCATTGATGCTTGCGCCATGAAACTCGTCATCAATCCCTGGCAGTTCGACATGCTGGTCACCACCAACCTGTTCGGCGACATCCTGTCCGACCTGGTGGCCGGTCTGGTCGGCGGCCTGGGCATGACGCCGGGTGCCAACATCGGCGTCGATGCGGCGATCTTCGAGGCGGTGCATGGCTCGGCCCCGGACATCGCGGGCAAGGGCATTGCCAACCCTATTGCCCTGATGCTGGCCGCCGCCATGATGCTCGATCACTGCAAATTGCCCGAGTTGGCCACGCGGCTTCGCCAAGCTATTGATGACACGCTGAACATCGACAAGGTGCGCACCGGCGACCTGGGTGGCACGGCGGGAACGGCCGCGTTCACCAAGGCGCTGGTCAGCCGGATCGCGAACAACTGAACGACCGCGTTGATGCGGACAGGCGCCTCGGCCTGATAGACATCCAGGTTACCGTCTCAATGCGTCCTATACTTTAGGTATGAACCAATCAGTACATTTGCTGCCCAAAAAGGCTGAGGGATCCAAGCCGGTCAAGGCCGTCAAAGCGCCACTGGCCTTGCGTGTGCCCACTCGCACCAACGACCCGGATCGCACCATGGCCGGCATTCTGGAAGTGGCCACGGTGGAGTTTGGCGAGAAGGGCTTGGACGGCGCCCGCATCGACAAGATCGCCGCGGCCACCCAGACCAGCAAACGCATGATTTACTACTACTTTGGCAGCAAAGAGGGCTTGTACCGTGCTGTGCTGGAAGATGTTTACCGGCGCATGCGCGCCATCGAGTCGAGCTTGCATCTGTCCGATTTGCCGCCGATCGAAGCGCTGCAAAAACTGATTGGCTTCACTTTCGACCATCACCACAGCAACGAGAATTTCATTCGATTGGTAATGTCCGAAAACATACAGCGCGGTGCCTATCTGGCGCAGAGCAAAAGTATTCAGGATTTGAATGTGCCGGCCATTGCCGCCATTGCCGACCTGTACAACCGGGGTATCGCGGCCGGGGTATTTCGTGCGGGCCTCGACCCGGTCGACATTCATGCGTCCATTTCAGCGCTGACGTTTTTCAATGTCTCCAACCAGCACACTTTCGGTCTGATTTTCAATCGGGACCCGGCTTCACCCCAAGCCATTGCAGCACGGCGCGCCAGCATCGGTGACATGGTGCTGCGCTTCATGTTGGCCTGAGTTTTCCCTGCGTTAACACATTCTGCCAAAAATAGTTGGCGAACTTAGGGTAAACCCTGATTCAGCAAGACTAACTAGTTCGTACATTAACTGCATTCCAAATATTCTGGAGACAAAATGGTTCAAAAATTGATTGGCCGCTACTGCCAGTTGCTCACTGCGATCATCGTCATGTGCCTGGTGATCATGGTGCTCATGGTGTTTGGCAACGTGGTGATGCGCTACGCCTTCAACTCCGGCATTGCGGTGTCAGAAGAGATGTCCCGGTGGTTGTTCCTGTGGCTGATCTTCCTGGGGGCCAGCATTGCGGTGCATGAGCAGGCCCACATGGGCAGTGACATGGTGTTGGAAATGCTGCCCCCCAAACTGCAAAAAGTAGCCGTGGTGGTCGGGCAGTTGCTGATGCTGTGGGTGACCTGGCTGATCTTCTCTGGCAGCCTGGCGCAAACAAAGATCAATTGGGACGTGGTGGCGCCCGTGACCGAATACTCCATGGCCTGGGTCTACAGCACCGGCGTGGTGTTTTCTGTCTCCACCGGGCTCATGCTGCTCAGCGACCTGTGGTTCACGCTGCGCGGCGAACTCACCCCGGTGCAGATCCGAAAAGCGCAGCACGCCGCCGAGCTGGAGCAATTTGAATTCAATGCACGTGCCGCTGAACAGCAGGGTGGCAAGTCGGCTACCCCCCTCTGACACGGAGCTTTCGATGACCATTGCCATTTTTCTAGCCGCCTTGATCGGGGCGGTTGCGCTCGGTATTCCGATTGCCTATTCCCTGTTGCTTTCCGGTGTGGCCTTGATGGTGCATCTGGGTAATTTTGACGCGCAAATTCTGGCGCAAAACGTGTTGGAGGGCGCCAACAGCT
The DNA here is from genome assembly GCF_010365055.1 of Rhodoferax sp. GTDB lineage: Bacteria > Pseudomonadota > Gammaproteobacteria > Burkholderiales > Burkholderiaceae_C > Rhodoferax. Next base: position 42,883 of record NZ_JAAFHA010000006.1, read on the forward strand.
TCCCGCTTCTGGCCGTGCCTTTCTTCATGCTGGCCGGTGAAATCATGAACGTCGGCGGCTTGTCGCGGCGCATTGTGGACCTGGCCATTGCGCTGGTCGGCCATGTGCGTGGCGGTCTCGGTTATGTGACCATCATCGCGGCCTGTCTGATGGCCTCGCTGTCGGGCTCTGCCGTGGCGGATACCGCCGCGCTGACCGCCTTGTTGCTGCCCATGATGGTGCGCGCCGGCCACCAGAAGGCCCGCTCGGGCGGCCTGATTGCGTCGGCTGGCATCATTGCGCCGATCATTCCACCGTCGATCCCTTTCGTGATCTTTGGTGTGACCGCCAACGTGTCCATCGGCAAGCTGTTTCTGGCGGGTATCGTGCCCGGCCTCATGATGGGCATCGCCTGCGCGATTGCCTGGTGGCTGACGGCACGCGCCGAGGCCGTGGTGACCCCACCCAAAGCGACCCGTGCCACCCTGATCAAGGCTTTTCGTGAATCCACCTGGGCGCTGGTGTTGCCGCTCATTGTGCTGGTCGGTCTGAAGTTTGGTGTGTTCACACCGACCGAAGCCGCCGTGGTGGCCGCTGTCTATGCATTTTTTGTGGCGACCGTGGTGTACCGCGAACTGAGCCTGAAGCAGTTGTATGAGGTGTTTGCCGCTTCGGCCAAAACCACCTCGGTCATCATGTTCATGGTGGCAGCTGCAGCAGTCAGCGCCTGGTTGATTGCCGTGGCCGACCTGCCGGGACAACTCATTGGCATCTTGCAGCCCTTCATGCAAAGCCCAACCACCTTGTTGTGCATTTTGATGCTGGTGTTGCTGCTGGTCGGCATGGTGATGGACCTGACCCCGACCATCCTGATTCTGGCGCCGGTGATGGTGCCGGTGGTCAAGGCCGCAGGCATTGACCCGGTGTACTTTGGCGTGCTGTTTGTGATGGTGGGCGTCATTGGCCTGGTCACACCGCCCGTGGGCACCGTGCTCAATGTTGTGGCCGGTGTCGGCAAGATGAAGATGGACCAGGTGGCGCGCGGTGTGATGCCGTTCCTGATCGCCGACGTGATTGTTTTGTTCCTGCTTGTGGCCTTCCCTGCCCTCGTGCTGGCGCCCCTGGACTTCTTCTATAAATGATTTTCTCGGGTTGTTGCGGTGCTGGGCACGCCACCGCTTCAACCCTTTCAACGGCGTCCCGACTGCACTGTAGATGGAGACTCAAATGAAACGACTCGTACTTAAATCAATCGTGGCCGCCGTGGCCCTGGCCGCTTTTGGCATGGCTTCTGCTCAGGACATCAAAGAGCACACCTTCAAGTTCGCCACCAACGGGGCCGGCGAGCACCCTTCAGTGGCCGGCATGAAAAAGTTCTCGGAACTGGTGGCGGCCAAGTCCGGTGGCAAGATGCGGGTCAAGATGTTCGTCGGCGGCATTCTCGGCAGTGACCAGGCCAACATTTCGGCCATCCAGGGCGGCACGCTGGAAATGGCGGTGATGAACACCGGTATTCTGGCCAGTGTGGCCAAGGAACTGGCGATTTTCGATTTCCCGTTCTTGTTCGCCAATAGCAAAGAGTCTGACGCGCTGGTGGACGGCCCGGTGGGCAAGAAGCTGCACCAGAAACTCGAAGCCAAGGGCCTGATTGGTCTGGCTTACTGGGAACTGGGTTACCGCGAGATCACCAACAGCAAGCGTGCGCTGGTCAAGGTGGAAGATATCGAAGGTCTGAAACTACGCGTGATCCCAAACCCGATCAACGTGGCCTGGGTCAAGGCGCTGGGTGCCAACCCGACACCGCTGCCCTTCCCCGAGGTGTACAGCGCGTTGGAGCAAAAAGCCATTGACGGTCAGGAAAACCCGGTGTCCGTGATTGCCACCAGCAAGTTCTGGGAAGTCCAGAAGTACATGACGATGACCAACCACCAGTACAACCCGCAGTCGGTGATCTTCAGCAAAAAGGTCTGGGACGCTCTGACCCCGACCGAGCGCAAGATTCTGGACGACTCGGCGGATGAAGCCACCAAGTACCAGCGCGAGCAAGCGCGTGCCGCCGTGGCAGTCAACATGGAACTGCTGAAGAAAAATGGCATGACCGTGTCGGAATTCGCACCGGTTGAAGTGGCCAAGCTGCGCGAAAAGATGAAGCCGGTGATTGCCCAGTTCAGCGCCAACGTGGGCGAAGAGACCGTCAAGGAAGTCCAGGCCGAATTGGCCAAGATGCGCAAGTAAGCCTGCTGTGACCGGCGTTCCTTGGGACGCTGGTCACCCGCGTCAGCTGCGGCATCCGCGACCCGCTGGCGCATCAAAGGCCAAGGCAAAACCAAGCGCCTTGCAAAAAGCATAGCTGCCTACGCACTATCCATAAGGGCTAGAGCCCATTTTTATCTAAATATATGATGACCATCAATGGCAACACCGAATTGATTGCGCACATTGGCTTTCCCACGTTCGCATTCAAAGCGCCCCTGATTTACAACCCCTGGTTTGAAAAATCGGGCATCAACGCCGTCGTCGTGCCGATGGGCTGCCAGGCCGCCGATTACCCGGATTTCTTGCGGTCCTTGTTCAAGCTCACCAACATCCGGGGCGCGCTGATCACCATGCCGCACAAGGTGAGCACCGTCGGCTTGCTCGACGAGGTGTTTCCCACCGCTGCCATTGCCGGCTCCTGCAACGCAGTGCGCCGCGGGCCCGATGGCCGCTTGCAGGGCGACATGTTCGATGGCGAGGGTTTTGTGCGTGGCATCAAGCGCAAGGGTTTCGATCCCAAAGGCCGGCGTGCCCTGTTGGTCGGCGCCGGTGGTGTCGGCTGCGCCATTGCCGCCTCACTGGCCGCTGCGGGTGTGCTGGAGATGGACTTGTTTGACGTGCATGCAGACTGCGCCACCGGCCTGGCAGCGCGCCTGATGCAGCATTACCCGCAAATGACGGTGCGTACTGGCTGCAAAGATCCTGCGGGATTTGAGCTGCTGGTCAATGCCACCCCGATGGGCATGAACGACGGCGACCCACTTCCGGTGGACATGGGCCGCGTTGACCCGTCCACCTTCGTCGGCGAAGTGGTCATGCAGTCCGAGATGACGGCGTTTCTGAAAGCGGCGCAAGCGCGCGGCTGCCGCATCCAGGTGGGCTCAGACATGCTGTTTGAGCAGATACCGGCTTACCTGGAGTTCTTTGGCTATGCCACCACCACCGCGCAAGAGTTGCGTGCTGTGGCGAATCTATAGCCGTCGTCGCATTAGGAGCGACCCACGAGGAACCAAATGAACAACCTGAAAATTTCAACCCGACTGGCGATCCTTATTGGTGTGTTGGGGGCCTTGCTGGTGCTCATTGGGAGCATTGGCTTGTACGGCATGACCAAAAGCGACCAAGCGTTAGAGACAGCCTATACGGGATCGACGTTACCCATCTCACAGATGGCCGAAATCCGCCACCTGATCCTGCGTAACCGCATGGTTATCGCCAATGCATTTATCGAACAGACGCCCGAACTCATCAAACAAAGCATCAATGAGGTTGACGCAAATCTTGCCCAGGTCACCCAACTTTGGAGCACCTATTTGGCCACCCAAAGGACGCCCGATGCGGCACAAATGGCCAATGTGTTTGCTGACAGGAACAAGCAACTGGTGCAGGAAGGATTCCTGCCCGCCGTGGAAGCCTTTCGTGCCAGTGATTTCATGAAAGTGCACGACCTCATGGGCGCGAAAATAAGCCCGCTGTTTGATGCCGTGAGTGCTCAGTCTGACATCATGATGAAATCTCAACTCGGCGTGGCAAAACAGGGATTCGATGACGAGACTGCTCGTTTTCACACCATTCGTGGCGCATCGATTGTCTCCATTGTGGTGGGCCTGTTGTTTGCGGCGTGGTTTGGCTGGATTCTGGCGCGCGGAATTGCCAACCCCTTGCAACGTGCCGTAGAAATTTCAGACGCTGTGGCGCACGGCGATTTGAGCCAGAACATACCCACGGCTGGCAGCGACGAGATCGCGACTCTGATGCGTAGCCTGGCCGCCATGCAAGGCAGTCTGACCACTGTTGTTACCAACGTGCGCCAAGGCTCCGAGGGTGTCGCTACGGCCAGCGCAGAAATTGCCCAAGGCAACAGCGATTTAAGTGCACGTACCGAGAGTCAAGCCAGTGCCCTTGAACAAACTGCCGCCTCCATGGAAGAGCTCAGCGCCACCGTCAAACAGAACGCCGACAGTGCGCGCCAAGCCAATCAACTTGCGATGAATGCATCTACCGTTGCGATGCAGGGTGGCGACGTGGTGTCCCACGTGGTCGGTACCATGAAAGGCATCAGCGATGCCTCTCGCAAGATCAGCGACATCATCAGTGTGATTGACGGCATCGCCTTTCAGACCAACATCCTGGCGCTGAATGCCGCGGTAGAAGCTGCGCGCGCGGGCGAACAAGGCCGTGGCTTTGCCGTGGTTGCATCAGAAGTTCGGTCCTTGGCTGGACGCTCCGCCGAGGCCGCCAAGGAAATCAAGTCACTGATCAACGCCAGCGTCGAGCGCGTAGAGCAAGGCACCACCCTGGTGGGCCAAGCCGGCAGCACCATGACCGAGGTTGTCAATTCCATCCAACGTGTCACCGACATCATGGGCGAGATCAGCGCGGCCAGCAGTGAACAGGCGGCAGGCGTGTCGCAAGTAGGCGAAGCGGTGACGCAAATGGACCAGGCTACACAGCAAAACGCGGCCCTGGTGGAGCAGATGGCCGCCGCGGCCAGCAGCTTGAAAAGCCAGGCACAGGACTTGGTGCAGGTCGTGGCGGTGTTCAAGCTGGGAGCCAACGACTCGCCGCGGGGATCGCCTGCGCTGATCGGATCTGCATGACGACTTATTGACTGCTCAGCCGGGCTTGCCGCCAATCAGGGCGCGAATAAATTTGGCCCTACAGAGCTGCCCCAGACCGCCCTATTGAATTGCCAACCAAAGGAAATCATGTCCACACCTGCTAAAACTTATGACGTTCTGATCAGCGAAGTCGGCCCTCGCGACGGCCTGCAATCGGTCAAAGCCACCATGTCCACGGACGACAAATTCAAGTGGATCGATGCGCTGGTGGCCGCCGGCCTGCGCGAGATCGAGGTCTGCTCGTTCGTGCCACCCAAGCTGTTGCCACAAATGGCCGACGCGGCTGAGGTGGTGCGCCATGCGCTCACCCACCCCGGCGTGACCATCATGGCGCTGGTGCCCAACTTGCGCGGTGCCGAGGCCGCACTCAAGTCGGGCGTGCACAAGATCACCATTCCCTGTTCGGCCAGTGAAGCGCATTCATTGGCCAATGTGCGCAAGAGCCGAAAGGACATGGTGGAAGAAGTGCGGGCCATCGTGCGCCTGCGCGACGAGATCGCCTCCGGCGTAAAGATCGAAGCCGGACTGTCCACCGCTTTTGGCTGCACGATTCAGGGCGCGGTCACCGATGACGACGTGGTCTGGATGGCCGAACAGGTGGTGGCGGCCGGCGTGGACGAAGCTGGACTGTCAGACACCACCGGCATGGCCAATCCAGCGCAGGTGCGCCGCCTCTTTAACAAGGTACGCGCCGCCATTGGCGACAAGACCGGTGCCGCGCACATGCACAACACCCGTGGCCTGGGCCTGGCCAACTGCCTGGCGGCCTATGACGTGGGTGTGCGCACCTTTGACAGCTCGCTGGGTGGCCTGGGTGGCTGCCCCTACGCGCCGGGTGCATCGGGCAATGTGGTCACCGAAGACCTGGTCTTCATGTTCGAGGCCATGGGCATCACAACCGGCGTCGACCTTGAAAAACTCATCGCCGCGCGTGCGCCTTTGATGGCGGGTCTGCCCGGCGAGCCGGTTTACGGCATGACCCCGCTGGCGGGTTTGCCCAAGGGTTGGGCGCAGGCACTGTGATCCACAGTTGAAATCAAACTCCATTTTTAAAAGGAAATTCCTCATGAATCCATTCCGTCGTTTGCTGGCTGTCACCAGCCTTGGCTTGTTGATCTCACTGCCGACACTGGCGCAGGACATTCAAGAGCGGGTCATCAAATTTGGCCACCTGAACAATGCCGACCACCCCACCAGCCTGGGTGTCAAGCGCTTTGCCGAGCTGCTGGCAGCCAAGAGTGGCGGCAAGCTCAAGGTGCAGGAGTTCCCGTCATCGCAACTGGGCAGTGACATGCAGCAGCAGTCGGCCTTGCAAGGTGGCGTGCAGGAAATGTCCGCGCCCTCCACCACGTCGTTGGCGGGCATCGTGCGTGAATTTGGCCTGGTTGATTTTCCGTTTGCGGTCAGCACGTTCGAACAGGCTGACGGCATGCTGGATGGCCCATTTGGTGCCGCCTTGTTGGCTAAATTGCCCGCCAAAGGCCTGGTGGCGCTGGGCTACTGGGATCTTGGGTTTCGCAACGTCACCAACAGCAAACGCCCCATCACCCGGCCTGAGGACATGAACGGCCTGAAACTGCGCGTGATACCCAACCCGGTATTTGTGCAGACTTTCACGGCGCTCAAAGCCAACCCGGTGCCGCTGCCGTTTGCCGAGCTGTACGGCGCGCTGGAGAGCCATGCAGTGGATGGCCAGGAAAACCCGTATGCGGTGATCCTGTCCAACAAAATGTATGAGGTGCAAAAGTACCTCAGCGCGACCAACCATGTGTACGCGGCCAACATCGTTTTGGTGAGCAAGAAGTTCTGGGACAAACTCTCCAGCACCGAACAAAAAATCATGACCGAGGCGGCCAATGAGGCACGCGGCTACCAGCGCACGGCAAGCCGCGCAGCCGCACAAAAGGCGGTGGCAGATTTGCAGTCCAAGGGCATGCAATTCAACGAACTCAGCAAAGCTGAATTGGCCCGCATGAGCGACGTCGCCAAACCCGTCAGGGCCCGACTGGCTGCCAGCTATGACCCGGTGATGGTCAAGCTCTACAACGACGAGCTCAAACGTGTTCACCAGTAGACCGCCGCCAGTTCATCGACACGCCGAATCGACCCCTGTTAGCTATTAATTACATAGCTACTAGCGCTTATGGAACGTTGGCTAGAGGCTGATTTGACCTAAGTTCCCATGTTCCTGCGTCTCCTCGGCATCGTCTTCCCGATCTTCCCTATCGTGCTGCTTGGCTTTGCTTGCGGCGCTAAGCTCAGGCCGTGTCGAGCTTCATCTTTGCATAGCGCTACCAGCAAGAGCCCGAGAATGTCGCCAGCATTGTCATCATCGGCAGTGCGGCGGCCTTGTTTTTCATCCCGCTGGCACTGCGGCTGTAGCGGGTTGGCCCGGGCACTGAATTTTTTTCATCAGGAGCCGTGCCCATGGATTTGCCGATTCACCAACTGTCCATGACGGTGCTGATGACCCCCGACACCGCCAACTTTTCCGGCAACGTGCATGGCGGCACCATCCTCAAATTGCTGGACCAGGTGGCCTTTGCCTGCGCCAGCCGTTACGCCGGGCGCTACGCGGTCACGCTCAGTGTGGACCAGGTCATGTTTCGTCAGCCCATTCATGTGGGCGAGCTGGTTACATTCTTGTCGTCGGTGAACCACACCGGCTCGTCGTCGATGGAAATCGGCATCAAGGTGATTACCGAGGACATCCAGAAGCGTGTGGTGCGCCATGTGAACAGCTGCTTCTTCACCATGGTGGCGGTGGACGACGACAAAAAACCCACGCAGGTGACGCCTTGGCTGCCCCGCACGCCGGATGAAATTCGCCGCCACGCTGCCGCTGAACTGCGCAAACAGATGCGCCGCGAGATGGAGCAGCGTTTTGCAGCCACCCGAACCAGACCGTAATCCCAGCGGTTTATATAGCCATTTAGGCCTCTAGCCCGCATGGAATAAGCGCATACCGCTATTGTTTTTATATGACATGACGACCCACCGCACACCCATGATCGACTGCCATGTGCACATTTTTGATCCGGCCCGTTTCCCCTATGCGCCTGACACTTGGTACACCCCGGCGGGTGGCGAGACCGGCACTGCGGTCCAACTGACCCAGGTGATGGATGCCCACGGCGTAAGCCATGCGCTATTGGTAGGCCCCAATTCAGGCTACGGGCTGGACAACCGCTGTCTCCTGGACGCCATCAAACACAGTGCGGGCCGCTTCAAGGGCGTGGCCGTGGTGCGCAACGACGCCAGCCGAGGGGAACTGCAAGACCTGCAAGCCCAGGGCGTGGTGGGCGTGGCCATGAACGTGGCGTTGCTGGGCGTGGATTTTTACCGCAACACCGCGCCCCTGTTGGAGCGCCTGCGTGATCTGGCCCTGTGGGCGCAGGTGCAAGTGCAAGGCAACCAGTTGCTGGATTTGCAGCCGATGTTGGTGGGCAGCGGCGCGAAGTTGCTGTTTGACCACTGTGGCCGCCCTGACCCGGTGGCGGGCGTCGGGCAGGCGGGTTTTGCGGCGCTGCTGGCGCTGGCAGACACGGGCCGGGCCTGCGTCAAGCTGTCCAGTCTGGTGAAATCTTCAACCCAGCCCTACCCTTACCCGGATGCGTGGCCGTATGTGCAGGCGCTGCTGCAGGCCTATACCCCGCAGCGGCTGGTGTGGGCCACAGACTGGCCGTTTCTGCGGGCACCTGAGCGGATTGATTACGGCCCATTGCTGGCGCTGTTTGAACAACTGGTGCCGCAAGCGGCCGACCGTCAAGCCATCGGCTGGGACACACCGCAACGGTTGTTTGGGTTTGGGAAGTAGCCAACGTCGTGAATGGGGGGTGGCTGTTGCGCAGCGCAAAGAGTCATTGGAGTTGCGACTGGGCATGTCTCTTGACGACCATCATCACCCCACCTAGACCTTCATCGGCAGTGGCATGGGCAACGGTGAAGGCGGCGGCGATGGAAACGGTGCCTCCGAAGGTGGTGGCATGGGCGATGGCGGCGTGGGCATGGGTGGCAACCGTTCTGGCGATGGCGATGGTGATGGCATTTCAATGTTCATGAGGTTTTCTTTCATCCGGTTAAAGTTTTTTCATATAGTCACAACTGAGCCCTGCTCAGGCGGGGGCAGTTTCCTTGTAGTCGCCCAACGAAGCCTGGATCACCTCACGGGCGATCGCTGCTTCTTGTTCCGTTTGGGCTCGCACCACCCGCACGGTCTGTTCGCTGGCAATGGCATCACGCACCCAGCCTGACAGCCAGCCTTCTTTGATGGCTGCAGCCGTCTTAATGCTGTCATCCGCGCCTTTTATGCCACCGACGGTTGGCAAAGAAGCCCGACACGTGATGACCGTATTCATTCATGGTGGTTCTCCTGGATTTGGCCCGTGAAAGGCGGGAGGATTCAAGCGTACCCAGGCGCCCCCACAAGCGTCTGTGCGGTGCCGAACGCACTCGTTTGTTCGCAAGCGCACAGACAACCTGTCTGGGCTTGCGTAACGTGCCGCCATGAGGAAGGGGCATCGCCGCTCACAAGGGCGGCCAGGCGCTGTTGAAAGCAGCGAATGTCGCACGGGGCGCAGGCGTCGTGGATGTCGGCGACATAGATGCATTTATTGCGGCGGCGATGACACGCCAGTGGGAACGGGAAAAGTCGGTTCGAACCTTGGCATAAAGCAAGGCACAAAGTCACGAAAAATTGCAAGTCTTGAACAAAGGAAGATCACTATGCGTAACAAAGAAGAAGGGAAGATTGGGTGGATTTTGCTTTGGCTCGTGGGAATCCCGGTCCCAATCCTGTTGCTGTTATTTTTCCTGCGTGGGTGCACCTGAGGCGGCCGTGCTGAAAAAGCTGGCCCGCCCCTAACCAATAGGAGTATGGAACATGAACAAGAAAGTACTTTTTGCCGCTAGTATCGCCATCGTTCTCCCGATCCTGAGTGTTGCGTAACCCCCCGCCATCGAGGACTTCACCACGCTGACAAAACGCCTTCAAGCGGAGAAACCGAAGTTCGCACAGCGCCAACAGGCCTTGCTCGCAGAGCGCTATGACCTCTCAGACCGGCCGGCCAAGGGAACGGCCATGTCGCGCGGCAAGCCGGTTCAAGATGGCGTGCGCGTCAAGTTGCCCAGTGGCATGACCTGGGAGAAACTCGCGGCCTTGTCGCCGGAGGAAGTCAAGGAAAAGCAGCTCTGGCCGGCCGGCTTTCTGCCGTTACCACATCCTCACCACGAAGCGGGCGGCATGATCTTCCCGAAATTCCTCATTGAGGAAACGAAAAAGCAGACCGATCGTGATCTAACCCGTTTCGATCTCGACTTCGACTTGCCGGATCACCTCTTGCCCGAGTTCCCGGCACCGATCTATCTGACGACGCGGCCGGATCTGGGCGACGTTTCCCAAGGGAAACTGGTGACGCTCAGCAACTTCAACGACGTGTTCAAGGACATCCTCAATCCCAAGCAGCTCGAAGGATTGCGCTTGCTGGTTACCCCGTTTCCCCAGCAACAGTTCAACGCCATCGAAGACCGCCGCAGCTTGAAGGCCTCTCAGGGTGTAGCCTGCTTCGACTGTCACGCCAACGGCCATACCAACGCCGCCACCCATACGGTCGGCGACATTCGGCCCAACGAGCATCGGCATCGGATCGACACGCCAACCCTGCGGGGCCTGAATGTTCAGCGCCTGTTCGGTTCGCAACGGGCGATGAAGACCGTTGAGGACTTCACCGAGTTCGAGCAGCGGGCCGCCTACTTCGACGGCATCCCAGCCGACGCGGCGCGTAAAGGCACCAACGTCCTCGAACGCGGCAGCCAGGTGCATTTCATGGCTGAGTTTCAGGCACTGCTGGACTTCCCGCCCGCGCCCAAACTCAACGTCTTCGGCAAGCTCAATTCCGCCAAGGCCAGCGAGAGCGAGATGCGCGGTCAGGGAATCTTCTTCGGGAAAGGCCAGTGCGCGAGCTGCCACACCGCGCCGTACTACACCGACAACCTCATGCACAACTTGAAGGTGGAACGCTTCTTCAAGGAGGTCACGATCAACGGTCGCAAGGCGTCGGCCGACGGCCCGATCAAGACCTTCCCGTTGCGAGGCATCAAAGACTCGCCGCCGTATCTGCACGATGACCGCCTGCTGACACTGGATGACACGGTGGAGTTCTTCAATCTCGTGTTGGAACTGAAGCTGAATGAACAGGAGAAGAAGGATCTGGTGGCATTCATGCGGGTGCTGTAGGTCAAGCGCATCGAAAAAAGCAGATCAGGCCCGACAAGTCCGATGGACTGAACGCAGGCTGTTTAACGCCCGCTTGGACCTAGGCTGTGCTGACCCTCCCGAAGACTGGCACCGGTTCAGGAATAATGATCCCATGCCGCCTGGATGTTGACTCGCAATTACGATGGCGGGTGACGTCCAAACGCGTCGCTCACCGCAATCTTTGTGAATCAGCCGTCCGGCGTCTTCAGGCTGCCAGTCGCTTGCTTCGCGCCCTGATGTTGAGCGCCTCAACCCCCAGCGAAAATAGCATCGCAGTGTAGACGTAGGCTTTCGGCACATGCACGTCAAACGCTTCAGCGATTAGCAGGGTTCCCACCATCGTCAAGAACGCTAACGCCAGCACTTTGATTGACGGATGGCGATCCACGAATTCACCGATGGGCTTGGCCGCAAACATCATCACGGCGACCGATGCAATCACGGCGGCCACCATCACGCCGATGTTGTCCACCATGCCAACCGCCGTGATTACCGAGTCCAGCGAAAAGACGATGTCCACGACCCCGATTTGCACAATCGTTCCCCAGAATAGGGTGGAGCCGGTTTTGACTGCATCGGCCCCCGCGCTGGCCTCCTTGGACGGGTGCGCTTCCACCTCCAGGAATATCTCGTGCGAGGCTTTGTACAGCAAGAACAATCCACCGAACAGCAGGATCAGGTCCCGGCCACTGATTTCTTGTCCGACCACCGAAAAAAGAGGACTGGTGAGCGTCATGACCCAAGCGAGGCTAAACAGAAGCGCGATGCGTGAGACCATCGCGAATCCCAGTCCGAGACGACGCGCCACATCGCGCTTTTCGGCTGGCAAGCGTCCGACCAGGATGCTGATAAAAATGATGTTGTCGATGCCCAGAACGATCTCAAGGGCCGCAAGCATAAAGAAAGCGATCCAGACATTTGGGTCGGTGAGTAAGTCCATCGTGGCCTCAGCGCAGGTAAAAGGAAGCGAGTCTACCGGCTTGCCTAAATCGTCAACGTCTGTGCGCCTGAAAAGCGGATGAAGCCACAGCAAAGCCAAGGCCTATTCGAGCGCAAAGAGTCCAAGATGGCAACTCCTGTCATGCGGGCGTGAACACCACCATGCGCTGTCCCACAAAGAATTCCGACGACTTGATCTCATCCAACTCGCTTCAAGTATTGTTAACTGGGTTGCGCCTGCACAGCAGGAAAAAAAGCGTTTTGTAGAATGCCAGGTTGTTCAACTCGAACTGGTGCATTCTGTGCGGTCGTGCACTATCGACAATTCTTTGGGAACTGTCAGCAGACACGCAGCGGTGCCTTGATGTTTATTTTTTCGTTCCCCAATGTCTCGCCAACGCCGCCTGGCACATCAACCATTTTGGGAGCCCCGCTGATATTTCTTGCAGAACCGTTGAAACTGTGCCGGGACCTATGGTTGCCGCAGTTTGTGGCGAACCGCTCCATGACGCGTTCAGATTTTTCTTCTTTGGTTCAACGCATCGTGCCCTGGCTACAACGTGCTAAAGGCCTGTTGTGTCCGCACTTGACCAGCTGTGCCCTGCCGCCGATGGCGTATGTCGTTGGCTTGTTGTCGCTGCTGCTCGCCGTGTTGCTGGTGCTGCCAATTCCCCTGGGTAACGTGTTGCCTGCTTTGGCCATCAACCTGATGGCGCTTGGGGTGCTTGAGCGTGACGGCCTTTGGGTACTTTCTGGACTCACGGCCACAGGGGTTGCCGTGTTTGTGGTCTATGGTGTGGTTTTCGCCATGCTCAAGCCCACCTTGCATTTCTTCACCCAGGTCTTGTAGTGGACAAGCCTAAGACGACCAGCTTTTTTGGCACGCGGTGGCGCGGCGAAGCGTCTTTGAGCAAGCTTTATTGGCGCGACATATTGATCGTCGGCAGCGTCATTAACCTCTTGACCGGTTTTGCTGCACTGATGATTGCTGCGCAAGGTGGCGACCTTGGGCTCGCTGCCATAGTGCATTTTTCATGCTTGCCCTACAACGTTTTTCTTGTTCTTGCTTTGTGGCGGACTCCGGGGCGCAGCAGGTTTATGGCATGGACTTCATTGGTTTGGCTGGGCATAGTGACGGTGATTTGAGTAAAGGCATGGCCAATGGCAGGTTTGGGGCAGCTTCTCAGGAATCACTACTACCGCTTTGGGCACGAGGCGATTATCGAGTGAAAGACCTCGAATGACAGCATTGGGTCTTCAGCGACCCCACGCTGACGAGCGCTCAACGAAATTTTGGAACGCGTGACCCACCGCCAAATCCTCATGCAGGGCCGGGTTGGAGCCTAGAAGCCGCAGTTGGTTGACGACAATTGCCGTGGCCCCACAAGTCTGATGGACTGAACGCAAGCTGATCAACACCCGCTTGAACCTGGGTTGTGCAGACCTGACCCAAGACTTGCGCCGGTTCAGGAATAATGACCCCATGCCGCCTAGCCACTCTATCTGGAGCCCCCTGCGCCAGCCCGCCTTTCGCGGGCTGTGGCTTTGCGGTGGTGTCTTCTTCATTGGCAGCGGCATGCAGTCCATGGCGGCGGCCTGGCTCATGGTCGAACTCACCGGTTCGTCCTTCTTGGCGGCGCTGGTGCAGACGGCCGTGTTCCTGCCCATGTTCCTGCTGGCCCTGCCTGCGGGCGTGCTGGCCGACACCACTGATCGCGGGCGCCTGATCTCAGGCGCGCTGATAGCCCAGGTGGCCGCATCCGCCTTGCTGGCCGTGCTGGTGCTGGGCGACTGGGGCGGGCCAGCATCGGTGCTGTTCCTGGTGTTTGTGTGTGGTTGCTGCACGGCCGTGCTGACGCCGGCGTGGAACTCCTCGGTGGTCGACCCGGTGCCGCGCGACGAGTGGCCGCAGGCCATCACCGCCATCAGCATTGCCTACAACGCGGCGCGCGCCATCGGCCCCACGCTGGCCGGTCTGATGTTTGCCCGCTTGGGTGCGGGCTGGGTATTCACGGTCACGGCGTTCACAACACTGGTGATGTGGGAATCGATCCGCCGCTGGCCGCCGCGCCCGCACCCACCGTCACGCCTGCCGGCCGAACGCCTGTGGGGCGGCACACTCAGCGGGCTGCGCTTTGCCTGGCACTCGCGCATGATCCTGGCGCAATTGGTGCGGGTGACGGCTTACGGCGCGGCCGGCTCGGCGCTTTGGGCGCTGCTGCCGGTGATCGCACAGCGCCAACTGGGCACGGGTGCCGAAGGCTTCGGCCTGTTGATGGGCTGCCTGGGGACGGGTGCCGTGGCCTCCGGTCTGGTGGTCGGGCGGCTGCGCGCACGCTTCGGGCTGGACGCCATCGTCGGCGCGAGCTGCGTGGCCTTCTCCGGTGTCATGCTGCTGGCCGCGTGGGTCCGCGTGCCGGTGCTGGTCTATGGCGCCATGGCGCTGGGTGGCGCCGCATGGATGGCTGCCATGTCCATCTTCAACAGCGCCACGCAGGCCAGCGCGCCACCGTGGGTGCGCTCGCGCGCGGTGGCGCTGCACATGGTGGCCGCGCTGGGCGCCTTCGCCATTGGCTCAGCGTTCTGGGGCGCGGTGTCCGACATTGCCGGATTGACCGCTGCGCTGACCGCTGCCAGCCTGCTGATGGCAGCGGGCCCGCTGCTGGCGCGTCCGTTTCCGCTGCGGGTGGGCGCGATCCACGAAGTGACGCAAGGTACGCAGTGGGACGAACCGCTCGTGGCAGCCGAACCCAGCCCAGAGGCTGGCCCAGTGGCGGTTGAGGTGGGCTACCGCATCCGCACCGGCGAAGACAAGGCATTTCTCGACACCATCAGCCGCATGAAGGCCCACCGCCGGCGCGACGGCGCCACCTTCTGGCGTGTCTACAGAGACCTCGGTGAGCCATCTCGCTATGTCGAGCGTTTCATTGTGGCGTCGTGGGCCAGCTACCTTCACCAGCGCGCCCGCGCCACTGTGGCCGATCAGGCGCTTGAAGTCGAGGTACGCGCCTTTCTGGCGCCCGGCGAAAGCGCGCGCATGTCGCACTACATTGCCGAGCGCTGAGGCAGCGGCCGTCAAGGCCCTGCTTGATCGCGTCGGCTCTTGACAGATGTCTTCGCGTGACTGAAACCGATTCGCTCGCGTACGGTCGTTTCGGTGTCCACCCACGGCCCACGACGGGCCACCTGATGACAACGCTGGACGGCCTGAACCTGCGTTACGGCCGTGGCACGTGCTCATGGCCAGCGCCGGGCTGGCGGGGGATGAACGCGCTTGGTCGATGAAGCAGGATCGGCGAACGCTGGGGTACACCACCTGCTGGGCGAATATGCCGGTGGTGCGGGCTTGAGGGGGTGGTAGACCGATACTTGGCTGTTTTGAAGGCGGCAATGTGGCGGTTGCTGACATAGGTTTGCCAAAACTGCTCGCTCGATACCCGACCTCCACCCCACTACCCTGACCGTCAGTAATGTGGCATCGATTTTTTTCGGATCGCTGCACTCGCCAGCGCCCATCAAGAGTCACTCACTGGTATGCCACCAGATGACCGTTGGCACTTACATAAATAACGGTCATCCGCATTGCACAAACACGTTACGGGTCAGTCCAGTGCACCTTTCAATCTCTGATACCAACAACCCATGACGGAAAAACAAGCGTCGAACAATGCCCAAAGCTATCATGGTGGTCATCTCCCTCTGTCCTGCATAAAGAAGAAGCAGGAAGGCAAATCACCCTGAGCAATTTTCGGTGCGCACCACTCAGTCATATTGGGTTTTATTGCTCCCGCGCTCAGCAACGACAGCATCAAAACCGGCGCCAATGGTCAATTGCGTTTGATCAGTTCAATGCCTTCAAGCCCGCTCAAGCCGTCGAGGTTGGTGTCCCGCAACAAAACTTCAACGTCATCTAGGCCGCTGGTTATCGCCTCGTCCAAAGAGCTTGCTTCACGAGTTATTGCGCCAGGTGTCGCGGTGTCGATCACCAGGCCCGCTTACCCTGATCGCTGAGCGCGGCGGCCAACTCGTGGCAGCAAAGAACTGGTCCTGGATGGGTTCAGATGATTGGGACATGTCTGTGGAACTAAAGAAATTCCGCCGACGGGAAAAATGCTTAATTGGGCAAAATGTGTCGGTTTTCTTTACACATCGTCTGTCACTGAAACATTTTATTACACAAAATCAACGGCTTACGATTTAGGCATGAAACTTGCTTTCATAGCCAAGGCTTGAATGCTGTACCTTTCGGCCGGAAGTAAAGGCAAACAAGTGGGAGCAAATTTCTTACAGCATTAACCAAAACAGGTATCACATGAACTTTGACAATAGGCTTCAACAGCACTCAGCGCCAGTGCTCAGGTTTACTGCCGCCCTCGCGCTGACGAGCGGCGTGCTTTTCGCGAGTATGGCAAGCGCCGCTCCGATCTACTTTAACGGCTTCGAGACCGACATCGCGGGATGGGAAACGCCGACGCGCGTCAGCTCTGGAACCGGCGGAATCACATCCAGTACCGGTGGTTTTCATGCAACGACCGCTGCACGTGCAAGTGACTTCACGCGTTGGGGCGGGTACAACTACGGCGCTGGCGCAGTGCCGACTACCTTCCAGGAATACTGGACCTCGGTCGATATCTACCTCAACGTGGGTGGCGGCTGGGCCAACAATACCCGCTTCGACTTCTCGTCAGCCATTAACAACGCTGCTGGTGCCCATCTGGGCGATTTCATCTTCAACGCCGGCTTTTATAACGACGCCACCGGACCCGGCGCCAGCTCCAGCCGTTTTGTAATCAGCGCAAGCAACAACAGTCAGCCCGGCAGCGCTTATGCGAAGAATCCCGGCAAAGACCCCGTCGCCATTGCCGCGAGCGGTTGGTACACTTTTGAGCACCATTTTTACAACAATGGCGGCAATCTGGCTGTGGACATGAGCATCTTGGACTCCGCGGACTTACTCATAAACGATTGGACGCTGAGTGTCCCCGCGCCGGCCATCGCCGGCGTTGGCGGCAACCGGTACGGCTGGTTCGATTTCAACGAATTCTCAACACTCGCTTTCGACAACACGGAATTACGCGTTGCCGACGCAGCGGTGGTCCCAGAGCCCGCGACCCTCGCCTTGCTCGGATTGGGTCTGGCAGCCCTTGGTTTCTCCCGGCGCAAGATGCCCAGCTGAAGCAACCTCAAGCGCGGCTTGCTGCGCGTCGGGTCATAGACCCGGTCATACGCCGGGTTTTTCTTGTCGCACGTCATGTGCTCAGCCCCACGATTTGAAGTTGTGGGCCTATGGGCAGGCAGGCGACGATTGCGGCGTGAGCTTGAGCGACATCTTTGGATTTCGTTGCGGAATGCCACGAAGGGCTTCTGACTGGAGTTGAAGTAGACAACCGGAAAGCTGCCTGTCGTTAACGGCTCTGATGGGTCTGCTGGAGCCAGTCAACCTTCTCGGAAGCTGACCGTCACCATTGAAGGTCAGCAGCGCAGCGCAGCTTACTTCCGTTGTGCAACGGCGCCGGTCATCAATCCTGTGGTGCCGCAGGGCGCAGCGCCGACAAGGCCGCGATCTGGGTGTGGGTCAGAGCTGACGCTTGTTGCACCAGCTCAGCGGACAAGCGCGCTTTGGCCTCTTTGGCAGGCAGACTGGCGCGCACGGCCTCCAGGTTGTTGCGCATCCGCTGGGTGTCGGCGTACAGGCCGCGCACCATTTGAGCCATGGCCTGGGTGATGGTCTGGCTCGCGGTGAGAAGTGCTGGCCACTGCGCCAGTTGGGTTTGCCAGTTGCCTGGGGCAGTGCCGCTGGTCCGCGACAAGGTGGCCAGCAATGTCGCCACTTGCTGCGGCACCCGCTGCGCTGCTGCGAGCGCTGCCATGCTCAGCATGGCCATGGGCACGGGCGGCACTGGCTTTGCCCCGGGCACGGAGACAGCAGGTGCGACAGCTCGCGTCAGTTCGCCGATCTCGCACTGTGCCATGTGGGCGATGTCGCCAGCCATTTTTCCAAGGCTCCCTACCAGCACACCCAGCTCACAAGCCAATGCGACTGCTTCATCAGGCGAAGGATTGCCGGCAAATGCAGGCGCTTTGAGCTGCAAGTCCATGGCCATCAAGGTCATGACCAGCGCGTCCTTGCCCTGCAATGCCGCCCGGGTGACGATCTCGCTGCCCAAGCTGAGACTGAGTGCACAGCTCGCGGCAGACCGCAAACGCTGTTGGCTGCGCGCCAGCGGGGCCGCCCACTGGCTGCAGGTGAGTCCAAAGGTGGTGACAGCCGCCGGCTGCTGCGGGTTGCGTGCCAGCATTGCGTCATCCGCATGCTGTGCCGCCAGAGCCAGCAGCGCATGAACGGTCTGGGCAAGATCAGCTTCAATGAGTGTGAGCACGTCACGCATGACCAACGCCAGAGAAGTGTCCACCAGTTCCTGGTCGCTGCAGCCCAAATGCACAAGGCTGGCAGCATCCGGGTTGAACAGCGCCACGGTTTCGCGCAGGTTTGTCACCAGCGGGGTCGCCAGGCAACGCGCGCGGGCGCTCTCGCGCACCAGCTTTGGCACATCAAACAACTCAACCTTGCAGCTGCCAATGATGGATTGCGAGGCCGCTTGCGGGATCAAACCCACACCGGCCTGCGCGCGCGCCAGCGCGGCTTCAAAGCGCAGCATGGCGGCGATCACAGCGCGATCGCTGAGCGCTTCGGTGACCTCAGGTGTGGATAAAAAACTCTCGAACAGGCTGCTCATGAAAAATCAGGCAGCTAGCGCGCGGCGCAGGCGGATCTGGTTGGGCAGAGGCACCGAGCGCTGCAGTACGTCCTGGCCCAGCCACAAGGCTGCGCTGCGAGCCCGCTGCGCCACATGCAACGAGGGCATGGCAGCGTAGTCGTCATTGAAAGCTGCCAAGCTGTAAGCACCACGATAACCCAGCGTGTGCATGGTGGTGACCAGCGTGGCTAACTCCGCCCGGTGCGCACCGTCGCCGGGGAAGACGCGAAACGCCTGGTCCGGGCTGTTTGATGAACCCAAGAGGTCGGCCAGTTCCATCAAGAACAACTTGTCGGTGTCGAGCATCTCCAGGTCCTCTAGCGGCGTGTTGGCGGCCAGCAGCGCATGGCTGTCCAGGCACAGCCCCAGATTGGGCATGTCGGCCTCGCAGACCAAGTCCCAGGCCTGTAGAAAATCTTGCACCACCGCGCCACCGGCCCAACCTTGGTAGGCGACTTTGATGTTCATGGGAATCGCCAGCATGGCCAATTGGCGCAGGTCACGAATCAGCGCCTGGGGGCTATCAGCACCTGGTGCCAGGCTGGAAGACGGCAGCACCAGCAAACGGCATTTCAAAGCATGGCACATCCCCAGCATCGCCTGGGCGACGTCCAGCTTGTAGGCGTGCAAAGGATCGGTTTGACCTTCAAAATCACACCTTGCCTGAAAGGCCGACAGGCGCAAACCGCTGGCGTGCACGCATGCCACTGCGGCATCGACCCCGCCAGGGTGGCTCACCAGGTCTTGGGCACACAGCATGATCTGCGAAAACCCTGCCGCACGCACGGCGTCGAGCTTGACGCTCAACGAGCCCGCCAGCGAGCGGCTGTCCATGCCGAAATCGTTCAAATTCGCGTTGCTCATGATGATCAGCCGCGCAGGTCGTGAACAATCTCAAAGCTCACACTGCCCAACCAGGTCTTGGTCAGCGCGCCGCGCTCGCTGGTTTGCACACTGCGCGAGGCCACGAACTCGACACCGCGCTGGGTCAGCTCAGCCACGGTAGCCAGCACGTCCGCACTGCCCAGACCAATGCGCTGCAAGCCTTCGTCGTCCTCCACATCCAGTACGCCCGCTTCCGGCTCAATCAATTGAATGTAAAAACGTGACGCTGGCGGGCAGGGGCTGCGCAAAATCCGGCCTTTGGGCAAGATGCCAAAGCGCTGCTCGGGCGCTAGCGTGCCAAAGCCAAACAGCTCGCGGTAAAACTCGGTCCAGTCCTCAGTGCGTTCGTTTCCGATGTATTGCACAACGCCAAAAAAATGCAGGCCTGCGGTGGCCGGCGGGTACTGGTCCACACCCGGAATCGGGGTGAAATCCACGTCGTAAATTGAAAACTGTTTGTGCCGGTCGACAAAGTAAATGCGGCTGGTGCCGACCCCGTGAATGGCCGGAATATTGAGCTCCATCACTTCCACGTGGGTGGGCACACCCCAGGCGCCCCGGTCCAGAGCACGCTGGTAGGCGGCAGTCGCATCGCGCACGCGCAGGGCGATGGCGGTGATGATGGGCTTGTCGCTCAAGGGCGAGCCTTTGGCGTGGGCATTGACGATGATGTTGATGCCACCCTGGCGGTACAGCAAGACTTCACGCGAACGGTGTCGCGCCACGGGTTTGAAACCCATCATTTCAAGCACCTGGCCCAGCGCTTGGGGTTTGGCGGTGGCGTACTCAATGAATTCGATGCCGTCCAAGCCGAGTGGATTGGCTTCTTCGACCATCTCTTCGCGGTCTGCGCTGGGTGATATCAGGGTGGCTGCCGTCATGGTGGTGTTCCTCTGGAATGAATCAAAGTGATTATGCGATGCTTGATGGGCCAGGCACTCGCGGTGTCATTGACCACAGTCGAATCAGTCGCACCCTCTCTTCCTCGCGAACGAAAGTCGATAGCGCGTGGCTTGAGAAATTTCAGGCCTGTGCGGCTCCGATCAAGGGACATCATTGCCGATTGCGGCTGAAAATTAATACGTTAATCGCTCATAATTGCATTTCAAGATGCACTTTACCCAATTTAAATAATTAATGGCGAGCAAATTACCCGTTTTCGTACGATAAATGAACTATGAAAAGTGATAAACGAACGAACGACGCCCATCAATATGGACCGACTTTGACTGATTGAACCGACATCAACCATGACCAGCCTGATCACTTCCCAAAGAACTAGCGCTTCAAGTGCGGTGCTGGACAAACGCGACTGGATTGCCGGGCTGGAAAAAGGCCTGTCCATCATTGATGCCTTTGACGACGCCAACCCGCGCATGACCGCCAGCCAGGCCGGGGTGCGTTGCGGTCTGACCCGCACTGCGGCCCGGCGCTACCTGCTGACCCTGCAGCACCTGGGTTATGTGGCATGCGATGGAAAGCTGTTTTGGCTCACCCCGCGGGTGCTGCGCCTCGGTCAGGCTTATCTGGAGTCAGCCCGGTTGCCGCGTATCGTGCAGCCGTTCCTGCAGCGTGTGACATCGGGCACGCAGGAGATCGCTTATGTGAGCGTGATGGATGGTGACGATATCGTCTATATCGCGCGCAACGGCTCAAGCCGCAGCATGAACACGGGCATCGTGTTGGGCTCGCGGGTACAAGCCCAAGTGACGGCGGCCGGCATGCTGCTGCTGTCGATGCGCGCGCCGGAGTGGCTGGAGAACTGGCTGACGCACCATGAGCTCAAGGCCTACACCACCTACACCATCTCCAGCAAGGACCGTTTGCGCATTGAGCTGGCCCGCATCCGCCAGCGCGGCTGGGCGATCTCAGAGCAGCAACTGGAGTTGACATACCGGGGCGTGGCGGTGCCGCTGATCGATCGCAAGGGTGATCTGGTCGGCGCCCTCAACGTCACCATGCCCATGGGGCATGAGAGCAGCGACGATGCGGTGCAGCGTGTTCTGCCCGTGCTGATGGAAACAGCAAGGGCCATGCGCAATCTGATTTGAAGGACCTCCCCGGCACCGCAAGCAACTTTCCGTGTCGGGGATGTCTGTTGTTGACGCTGTCAGGCCAGGTCGAAGCGGTCAGCGTTCATGACTTTTGACCATGCTGCGATGAAGTCCCGGACAAACTTTTCCTGGTTGTCATCCTGGGCATAGACCTCCGCGTAAGAACGCAGGATGGAATTGGAGCCGAAAACCAGGTCAACCCGGGTCGCCGTCCATTTGACCGCGCCGCTCTTTCGCTCACAGAGCTGGTACAGGTTGCTACCGGCAGGTTTCCACGTGTAGGCCATGTCGGTCAGGTTGACGAAGAAGTCGTTGGTCAGGGCACCCACCCGGTCGGTCAAAACACCGTGCCGGGTGCCACCATGGTTGGTGCCGAGCACGCGCATGCCGCCGACCAGCGCCGTCATCTCGTGGGCGGTGAGGCCCAGCAGTTGGGTGCGGTCGAGCAACAATTCCTCGGCGCTGACGACGTAATCTTTCTTCATCCAGTTGCGGTAGCCGTCGGCCACTGGCTCCATCGCTTCGAAAGATGCGGCATCCGTCATCTCGGGTGTGGCATCACCACGGCCCGGTGCGAATGGCACAGTCACCTCAAACCCCGCCGCCTTGGCTGCCTGCTCGACGCCGACGTTACCGGCCAGCACGATGACATCTGCCACGCTTGCGCCGGTCTGCGACGCAATGCCTTCCAGTACGGCCAGCACCTTGCCCAGGCGCTCAGGTTCATTGCCCTCCCAGTGCCTTTGCGGGGCCAGGCGAATGCGTGCCCCATTGGCGCCACCGCGCTTGTCGGAGCCCCGGAAGGTGCGGGCGCTGTCCCAAGCCGTGGCCACCAACTCGGGAATGCTCAGCCCACTGGCGGCAATCCTGGCCTTGACGGCGGCCACGTCGTAGTCGGCGCGGCCGGGGCTTACCGGGTCTTGCCAGATCAGGTCTTCCTTGGGCACATCCGGGCCAAGGTAGCGGGCCTTGGGGCCCATGTCGCGGTGCGTCAGCTTGAACCACGCGCGGGCAAAAACGTCCGAGAAGTAGTCCGGGTCTTTGTAGAAACGCTCTGAGATCTTGCTGTACTCGGGGTCCATCTTCATGGCCATGTCGGCATCGGTCATGATCGGGTTGTGGCGGATGCTGGGGTCTTCCACATCAACCGGCTTGTCCTCTTCTTTGATGTTGATCGGCTCCCACTGCCAGGCACCGGCCGGGCTCTTTTTGAGTTCCCAGTCGTGGTTGAGCAGCATGGCGAAGTAGCCGTTGTCCCACTGGGTGGGACGGGTGGTCCAGGCACCTTCGAGGCCGCTGGTCACTGTGTTGCGGCCGATACCGCGGCTGGTCTTGTTGATCCAGCCCAGCCCCTGGTCTTGCACGTCAGCGGCTTCAGGATCGGGCCCGAGTTGCTTGGGGTCGCCGTTGCCATGGCACTTGCCGACCGTGTGGCCGCCCGCCGTCAGGGCAACGGTTTCCTCGTCGTTCATGGCCATGCGCTCGAAGGTCACGCGCACGTCGTGAGCCGTCTTCAGAGGGTCGGGCTGGCCATCCACGCCTTCCGGGTTGACGTAAATCAGGCCCATCATCACCGCAGCCAGCGGGTTCTCCAGGGCACGCTCACCGGAGTAGCGGCTGTTGGCGCTGCCGCTCGGGGCCAGCCACTCTTTCTCGGCACCCCAGTAGGTGTCTTTCTCGGGGTGCCAGATGTCTTCGCGGCCAAAACCGAAACCGAAGGTCTCCAGGCCCATCGATTCATAGGCCATGGTGCCCGCCAGGATGATCAGATCGGCCCAGCTGAGCTTGTTGCCATACTTCTTCTTGATCGGCCACAACAGGCGACGGGCCTTGTCCAGATTCACGTTGTCAGGCCAGGAGTTCAGCGGGGCGAAGCGCTGATTGCCCTTGCCGCCACCGCCACGGCCATCAGCGACGCGGTAGGTGCCTGCCGAGTGCCACGCCAGGCGGATCATCAGGCCGCCATAGTGGCCCCAGTCAGCGGGCCACCACGCCTGGCTGTCGGTCATCAGGGCCTTGAGATCATTTTTCAGCGCGTCGACATCGAGCTTGCTGACCTGTTCCCGGTAGTTGAAGTCCGCACCCATCGGGTTGGTCTTGCTATCGTGCTGGTGCAGGATGTCCAGGCTCAGCGTTTTGGGCCACCAGTCCATGTTAGACCTGCCCGCCGATGTGACACCTCCATGCATGACGGGACACTTGCCAGCTGAACTCTCTGCAATATTTTCCATTTCGCGCTCCTTTGGTGACAGTGACAACAAACATACTCATGCGATCTTCCAGACCCTTTGCCGCAGGCTTGAGGGTCATTGAAAAAAGCAGCAGGGAGGCCACTGTAGTCTTGAATGCGCCCTGTTGGAATGGCCTGGAGACACCAAGGGGTCAAGACGTTTCAATCACGACAATAGGAAAACACCATGCTGGACAAAGTCAAACCGGTGATCCGGCCCGGTGGGCTTGGGTGTCGTGCGCTCTTTCGGCACTCGCATAACTGCTATTAATATAGAAGCACAAAAAGCCTGCACGACAAGGGCTAGAGGCCAAAAAAGCACTTAATTTAGGTGCACCCCATGGACTTGTTGACAATGCTCAGAACGGTGTTCAGGTCTTCAATCGGCACCTGACCCGGTGCCGAGGCGGCGGCTCCGACCGCGAAGCTGAGCGAAGAGCCAAACGCACCGCCGATCATGCGGGTCAGCGCGCCCAGCGGCCCCATGGACATGCTGATCAGCGGAATGCGCAGCTTCTTGCTGGCTTCGCGGGTGGCCGTGAGCAGCGTCAGCACATCGTCCAGATCGCGTGGCATGACGGCCACCTTGGCCACGTCGGCGCCCAACTGATCGGCGGTGAGGAACTTGGCTGCCAGTGTTTCGAGACCCGGTGTGTAAGAGAAGTTGTGGAACGACAGCACCAGTTTGATACCGTTGGCTTTGGCCGCATCGCGCACACGCACGATGTTGGCGGCGTCGTTGGCCATTTCATAGTCGATGAGGTCGATGGTTTTGCTCTCGCACACGGCCGTGTACATGGCGATGACCTGCTCTTCGCTCAAAGCGATCTTTTCACCCCCCTCCATGGTGGAGCGGCGGGTGAACAGCAAAGGAATGTCCCCTGCTGCCTTTTTGATAGCTACTGCCGCAGAAATGACGCCGGCTGCATCGCCAATTTGCTCAAAATAATCAACGCGCCATTCCAGCACGTCAGGCTTCTTGGGCAGCACCACAGCCAGTTCTGCCATCAGCTTGTCCAACGTGCGCCCGACCAGCGGGGTACAGATCAGCGGAAACTTGCCGCCAGCGATGGGTTGTCCGTTCAATTCGATCGGTTTGTTGATTTGCATAAGGATCTCCTCAATAAAAAAGCCTGCCAGCGCTACAAGAGCGCACGGCAGCCACTTTACGTCATGTCAGGGCTTGTTTAGCAGGCGCTGGTCATGTCTTCGGCTGTGAACTCGCCCTCTTCCATGGCCGGATCATAAAACGCGCCAAACAGCTCCCGGTCAGACGGGCGGTCTTCCTTGATGGGCACGGACACCCAGGTGGTATTCATGTAGTGCTTCAGGCTGACGTTTTCGCTGATCACGTTGCCGCCCCAGGTGCCGCAGCCCAGGCTGGAGGTCATGGGCATGCCGTTGTTGAAGGCGCCTGCGTTTGCTTTTGACTGCGGTTGGCGCACCATGATGCGGCTCACGGGCGCCGCCATGGCGAGTTGGTGGATGTGGTCCTGGTTGAACGAATAGATGCCGCAGGAGTGCCCCTTGCCGCCCACGTTGTAAATGCCGCGCATCATGTTCAGGGCTTCGTCAAAGGTGCCGTACTTGTACACGGCCAGCAACGTGGTGAGCTTTTCACCCGAGTACGGATGGCCCTTGCCGATGGCATCGCCGTGCACGATGATGAACTTGCGGTCAGCGGGGATGGAGAAGCCCGCGGCCTCGGCCAGTTTTTGCGGTGCCACGGCCACAGTGTCGGCCAGGCGGTGCAGCTCGTCGTCCCACATGGCTTTGCGCAGCGCCGCCTTCTCGGTGTCGTTGGCGATGTAGCCGCCTTCTTTGACCAATTGAGCCAGAAACGCATCAAAAATGCCTTCCTGAATGATCAGGTTGCCATCGGCCGAGCAGCCCGAGCCGAAGTCGGACGTCTTGCTCAAGCGGGTATTCATGGCCGCTTCTTCGATGTTGGCGGTCTCGTCGATGATCATGGTGGAATTGCCAGCACCGACACCATAGGCAGGGGTGCCCGAGCTGTAGGCGGCGCGCACCATCGGCTGGCCACCGGTGGCGATCACCAGATCCGCTTCAGCCATCAGCGCTTGCGACATCGGAATGTTCACGCGGGTCAGGCATTGCAGCAGGTCAGGCGGCGCGCCTTCTTTTTCCAGAGCCTCGCGCATCAGGCGCACAGTCTCGAAGGAGGTCTTCTTGGCGCGCGGATGCGGCGAGAAGATGACCGCGTCACGGGCCTTGATGCCGTAAATGGCGTTGCCAGCGGGCGTCAGGTCCGGGTTGGTGGTGGGGACGATACACGCGACCACACCAGCGGGTTTGCCGTATTTGACGATGCCTTTTTCAGGGATTTCTTCAATGATGCCCACGCTCTTTTGGCGCAATGCATCACGCAAGATACCCCGGATTTTCATGCGCTTGCCCATGCGGCTGTCCGGGTCACCCAGGCGGCTTTCTGCAATGCCTTCAGCCACCAGGCGGGTGAAGGTTTTCTTGTTGGAAACGGCCCAGGCGACAGCTTGGCACAGGCGGTCGATGCGCGCCTGGTCGTAAGTTTCAATAATGGCCAAGGCAGCGCGGGCTTTGGCAAAGGCGCTGTCGAGTTCTTCGCGCTGTTCGGCATTGATCTCGGTCTTTTTGAGTTCGGGGGGAATGTTGCTCATGGTTTGTCTCCGGTTTCAGTGGGTAGGGGATCAGTCCAGGTTTTTCTGGGCGGTTAGCAGGGCGCGGCGGGCGTACTCTTCAAAACCAATCTGGGCGGCCAGCGCGTCGCCGGGGATTTCAAGGGTGTAGGTGATTTGCTGCGGCAGGCAAGCCAGAATCTCTTTCACGCCAAAGGCCCCGTCGCCGGGAAAGTAGCGGTCGCTGCGGGCCTCAAACAGGATGCTGTCGATGCCCGGTGCGATGGTTCTAGGGCCATCACAGACATGGGCAGAGTGAAACCATTCACGCGGCAAGGCCTTGAGCGCTTCACGGCTGGAATTGGAACGGAAGAAATGCAGCATGTCGATCAACATGCCGGCGTTGGAGCGCTTCACGGTATTGAGCGCGGTGGTGGCGGTTTCCAGGCTGCCGGTTTCTGTCCACCAGGGAAACTCCAGGTTGATGGTGATGTCCAGCGTCTTGGCGTAGTCGCACAGTGTGGCAAAGCGGGCGTGGGCGCGTTCGCGATCCGGGTCGGGCAACTGGCAAATCACATGGTGCGCACCCAGCTCGGCTGTGGCGTCGAGCATGGGGTAGTAACTTTGGGCGTCGTGGCTGGGGTCCATGCGGGCCAGTTCCACGTCCCACACCTTCACGCCTGTGTCCGCCAGTTTGGCTTTGGTGGCCGCCATGGCGGTCTTGCTGGAGATGATCGGGTAGAGCGGTTCGGCATCGGTCACGCGCGAGAGTCGCAGACCGACATAGTCGTAGCCCGTCCTGGCGGCCACCTCGATCAAATCCACCGGCGGCAGCGCCATGGCGGTGAGATGGGCCAATGAATAGGTGTGTTTCATGATGATCTCACTGAATTGAGCGGCTTATTTCTTGCTGCCAGCACCAGCAATGGCGCTGGTGTCTGCGTGGTGAACCTTCTTGCCGGGCGAGTAAATGTCCATGATGTTCCAGTGGCCCGCGGTCTCCACCGGGGCGTTTTGCATCGCCACGTCGATAACGAAGGGGCGGTTGGACGCAATGGCTTTTTCCAGCGCAGGCTTGAATTCCTCGGCAGAGGTGACGCGAATGCCTTCAGCACCGTAGGCCCGGGCAATGGCGGCAAAGTCAGCCTGGAAGGGCTCACCGTCCTTGAAAAACAGCGTGCCGACCGTGGTGCCGTAGTGCGCCAGCTGCAGGCCGGCGATGGTGCCGAACGCGCAGTTGTTCATGATCACCCAGATGACCGGCACATTGCTTTCAACCGCGGTGGCCAACATCGCCGGGTTCTGACCGAAGCCACCGTCACCTACCAGCGAGACCACAACGCGGTCCGGGCAGGCAATCTTGGCGCCGATGGCCGCCGGTGCGCCAAAGCCCATGGTTGCAAAGCCGCCGGGGGTCAGGATGCTGCCGGGCGTGAAGATGTCAAACTGTTGACCGACACCGTTCTTGTTCCAGCCCACGTCGGTGGTGATGATCACGTCGCGCGGCAACACGGCGCGCGCATCGGCCAGGATGCGCTCGGGGCGCATCGGGAAGGCGTCGCTTTGCTGTGCGGCCACCAGGCCTGCCTTGAAGGTGCTGCGGTTGGCGGCCATCTCGGCCTTGAGTGCTTCGTTCTTGAAGCCTTGCGGGTAGAGCTTTTTGGCGACGCGGTTGAGCACCTTCAGCGCTTGCTTCAGGTCTGCCACGGCACCGATTTGCACCGGGTAGTTGCGGCCTATTTCGCTGGGGTCGATGTCGATGTGGATCAGCTTCGATTTCGTGAAGTCGAAGGTGTACGCGTTCTCCCACGAGCTGCAGTCGGCTTCGGCAAAACGCGTGCCCAAGCCCAACACGAGGTCAGCGTTCAGGCACTTGTCGTTGATGAATTTGGTGCCCCAGAAACCGGTCATGCCCAGGATGAACGGGTGATCGTCCGGCAGCACGCCCTTGCCCATCAGGCTGTGCGACAGCGGCAGGCTCATGTGGTCCACGAACTCCTGCAACTCGGCCGTGGCGTCGGCCAATACCACGCCGCCACCGACATGGAGCTGCGGTGTTTTGGCGGCCACCAGCGCTTCGATGATCTGGGTGGCGACTTCATCATCGATGCTGGGGGTGTGCAGCTTCTTGGTGTGGCGCTTGAGCTTGGCAAACAGTTCGACGTCCACTGGCTTGGAGAAGATGTCCATCGGCACGGACACCAGCACGGGGCCGGGGCGGCCTGTTTCAGCCAGTTGAAATGCTTTTTCAATGATTTCAGGGAACAGGTCCGGGCGCTCGACACGCCAGACGCGCTTGCAAAAGGGACGGTAAATTTCTGATTGGGCGGCATCGGCGTGCAAGTTGACTTCCTGGTGAGGGTGCTTGCCGTAGTAGTGGCTGGGCACGTCACCGGCAATCACCACCATGGGAATTGAATCCAGCGCGGCATTGGCAACACCGGTAGCCGCATTGGTCAGTCCAGGGCCGAGGTGGCTGAGCACCACAGCCGTGGTTTTCCTGGCGCGGGCGTAGCCGTCCGCCGCGTGGGCTGCCACCTGTTCGTGGCGGGTGTTGATGAATTTGATACTGCTTTTTTCAAGCGCCGTCAGCACGGCAATATTGGTGTGGCCGCACAAGCCAAAAATATGCTCAACGCCGCGGTCTTCGAGGTACTTGACGAGTTGATGAGAAATGAGATCTTGCATTTTTGTCTCCTGATGTGAAAGGGCTTTGTTGTCATCGAAAGCGGTTTGAACGTGCGATGAACAGATAAATTCCAGAAAGCTTCGTTACTTTATCTATTGCGCGCTTTTGAAATGAACTAAATTGTCCATTATCGTTCGTTGATCGAACGTTAATGTGCGATTAATAGCGCAAATAAGGGTTAATACCTACTTTTGACAATCTCAGGCGAATGAGCGCCTAGCGTGCTGTGTTGGTGACAAGCGGCGGCGCCGCCAGGCCAAGCAGGCGCGTTAAACCTCACGACTTTGAACAGCCTCGCGACCAAACCTTGGCATGAGGGCATTGGACCCAAGACCCT
This sequence comes from Rhodoferax sp., assembly GCF_010365055.1. GTDB lineage: Bacteria > Pseudomonadota > Gammaproteobacteria > Burkholderiales > Burkholderiaceae_C > Rhodoferax. The sequence continues at coordinate 72,502 of NZ_JAAFHA010000006.1, forward strand.
CCACTGCTCGCCCTCTGGCGCAATCGGACGATTCAGGAGTGCACGCTCGGATTGGCAGGTCTTGCCCTAAAATTTATATGAAATTGGCCTCTGGCCCTTTAAGACAGGGCCTCAGTAGCTATTCAATTGATAGTTTTTTTCAGGCGTCATTGCAAGGTGCGCACCATCTCAATGTGCGAGATCCCGGCTTCCACAAAGGATGGCCCACGCGGCACGAAGCCTTGCGCTGCATAAAAACCCTGCGCGCTGCTTTGGGCGTGCAACATCACCTCAAGGTCGCCACGCTGGGCCGCAGCCGCCATCAGGGCTTGCAGCGCCGCGCGGCCCAGGTTCGACCCGCGCAGCACCCGGTTCACCGCCAGCCGGCCAATTTGACCCACACCCGGTGCAGGCTGCAACAGCCGCCCGGTGGCCACGGCCAGGCCCAGCCGATTGCGAATCAGCACGTGAAGCGCGGTCTCATCTGCCGCGTCTTGCTCCATCTCGATCGGAATCTGCTGCTCTTGCACAAACACCTCGCCCCGCACCGTGCGCGCCCCCTCGCCCAGCGCCTGCCAATCACCGACCGCGACCTCCATCATGGTTTGGCCCGCTTCATAGCCCAGCAGGATGTCGCGCAAGGACGTGGGCACCGGCCTGGACGTTTGTGTGACGGGGTCGGCAAACACGTAAACCAGTTCGCAACTGATCAAGTGCTCTTCGCCCCGAAAAATGGCGCCCGTGAACAGCATCGACGAACTGCCGATGCGGCTGCATTTGAGCGCCACGTCCAACTGGTCATCCAGCCGCGCCGACGCGTGAAACTCCAGCGTGGCTTTCTTGACATACAAGTCACCCTGCAGTGCCACAAAAGTGGCCTCGTACGGCAGCGCCAGCGCGCGCCAGTAGTCCGTGATGGCGGTATCAAAGTACATCAGGTAGTGCGCGTTGAATACGATTTTTTGCATGTCCACTTCGGCCCAGCGCACGCGCAGGCGGTGGACGAAGCGGAACTGCTGGCGGGCGGTGTCAGTCATGGGACTTTTTTGGCTCAAAGGTTGGTCTGAAAAGCGTGTTGCAGCGCGCGGGCGGCGTCCAGATGGGCGCGGCGCGCCTCTGGAATGGCCCGCCCCATCATGGCAAAGCCGTGCACCACACCGCGGTAAATCTCCAGGTCGACCGGCACGGCGGCTGCGCGCAATTTGTCGGCGTACAAAATGCCTTCATCCACCAGCGGGTCGCATTCCGCCAGGCCGAACCAGGCCGGCGCAACACCGTCGACATCCGGGGCATTGAGCGGCGCAAAACGCCAGTCATCGCGGTCCTTCAAGGCGGGAATGTACTGGTCAAAGAAATATTCAATGTGCGCCTCCTCCAGCATGAAGCCATGAGCGAAGGTTTTGTGGGAAGGCGTGTCGTGGTGCGCGGTGCAGCCGGGGTAAAAGAGCAATTGCAATGCCAGCGGCAAGCCCAGGGCTCTGGCCTGCAGCGCGCAGGCGCAAGCCAGCGTGCCCCCGGCGCTGTCGCCCCCGACGGCGAGGAGGCTGGCGTTCAGACCCAGGCTGGCGCCGTGGCTGGCGACCCATTGCAGAGCATCCCAGGCGTCGTTGTGCGCGACCGGGAATTGATGTTCAGGCGCCAGCCGGTAGGCCACCGACAAGACCGCGCAATGCGCCAGATGACTCAAGGTGCGGCACAACACATCGTGCGTGGCGATGCCGCCAATGGTGAAACCGCCGCCATGGAAATAGACCAGGATCGGCAACTGCTCGGTGCTGGGGACATAGAGCCGCACCGGCAAAGCATGGCCATCACGCGCAGGTACAGTGAAACTCTCCACCCGCTGCAGCGCCGGCGCGGTGATGTCCAGAAAACCGGCCCCGACCTCGTAGGCGAGGCGTGCTTGCGCGGGCGTGAGCGCGTGCAGCGGCATCTGGTTAGCACGCGTCATGCGGTCCAGCACGCTGTGCATGGCAGGCGTCAGCAAGGTGCGTGGGTTACGACGGTGACTCATTGCGGCGCGGGTTCTTGTTGATGTGCATTTTTTTATCCTACACGCAATCGACAGTGGCACCGATTGAGAGCGGCAGGAAGAAATGCGAGGTGGCATCAACGAAGACGCCCGGCGCTCTACACAAGCGCTGGTCGCTGCCTCAGAACGCGTCGGCCGGCATGTCGGCGCAGGTCAGGTCGCGGTTGGCAACCACCTGCAGCCAGGCGCCTATTTTTGGCAATTCATAATGATAAAAATAGGCTGCAGCCCTCATCCTGCCTATGTTAACAGCTATCAATTGCGAAGCATCCAGGCGCACCGTGGCTAGCGCCACATCGAGCCATATCCAGGCCAGCACGGTGTGGCCAAAGGCCTGCAGATAGGGCACTGCATTGGCCAGCGCGTCAACCGGTTTGCCGGTGGCCCAGGCCGCCTGGGTGGCGTTTGTTACCTGCTGCCAAGCGGCGGTCAAAGCTGCAGCATGCGCCGTCAATTCGGGCACCTGTTGAGCCTGCGCGGCCGTGGCCTGGATGCGCCCGGCCAGCAGCGCCAGCCCGCGCCCGTTCTCCATGAGCACCTTGCGCCCGAGCAAGTCCATCGCCTGAATGCCGTGCGTGCCTTCGTGGATCATGTTCAGACGGTTGTCGCGCCAATACTGCTCGACCGGGAAGTCGCGCGTGTAGCCATAACCGCCGTGGACCTGGATCGCCAACGAGTTGGCCTCCAGACACCACTCACTGGGCCAGCTCTTGGCAATCGGGGTCAGCACTTCGAGCAGCAGGCGCGCCTCATCCGCGGCATCAGGTGTACCGGTGTGCTGCTCGTCGACCAGGCGGGCGCAGTACAAGGCCAGTGCCAGCGCCCCTTCGCAATAGGACTTTTGCGCCAGCAGCATGCGCTTGACGTCGGCGTGTTCAATGATGGGCACTTGAGGCCGAGTGGCGTCCTTGCCGGCGGGGCCGCTGGGTCGGCCCTGGGGCCGGGTCTTGGCGTAGTCCAGCGAGGCTTCATAACCCGCCTGACCGAGCATCACCGCTGCAATACCGACGCCGATGCGCGCCTCGTTCATCATGTGGAACATGCAGCGCAGGCCCTCGCCCGGTTGGCCCACCAGGTAGCCGACGGCGCCAGCGCCCTTGCCGTCCAGGCCGCCGCCGGTGCTGACGACCGGGTATTTGCCTTCGCCGAAATTGAGCAAGGTGTTGACCGTGCCACGCCAGCCCAGCTTGTGATTCAGGCCCGCCAGCGCGACGTCATTGCGCTCGCCGGTTAATTCTCCCGCCGTATTCACCAATTTCTTGGGGACGATGAAGAGCGAAATGCCACGCGTGCCGGCCGGTAACTGACTGTCCGGCCCAGGTATTTTGGCGAGCACCAGGTGAATGATGTTCTCCGTCAACTCGTGGTCACCGGCCGAAATCCACATCTTGTTGCCGCGCATGCGGTAGCGCGCACCCAGCGGGTCTTGCGCAAAGTCCTCACCGTCAGGCGTTGCGCGGGTGGCCACGTCGCTCAGAGAAGAGCCTGCCTGCGGCTCAGACAGACACATGGTGCCCGAGAAACGTCCAGAAAACTCATTGCTGGCAAACACCTGTTTTTGCATCGGCGTGCCATGCGCCATCAGCAAATTGGCGTTGCCGGTGCTCAGCATGCCCGAGCCGATGCTGACCGAGGCCATGGCAAAAAACGAATTTGCCGCCGCCTCAATGGTGTACGGCAACTGCATGCCCCCATGCTCAAAGTCTTGCGCTGCGCTGAGCATGCCGGATTCGGCGTAGGCTTTTTGCGCCTCATAGGTGGCTTGTGGCAAGATCACTTTGTCACCGTCGAAATGCGGCTCCTGCGTGTCCACCAGCCGGTTGAACGGGGCGTACTTTTCACGCGCAATGCGCTCGCAGGTCTCAAACACCGCATCAAAGGTCTCGCGTGAATGCTCGGCAAAACGCGGCCGCTGGTTCAGAGACTCGGCGTCAAGCCACTGGTACAGCAGAAAATCAAGCGTAGAACGTAAAGACATGGTTGCATCCCATCAAAAAAAAGGCCGGGCCGCTCATCTGTTTGCGCCCGACCCTGGTTTGTTACGCCGCGAGCGGCGAGGCGTCACAGCACCTCAAATATGCCTGCTGCGCCCATGCCGCCACCAATGCACATGGTGACGCAAACGCGTTTGGCACCGCGGCGCCTGCCCTCGATCAGGGCGTGACCGGTCAGGCGCTGGCCGCTGACACCATAGGGGTGTCCCACAGCAATGGCGCCACCGTTGACGTTGAGCCGGTCATGGGGAATGCCCAGCCGGTCGCGGCAATACAGCACTTGCACGGCAAAAGCTTCATTGAGCTCCCACAGGTCGATGTCGTCGATCTTCAGACCCAGGCGCGCCAACACCTTGGGGATGGCAAACACCGGGCCGATGCCCATCTCGTCGGGCTCGCAACCGGCCACGGCAAAGCCCAGGAAACGGCCCAGTGGCTTGAGACCTTTTTTCTCGGCAACCGATTCGTGCATGACCACGACAGCGCCACCGCCATCGGAGAACTGGCTGGCGTTGCCAGCGGTGATCAGGCCGCCCGGCACGGCCGAGCGCAGCCCACTGATGCCCTCTTTGGTGGTTCCAGCGCGAATGCCCTCGTCCTGGCTGACGGTCACTTTTTTGGTCGTCAGGCCCATCACCTTGTCGGCCACACCCATGATCACGCTGATCGGCGCAATCTCATCATCGAACAGACCGGCGGCCAGCGCCGCCGTGGCGCGCTGCTGGCTGGCAGCACCGTACTCATCCATCGCGTCGCGGCTAATGTTGTAGCGCTTGGCCACGATCTCGGCCGTTTGCAGCATATTGAGGTAAACCTCGGGCTTGTTTTTCAGCAGCCAGGGGTCGGTCAGCATGTGCTGGTTCATCTCCTGCTGCACGCAGGAGATGGCCTCTACGCCCCCGGCGACAAAAATGTCGCCCTCGCCCGCAATGATGCGTTGCGACGCCATGGCGATCGTTTGCAGACCGGAGGAGCAAAAACGGTTGATGGTCATGCCTGGCACGGTCACCGGGCAGCCGGCACGCAGCGCGATCTGACGGGCAATGTTGGCGCCGGTCGCACCTTCGGGCGTGGCACAGCCCATGAGGACATCTTCGACCTCAGCGGCCTCGATGCCGGCGCGCTTGATGGCGTGTTCGACGGCATGGCCACCGAGCGTGGCGCCATGGGTCATGTTGAAAGAACCCTTCCAGCTCTTGGCGAGCGGCGTGCGGGCGGTGGAAACGATTACGGCTGCAGTCATTTTGATCTTTCTAAAGTGTTGGGGACAGAGCTTGCCCACTTCGTGTGGCGACGGTCTGTCCCACAAATTTTTAATTGAATGTCTTGCCTTCAGCCGCCAACTTGGCCAGCAAGGGGGCAGGTTGCCAGAACTTGGCATCGTCGAGCGGGTTCTTGGCAAAGCGGTGCATGGCTTGCACCACGTTGAACAGGCCCACTTCATCGGCGTAGTTCATCGGGCCACCGCGCCAGATCGGGAAACCGTAGCCCATCAGATACACCATGTCAATGTCGCTGGCTTTGGAGGCAATGCCTTCTTCCAGGATGTGCGCCGCTTCATTGACCAGCGAATACACCAGACGCTGCACAATCTCTTCGTCCGAAATCTTGCGCGGGGTGATGCCCAGCGAGGCGCGATGGTCTTCAATCATTTTCACCACTTCAGCATTGGGGATCGCGTCGCGCTTGCCCGCCACGTAGTCATACCAGCCGGCACCCGTCTTCTGGCCATAGCGGCCTTTTTCACACAACAGGTCCGCAGTCTTGCTGTACTTCATGTCAGGTTTTTCAAGGTAGCGGCGCTTGCGGATGGCCCAACCGATGTCGTTGCCGGCCAGGTCACCCATGCGGAACGGGCCCATGGCAAAGCCAAATTTCTCCACCGCCTTGTCAACCTGCGCTGGCGTGCAGCCTTCGTCCAGCAGAAAGCCGCCCTGGCGGCCATATTGCTCGATCATGCGGTTGCCAATGAAACCATCGCACACGCCCGATACCACGGCGGTCTTCTTGATTTTTTTCGCCAGCGCCATCACCGTGGCCAGCACGTCCTTGGCCGTTTTCTCACCGCGGATCACTTCGAGCAGCTTCATCACATTGGCCGGGCTGAAGAAATGCATGCCCACCACGTCTTGCGGACGCTGGGTGAAGGAAGCGATCTTGTTCACGTCCAGCGTCGAGGTGTTGCTGGCCAGAATGGCGCCTGGCTTCATGACCCGGTCAAGTTCCTTGAACACCGCTTCTTTCACGCCAATTTCTTCAAACACGGCCTCGATCACCATGTCGGCGTCTTTGAGGTCGTCGTAGCTCAGCGTCGTGCTCAGCAGGCTCATGCGCTGCTCGTATTTGTCTTGCTTGAGTTTGCCCTTCTTGACCTGGGCTTCGTAATTCTTGCGAATGGTCGCAATGCCGCGATCGAGCGCGTCCTGCTTCATCTCCAGCATCTTCACCGCAATGCCGGCATTCAAAAAGTTCATCGAAATACCGCCGCCCATCGTGCCTGCGCCAATGACCGCGATGGACTTGATCTCGCGTGTCGGCGTGTCGGCTGGCACGTCCGGAATCTTCGAGGCGGCGCGCTGGGCCATGAAAATGTGGCGCAAGGCCCGGCTCTCCGGGGTCCACATCAGGTTGATGAATAGGTCGCGCTCCGTGAGCAGGCCGTCATCAAACTTCTTCTTTGCGGCAGCTTCCACCGCATCCACGCATTTGAGCGGCGCCGGAAAGTTCTTCGACATGCCGCCCACCATATTGCGGGCAAATTGAAAATAAGCATCGCCTTGCGGATGTTTGCAGGGCAGGTTACGCACCAGGGGCAGCGGCCGCACGTCGGCCACCTCGCTGGCATACGCCAGGGCTTCTTGCAGCAAGGACTCGCTGGACGCGGCCATTTTGTTAAACAACTGTTGGCCCGGCAGCATGGCCAGCATTTCACTCTTGACCGGCTCACCGCTGACAATCATGTTCAGAGCGGGCTCCACGCCCAGCGCGCGCGGCAGGCGCTGTGTGCCGCCGGCACCGGGCAGCAAACCGAGCTTGACTTCCGGCAGCGCCACGCTGCAACCGGGCGCCGCAATGCGGTAATGGCAGCCCAGCGACAGTTCCAGCCCACCACCCATGCAGACGGTATGAATGGCGGCGATGACCGGTTTGCTGGAGTTTTCAACCATCAGAATGACACTGTGCAGATTGGGCTCCTGCAAGGCTTTGGGGCTTCCAAATTCCTTGATGTCGGCACCACCCGAGAACGCTTTTCCGGCGCCGGTGATGACGATGGCTTTCACGGCTGCATCGTCATTGGCTTTGGACAAACCGTCGGTGAGCGCCACCCGTGTGGCATAACCCAGACCATTGACAGGCGGGTTGTTGAGCGTAATCACGGCGATGTCGCCATGCACTTTGTAGTCAGCGGTCATGCTTGCATTCCTCGGTAATAAAAAAATAGAACGATCGTGCGATAAGTTGCAAATGTTGACTATACCCAGGAGTCCACTTCGGGTTTGTCGCAGGTGGGACAAATCGCCTAAACCTCCAGCCACTCCTTGCGCGTGTAGCTGTCTTTGCGCAATTCGTCGGGCGTGCCGCTGAACACAATGCTGCCGTGGCCCATGACCAGGCAGCGATCGGAAATATCCATGGCAATGGTCAGTTTCTGCTCTATCAACAGCACCGAAATGCCCCGATTTTTCAGTTCTTTGAGGTAGTGCGCCACCAGTTCGACAATTTTGGGCGCCAGGCCTTCGGTGGGCTCGTCGATGATGATCAAATCAGGGTCGCCCATCAGCGAGCGGCACAGCGTGAGCATCTGCTGCTCGCCGCCCGACATCACGCCGGCCAGCATGTTTTGCCGCTCCTTGAGCCGCGGAAACATCTGGTACATGTCATCCAATGACCAGCGCCCGGCCTTGCGGGCATTCTTCTGCCCCAAGTACAAATTCTGCTCCACCGTCAGGTTGGGGAAAATGTCACGGCTCTCGGGCACGTAGCCCAGGCCCAGATGCGCGATCTCAAAGGTCTTCTTGCCCAGCAACTCCTGCCCGCGCCACAAGAGCGAACCTTCGCAATCCACCAGGCCCATGATGGCCTTGGCGGTGGAGGAGCGCCCGGAACCGTTGCGTCCCAACAGCGAAACAATTTCACCGGCCGCAACGCCAAAGTGAACGCCATGCAGCACATGGCTCTTGCCGTAGAAGGCGTGCAGATTTTCTATCTTCAACATGCTCAATGCCCCCCTGCCTGCATGTCCGCCACGGAGGAGCCGAGGTAAGCCTCTTGCACCAGCGCGTTTGCGCGCACCGCCTCCGGGGTGTCGTAGGCCAACAGCTCGCCGTAAACCACCACCGCGATCTTGTCAGCCAGGCCAAATACCACACCCATGTCGTGCTCCACCGTCAACAGCGTCTTGCCCACCGTCACTTCTTTGATCAGCGAGATGAATCGGCTGGTCTCTGACTTGCTCATCCCTGCCGTGGGCTCATCGAGCAGAATGACGCTGGCGCCCCCGGCGATGGTGATGCCGATCTCCAGCGCCCGCTGCTCCGCATAAGTGAGGTTGATGGCCAGCACGTCACGCTTTTTATCCAGCTTGACCATTTGCATCAGTTCATCGGCGCGCTCATTGGCGTCGTCCAGATCGGCCAAAAACTTCAAAAAAGTGTACTTGTAACCCAGGCTCCAGAGTACGCCGCAGCGCAAATTCTCGAACACGCTGAGTTTGGGGAAGATATTGGTGATCTGGAAACTGCGGCTCAAACCCATGCGGTTGATCTCAAATGGTTTTTTTCCATTCAGGCGCTGACCGTTTAGAAGTACCTCACCACTGGTGGGCTCGAAGCGGCCACTGATCAGGTTGAACAGGGTGGACTTGCCAGCGCCATTGGGGCCGATGATGCCAACCCGCTCGCCTTGTGGCACAGCCAGATTGATACCGCGAATGATCGCTGTCTTGCCAAAACTTTTGCGCAAGTCCTTGAGTTCCAGAGCGAAGCTCATAGCGTTTCCATCCGTTTGATCTCTTTCTCAATGTTCTCCTGGATCTGCCCCCACTCGCGCGCAAACTGGCGGCGGCAGAGTTCAAACAGACCCAGCCCCGTCAACATGACGAACGCGGAGCCAAACCAGCTGTTCAGACCCTTCGAGTCCAGGGTAGCACCCAGAAAGCTCAACTCCGGCCCGAGCGCCGCGTTGAGCTGCAGGTGATAGACCATCTCGATCATTGCCGCCGCCCCCAGCAGCACGACCAGCGCCGTGAGCCCCAAGGCCAGATAGCTGACCCAAAGTTTTCGCAAGTGGCCAAACTTGGCCACCCGCAAGTTCATCATGAGCAGCGAGGCGACGCCGCCCGGTGCATACATCACCATGAACAGGAAAACCAGACCCAGGTACAAGAGCCACGCCTTGGTGAACTCGGACAGCAGCACAAACGCGAGCACCATCAGAATGCCGCCCAGGATGGGCCCGAAGAAGAAGGTGGCCCCGCCCAAGAAAGTGAAAAGCAGATAGGCGCCGGAGCGGTAACCACTGACGACTTCCGAGGTGACAATTTCAAAATTCAGGGCCGCCAATCCGCCCGAAATGCCGGCAAAAAAGGCGGCGATGATGAAAGCGAAATAGCGCACCTTCTGCGTGTCATAGCCGACGAATTCCACGCGTTCGGGGTTGTCGCGCACGGCGTTAAGCATGCGCCCCAGTGGCGTGCGGGTAAACGCAAACATCAGGCCGGTACAGACAAAGGTGTAGACAGCAATCAGGTAATACAGCTCGATCTGCGGCCCGTAAGTGATGCCAAAGGTCTTGGCACCCGCCACGCGGTTACCCGATACGCCGCCCTCACCGCCAAAAAACTCGGGGAACATCAGCGACATGGCCCATACCAGTTCGCCAATGCCGAGCGTGATCATGGCAAACGGTGTCGCTGCCTTCTTGGTGGTGACCCAGCCCAACAGGATGGCGACCAGCATGCTGGAGAGTCCACCCGCAATGGGCACCAGACTCACCGGCAAGGGCCAGCCTCCACTGACCTGATTGAGCGTGTGAATCGCCAAAAACGAGCCCATGCCCGAATAGACCGCATGACCAAAGCTCAGCATGCCGCCCTGCCCCAGCAAAATGTTGTAGCTCAGGCAGACAATGATGGCAATGCCCATCTGGCTGAGCATGGTCTGGCTCAGGCTGCTGGTAAACACCAGCGGTGCCATCAGCAGGACCAAGGCAAACAGGCTCCAGATAAGGACACGACCAACATTAAACGGTTTGAATTGATAAACCTTGCTGCTCATGGATCAACCCTCCCGCGTGCCAAGAAGACCCTTGGGCCGGAAGATAAGAATCAGCACCAGAAACAGATACGGCAGGATGGGTGCGACCTGGCTGAGCTTGAGCTTCCACAACGCATAGCCGAATGTCTCTGGTGCCAGCGTCACGCCGACCGTCTGCAAGGCCGACATCAGCGATGCATCAATCGCCACGGCAAAAGTCTGCAGCACGCCAATAAGGATGGAGGCCAGAAAAGCACCCGCCAAGGAACCCATGCCACCCACCACCACGACCACAAAAATAACACCGCCGACTGAGAATGCCATGCTCGGCTCCGTCACATAGGCATTGCCACCAATCACGCCGGCCAGGCCCGCCAGCGCGCAGCCGCCGCCAAACACCAGCATGAAGACACGCGGCACGTTATGCCCCAAGGCCTCCACCATCTCCGGGTGCGTCAAAGCCGCCTGAATCACCAAGCCAATGCGCGTGCGGGTCAGCAACAGCCAGATAGAGATCAACATCAACAGGGCCACCGCCATCATGAAGCCCCGGTACATGGGAAACTGGGTGCCATAAAGCGTGAACAAAGGTCCATCGAGCGCCACCGGCACCCGGTAGTCGACCGAACTGCGCCCCCACACCAGTTGCACCAGTTCCAGAATGATGTAGCTCAGTCCAAAGGTGATCAGCAGTTCAGGCACGTGGCCAAACTTGTGCACCCGACGCAGAAAATATTTTTCAAAGCCTGCGCCCACCAGGCCGACCAGGACCGGCGCTACCAACAGGGCGGCCCAGAAACCCAGCAGCGACGTGACCGTGTACGCGAAGTAGGCGCCCAACATGTAAAAGGAGGCATGGGCAAAGTTGAGAACGCCCATCATGCTGAAGATCAGCGTCAGCCCGGAACTCAGCATGAACAGCAGCATGCCGTAACTGATGCCGTTGAGCAGGGAAATGGTGTAGAACTCCATGCAGTACCCGTGAATTGGTGAATTTAAGCAACAGCAAACAACCGCCAGGGTTGGTGCAAAAAAAACCGGCCATCAATCGCCGGCAATGAACGCCACGGTGACAAGCAATGTCACCCTGGGTTCATCTCTTGGCAGTTTTAGCCTGGACGCTTCATCTGGCAGCTGGTGGGTGTGCTGGCCACATACGCCTCAATGTATTTGACAGGCGCAAAGGTGTAACCGGTTTTTTCAGCACTATAAGGGTACTTTTTGTCCACTTTTTGCCATTTTGAAATGTACAAGCCCTGCTGCATCTGGTGGTCTGACTTGCGCATCTCGGAGTCGCCGTTGAAGCCCTGGAACTTCAGCCCCTCCATCGCGGCAGCCACCTTGACCGGGTCGGTGGACCTTGCCTTGGCCATGCCTTCACTTAAAAGCACGAGGCCGTTGTAGATGGAGAAGGTGTAGAAGTCATCGCCAAACTTCTTCTGGAAGTCGTTCGCCAGTTTGCCCATGCCACCCGTGTAGTTGGAATGGTTGTACGCGATCTGATAAATCTCGCCTTCACCGCCTGCGGCCAGCGCGGTGGGCGTGCCCGACACACCGGCATAGTAGGTATACATCGGCAGCTTGAGCCCAGAGTCGTTCAATGCCTTGACGAACAGCGTCAGGTCTTGCCCCCAATTGCCCGTCACGATGGTGTCGGCCCCCGACGCCTTGATCTTGGCGACATAGGGAGAAAAGTCCTTGACCTGACCCATCGGCACTAGATCATCGCCAACCATCTGGGCATCGGGCCGCTTGCGGGCCATACCTTCCTTGAAATACTTGCTGACCTGCTGGCCGTGTGAGTAATTCTGGTTAAGCAAGTAGACCTTTTTGACTTCGGGCTTGTCTTTTATGAAGCTGGTCAGCGCCTCCATTTTCTGCGACGTGTCTGCATCCAGCCGGAAGTGCCAATAATTGCATTTCTCATTGGTCAAGGCCGGATCCACTGCGGAGTAATTCAGGTAGACCACTTCCTTGCCAGGGTTACGCTCGTTGTGCTTGGCGACTGCATCGGACAAGGCAAGCGCCGCGCCGGAACCGTTTCCCTGCGCGATGTAACGAAAGCCCTGGTCGACCGCCGCTTTGAAGGTGTTGAGTGCTTCTTGTGGCGACCCTTTGCTGTCCATACCAACGATTTCAAATCTCACGCCTGCCGGGTTCCTGACGCCATTGGCGCGGTCGGCAAGGAACTGCCAGTTCTTCAGCTGGTTCTGGCCCACGTTGGCCATCGGCCCGGACAGTCCCTCGATCATGGCAATTTTGACGGTCTCGCCCTTTTGGGCAAGCGCGCTGCCGGCACAAAATACCGCAGCCGCAGCTGCAACAACGTTTATTACAAATTTCATAAAAATCTCCTTAGTTTCAGTCAATCAACACCCGTCCAGCGTCACTGGTCTTAGGCCGGTCGCTTCATCTGGCAGCTGGTTGGCGTGCTGGCAATGAACGCGTCCATCTGCTTAACCGGTACGAAGGTGTAGCCGGTGTTCTCCACGCTGTACGGATATTTCTTGTCGACTTTTTGCCACTTGGTGACAAACATGGACTGCTGCAACTGGTGATCGGACTTGCGCATTTGTACTTCACCCGCAAAGCTCTTGACCGTCAAACCCTCCATCGCGGCGGCTACCTTGACCGGGTCGCTGGACTTGGCTTTGGCCATCGCGGCCGCCATCACGTTGATGCCGTTGTAAGTAGCCAGGGTGTAATAGTCGTCGTTGAACTTATTTTTGAAATCCGCCGTAATCGCACCGATCTCGCCGGTGTGGTTGGCGTGACCATAGGCAATGACGTACACCTCGCTGTCACCGCCACCCGCAGCCAGCGCGGTGGGCGTCCCGGTGACCTGGGCGTAGTAGGTGTACATCGGCAATTTGAGACCGGCATCATTGAGCGCCTTGACAAGCAGCGTCAAATCCGCGCCCCAATTGCCGGTCACGATGGTGTCGGCGCCGGACTGCTTGATCTTGGCGACATAAGGTGCAAAGTCTTTGACCTGACCAATGGGATGCAGATCATCACCCACAATCTTCACGTCAGGGCGTTTGCGGGCAATACCCTGCTTGAAATACTTGGCAACCTGCTGCCCGTGAGAGTAGTTCTGGTTGATCAAATAAACATTTTTGACGTTCGGCTGATCCTTCATGAAGGCGGTCAACGCCTCCATCTTCATGCTGGTGTCGGCGTCGAGGCGGAAATGCCAGTAGTCGCATTTCTCGTTGGTCATGGCTGGATCAACTGCGGCGTAATTGAGGTACACGACTTCTTTGCCGGGATTGCGCGCATTGTGTTTGGACACAGCATCGGCAATCGCCAACCCGGCACCTGAGCCGTTGCCTTGGGTCACGTAGCGAAAACCCTGGTCGATGGCCGCCTTGAGTGAGTTCAGGCTTTCCTGGGGAGACCCCTTGTTGTCAAAACCTGTGACTTCGAACTTCACGCCGGCGGGGTTTTTGGCCCCACTCAAGCGCTCGGCCACAAACTGCCAGCTTTTGAGCTGGTTTTGCCCCACATTGGCGAATGGGCCGGACAGCGGATCAATAAAAGCGATCTTGACGGTTGATCCAGCCTGGGCCAACGCACCACCGACGCACAAAGCAGCCACCGTGGCAGCGACAACATTCCTTACCAATTTCATATATAAATCTCCTGGGTTTTGATACATCAACACCCGTCCAGCGTACAAGCATTTTTGGCTTGTCCCATGAGGGATTTCCCGTACGATGAATCACCCAGGCGACACGAATCGAATCAGGTCTCAGGCATCCGGCAGCTTGTAATCCTTGAGCAGTTCACGCAATTTGCTCTTCTGCATCTTGCCGGTGCCACCGAGCGGAATCGCGTCGACAAAAACGACGTCGTCCGGTATCTGCCACTTGGCAGTTTTGCCTTCATAAAAGGCAAGCAACTCGTCACGCAAGACGTCCGCACCGGGTTTCTTCATCACGGCGATGATGGGCCGCTCGTCCCACTTGGGATGCTTCATGCCGATGCAAGCCGCCATCGCCACGGCTGGATGGGACATGGCAATGTTCTCTACATCAATGGAACTGATCCACTCACCGCCGGACTTGATGACGTCTTTGCTGCGGTCGGTGATCTGCATGTAGCCATCGGCATCAATGGTGGCGACGTCGCCAGTCGGGAACCAGCCGTCGACCAAGGGTGAGCCACCCTCGCCTTTGAAATAGTCACTGATGATCCACGGACCCTTGACCAGCAGGTCACCGTAGGTCTTGCCGTCCCAAGGCAATTCGTTCCCGTTGCCATCCACAATTTTCATGTCCACGCCGAAAACGCCCCGCCCCTGCTTGAGCCGGACCTTCATTTTTTCCTCTGGCGACATCGTAAGATGCTTGTTCTTGAGGGTGCAGACCGTGCCCAGGGGTGACATTTCCGTCATACCCCAGGCATGCAGGACCTCCACCCCATAGACGTCATTGAAAGCTGTGATCATGGCCGGCGGGCAGGCCGAGCCGCCAATGACAGTGCGCTTGAGCGTGCTGAAACGCAAACCACCGGCCTGCATATGACTCAGCATCATCTGCCATACGGTGGGCACACCGGCAGCAAACGACACACGTTCGCTCTCGATCAATTCAAAGATGGATTTTCCGTCCATGGCTGGCCCCGGAAACACCAGTTTCGCCCCCGTCATGGCCGCAGAGTATGGCAAGCCCCAGGCATTGACGTGGAACATGGGTACCACGGGCAACACGGTGTCGCGCGCGCTCATGCTCAAGGCGTCTGGCAAAGCGCCCGCAAACGCATGCAGCATGGTGGATCGATGGCTGTACAGCGCTCCCTTGGGGTTGCCGGTGGTGCCGCTGGTGTAGCACATGCTGGACGCCGAATTTTCATCAAATGAGGGCCACTGATAAATGCTCGATTGCGCGCCAATCCAGGCTTCATAACTTAGCAGGCCGGGAATGCCGCTGTCGGCCGGCAGTTTGTCGGCATCACACAGGGCCACAAAGTGTTTGATGGTGGTGCAGCGGCTATGGATGGCTTTGACAATGGGCAAAAAGCTCGTGTCAAAACACAGCACGGAATCTTCGGCGTGGTTGGCAATCCAGACAATCTGGTCCGGGTGCAGGCGCGGATTGAGCGTATGCAGCACCCGACCCGATCCGCTCACGCCAAAGTACATTTCCAGGTGGCGGTAGCCATTCCAGGCGAGGGTGGCCACCCGGTCGCTGAAGGGCAACTTCATGCCATCCAGCGCATTGGCAACCTGTCGGGAACGTGACGCTATGTCCTTGTAAGTGCAGCGGTGAATGTCCCCCTCCACCCGACGCGACACGACTTCACCTTCGCCGTGGTGGCGATCTGCAAATTCGATCAGCGACGAAATCAACAATTGGTGGCTTTGCATCAACCCGAGCATGAAACTTCTCCTCAAAATTGGTCTATTGGTCCGCCAGCATGGTACTGCGGTTTTCATGCAAATGGCCTGCACTTTGCCCAATCCACCGTTCCCGTGAAGGGGCGGTCGTCCAGTTTTCTGGGGTAGCGTGCGGCGAAAGATTCGGGAAAGGCTCAGCGCTGAAAACCGAGCCACGCAGTCCTTGGCCCAACGTGGGCTGGTGACGCTTGAATTCGGACGTGTGGATATTCCCAACGACGACGCGTTGACGCAGTTTTTTTCAACGCCAGAAAATCCACCCGGTACGCCTGAAAACTGAGCCACGGGCGCCCGCTGCGTGGATAACCCTGCGCGCCTTGTGCGACAGCGTCCTGCGACACAATTCGACCATGACCCTGGCCGCACAAAACTTCACCGCCCTCGATGTGGGATTAACCTGGCGCAACAGCTTCGCCCAACTGGGCAAACGCTTTTTCACGCCACTCGCCCCCTGGCCACTGCCTGCGCCTTATTGGGTTGGCCGCAGCGCCTCCGTGGCCCGTGAGTTGGGTCTCAACGCGTTGTGGCTGAACTCGCCAGAGCTGCTCCAGGTGCTGGCGGGCAACCAACCGATGGCAGGCACGCAGCCGCTGGCCAGCGTCTACAGCGGCCATCAGTTTGGCCAGTGGGCCGGGCAACTGGGTGATGGCCGTGCCATTTTGCTGGGCGAAACCGGGGGCCTGGAGGTGCAGCTGAAAGGTTCCGGGCTGACGCCCTACTCCCGTATGGGCGACGGGCGTGCCGTGTTGCGTTCGAGCATCCGCGAGTTCTTGTGCAGCGAAGCGATGCACGGCCTGGGCATCGCCACCTCGCGCGCCCTGTGCGTCATCGGCTCGGATGCACCGATACGGCGCGAGACCGTCGAGACTGCCGCCGTGGTGACGCGGGTGGCGCCCAGCTTCATCCGGTTCGGCCACTTTGAGCACTTTTGCCATCATGACCAGCCTGCGCAGCTCAAGATCCTGGCCGACTACGTGATTGACCGCTTTTACCCGGCCTGCCGCGCAAGCGCCAAGTTTTCCGGGAACCCATACGCGGCCCTGCTGGAGGCGGTGAGCGAGCGCACTGCGACCATGGTGGCGCAGTGGCAGGCGGTCGGCTTTTGCCATGGCGTCTTGAACACCGACAACATGAGCATTCTGGGTCTGACCATCGACTACGGCCCGTTCCAGTTTCTCGATGGCTTTGACCCCGGCCACATCTGCAACCATTCCGACACCCAAGGCCGCTACGCCTTCGACCAGCAGCCTAACATCGCCTACTGGAACCTGTTTTGTCTGGGGCAAGCTTTGCTGCCGCTGATCGGCGAGCAGGAACTCGCCATCGCGGCGCTTGAATCCTACAAGACCGTGTTTCCCGCCGTCTTTGAGCGCCTGATGTTTGCCAAACTGGGGCTGTTGGATGCCAGCGCCAACACGGCCACGGTAGATCAGGGGCTGCTGCAAGACATCCTGCAACTGCTGGCCCAAGACAGGGTGGACTACACCCTGTTCTGGCGGCGCCTGAGCCATGTCGCCGCCGGTACACACGCCCCATCGGTGCGGGAATTGTTTCTGGATCGATCCGGCGCAGACGCGTGGTTACTACGCTATTCAGAGCGGCTTGCGCTTATTCCACGCGGGCTAGCGGCCGATTTGATGCTTGAAACCAATCCAAAATTTGTGCTGCGCAATTTTTTGGGCGAACAAGCTATCCAAGCGTCAAAACTGAAAGACTATTCAGTAGTTGAGACCTTGCTGAGGCTGCTTGAATCGCCCTTTGAGGAACATGCCGGCTTTGAGGACTACGCGGCGTCTCCGCCCGATTGGGCCAGCAGCATCGAAATCAGTTGCAGTTCTTGAGAGCTTCAATTGAGCAGGCTTGCGGCAATGACGCCATCAGGCGTTCAAGCTCATCGGCAGGCAGCCCAGGCGAACAAAGAAAACCCTGAAACGCTTCGCAATTGAGCGCCGCCAGGTAGTCCCTTTGCGCAATGGTTTCGACCCCTTCTGCAACCACTTTCAATTTGAGGCCGCGCGCCATGCCAATGGTCGCACTCACGATGGCCCGGTCACTTTCGTCGTCAGGCAAACCCATCACAAAAGAGCGATCGATCTTGAGCTTGGAGATGGGGAATCTTTTCAGATAAGCCAAACTCGAATAACCGGTGCCAAAGTCGTCAATCGACAGGGCGACACCGAGGGCCGCCAAGGCGTGCAATCGGGTCAAGGTTTCATTCGCGTCCCTGACCAAAATGGACTCGGTCAATTCAAGCTCCAACAGGTGGGGCGGCAACCTTGATGCGATCAGCACATTGGCAACAATTTCCACAAAATCGGCCTGCTGAAACTGCAACGCGGACACGTTGACCGAAACTGCGACTGGCGTGCCGCCACCGTGCCAGAGCACCGCCTGCCGCACGGCCTCCTTGAGCACCCAGGTACCGATCGTGACGATGAAGCCCGATGCCTCCGCCAAGGGAATAAACACCACGGGCGACACATGGCCCAATTCGCTATCGGACCAGCGGATCAGCGCCTCCACGCCCAGCAACTGCCCGGTGTCCAGGGATATCTGGGGTTGGTAGTGCAGCTGGAACAAACCCTGCTCCATGGCCCGGCGCATGGCATGGTCCATTTTCATGCGCGACAGCAAATCAACGTTCATCTGCGGCTGATAGAAACGAAAACTGCCGCGTCCACGTTCCTTGACCAAGTACATCGCCGTGTCAGCACATTTGATCAATTCATCAAGTGAGCGGCCGTCGGCCGGAAACAGCGCAATACCGATGCTGCAGCCAACCGAAAAGCTGGTCTCCTCGATCAAAAAAGCCTGCGCCATCAGGTCGAGAATGCGGTGTGCCAACACTTCTGCACCACGGGCGTCCATTTCCTGGACAAAGATAACAAAGTCATCGCCACCGAGCCGGCACAAGGTGTCGGCGTCACGCAAGCACCGTTTGATGCGTTCGGCCACCTCGACCAGAACCCGGTCGCCAAACACATGCCCCATCGAGTCATTGATATTCTTGAAGTGATCCAGATCCAGAAAAAAAACGCCAAATTGCGCGCTGTGGCGCTCTGCCACGCGCAATGCATAGCCGACCCGCTGCGACAACAGTAATTTATTGGGCAGGCCGGTGAGGGCGTCGCTGTAAGCCAGTTGCTCAATCCGTTTTTGGGCCGCAAGTTCTTCGGTCAGGTCCTTGAGAAAACCAATGGTGTGCAAAACAGCGCCCTGCTCATCTCGCAACAACACCCAGGACAAATGAACAGCACAAGCGGCACGACCGACTCGATTGAGCCAAACCTGACCGCGCCAGACACCCGCATCGCGCAGCACTTGGTCCACACGAACCATCAATTCAGCATCATGCGAGTCTTGAAAAAAATCCCTCGCCGACTGCCCCAGTAATTGAGATTGGGTCGCTTCTGTCAAGCGCTCACACACGGGATTGACGGCCAGTATCGTCAGGCTTGGGTCCGTAATAAAGATCGCCTCCACACTTGACTCGAAAACCTTGGCCGCCAGACGCAGCCGGGACTGGGCGTCAACGCTCTGCGTGATGTCGCGAAATGAGAACACGCGACCGGTCGCGCGTCCTCGGCTGTATTGCGGCAGTGACACCCGTTCCAGCAGACGCCCAGTGGTCAAAACCAGTAAATCGGTGCTCTCCAATAAGGGATCCTCGGTGATCTCCAGAAGCCGATTCTCATACGCTGTTTCATCGACGACACATGAGGCAAGATGGGCAGACAAAGCCCTGCCATCGCGCTTCAACAGCAGTTCTTCGGGCACGTCCCACATGGCGGCAAAGTGCCGGTTGTAGTTGCGGATGTCGTCATCGCGATCAATGACCAGAATGCCATCGGCGGTAGATTCGAGTGTGGCACGCAGCTCTGTCACCAAGCTTTCAAGTTCAGCCTCGGCGCGGCGCTGTTGACGCATATCGCGGATGCCCACCAAATACACGGCACGACCGGTCTCGGGCCAAACCCGGCTGACACGGCGTTCCACCGGGACGGCCATGCCATCGGCGCCGCGCAACAGGGTTTCGGAGTGAATGCCATCCACCAAACCAGCGGCGACATCTTCCCAAAAGAACTGGTCTTCCGGCGTCGCGGTCAGCTCAATCGCGGGCTTGCCCACCAACTCCTCTGCCGGCAGCCCCAACAAGTCGGCCGCTGCGCGATTGACCAAGAGGATGCGCAAACTCACCGGATCAACCAGCCAGACGGCCTCGATCAAGCCATCAATCAAGAGTCCCCACCCGGGCGACGTCACGCTCCAACCTCGTCTGATGATGAATTGATTGCATTTTCAAAAAAATAACAAATTCGCTGTCGCGGCGACAGGTAATCCATGGCGTCCCGCGGCAAACTCGTTGGCTTGAGACTGCGCCGAATCCCGATATCAGGCACGAGCTCCAAGTCCAGAATCAGCGCCTCATGCTTGGGGATACGGGGCTCATACACGATCACCCGGGGCTTGAGCGGCCGGGTGGAATTGACCGACACCACCAGGGCAAATCGTTCGTCGGCCAATTGCACAACAGAACCTGGCGGGTAAACACCCATCATGCGAATAAATGCATTCAGGGCCACGCTGTCAAAACGGTTCTTCAGTTGGGCAAAAATGAGCGCCAGGGCTTCATGCGGGGTGATTGCGGCCGATGGCCGGCCCGGGTTGCACAAGTTGTCATACTGGTTGATGAGCGACAAAATTTTGCTCGGCGTGGACAGACTGTCGCCCTTGAGTCGGCCCGGGAAACCACTGCCGTCCATCGCCTCGTGATGCTGGGCGATGGCTTGTACGGCGCCAGCGCTCAAGTCCATGTGCTGACCCAGAGTGACGCCTTGCGCAACATGCTCCTGGTACAACTTGTATTCAGCTGTCGAAAAATTCTCTTCCGGCCAGCGCACGCGATCCGGCAAACGGGTTTTGCCGATGTCATGCAAGAACGCCCCCATGCCCAGATCAAGCATGTCTGGCTGTGGCAGACCCAACGACCGGCCAAGCAGCAGTGAAAGAATGGTCACATTGACCGGATGCATGGACGCTTTGTCCCCCATACCCTCTGACAACAAGCGAATGGCCAACTCGCCTTCCTCCAGCATGTCACCAACAAACCCGCTGACCACGCCAAAACACTGTTGCTTGGCCGCACCAGGCAAGGCGCTGACTTGTTCTACGGCCAGCTTGTAGTGTTGAATGGCGTCAACAAAGCGGCGTTCACAGACGATCAGCTGGCGCTGCTGAGCGCTCAACAGATCACTGCGCTGTTTGCGAAGACGAAGCTCGTCAGTTGGCTCCAAACTAAGGTCTGGCTTGGTTTGTTCACCCGGGTCAGCGCCCGCCGCGACCTGCGGGCCATCGACATTTTCGAACCCTGACAACAGATCACTCTTGCCAGGCAAATAACGAACACGTTTCAAACCCAGGCTGCGAATCACCGCAAGCTGCTTCTCAGAGCTAATTTTGAAGCTGCCGGTGGGAAATGGATGTGACATCCAGCCGAGCCCGAGTTCGATGAACATGCCAAGTCGCAATTGATGAATTTCAATGAATTCGAACTGAGCTTCGTCCATACGTGATTCGGTTTGGCCGCCCTGCGTCTCATGAGCAAGGCAATATTTGACACTGGAATGCTGATCTGACCGATCAACATTTCCGTCCTGGACTTTGGAGAATATCATGCCGAATCCAAAGAAAAGGGAATCCTAATGATTGATTTGTATTACTGGCCCACCCCCAACGGTTGGAAAATCTCCATCATGCTGGAAGAATGCAAGCTGCCGTACGATCTGTTCCCGGTGAACATTGGCAAGGGCGAGCAGTTTGCGCCCGATTTTTTAGCGATCAGCCCCAACAACCGCATGCCTGCCATCGTCGACCATGATCCCGCCGATGGCGGCGAGCCGATCGCAGTGTTTGAGAGTGGCGCCATTCTGATTTACCTCGCGGAGAAGACCGGCCTCTTCATGCCCGGCGACGTGCGCGGTAGGACCCAGATCATGCAATGGTTGATGTGGCAGATGGGCGGACTGGGACCGATGGCGGGGCAAAACGGTCATTTTTTGCTCTATGCGCCCGAAAAAGTACCCTACGCCATTGATCGATACGGCAAAGAGGTGAACCGCCTTTATGGCGTCCTCAACACCCAGCTCGGCAAGACCGGCGCGTTTGTGGCCGGGCCTGACTACTCCATTGCCGACATGGCGATCTTCCCCTGGATCCGAACCCATCAGGCGCAGAAGGTGTCTCTCGACGAATTTCCCCACATCAAGCGCTGGTATGACGCACTGTTCCTGCGCCCGGCCGTCCTGCGCGGGCTTGATGTGCTCAAGGACCTGCGCGCTGGCACCATGAGCGAAACCGCACGCAAGGCACTGTTTGGACAAACGGCGCAGAGCGTGCGTGCCGGTGATCACAAACTCATTTGAAGGAAAACCAGCATGATTGAATTTTTCTTTGACTGCTCCAGCCCCTGGACCTATCTGGCCTTTCACAACCTGCAGCCACTGGCCGCCGAATTGAATGAGCCGGTGCGCTGGCGACCGGTGCTGGTGGGCGGCATTTTTAACGCCGTCAACCCCAGCGTCTATGCCATGCGCGACAACCCGGTGCCCGCCAAATGGGCTTACATGCTCAAAGACCTGCAGGACTGGGCGCGCGAGACGGGTCTGAAGATTGTCTTCCCGCCCAGGGTCTTTCCAGTCAACAGTGTCAAGGCCATGCGCGGCTGCCTCTGGCTGGAGCCGCAGGGCAAGCTGCTGCCTTTTGCCACGGCGGTATTTGAAGCCTACTGGACGCGCGAAGAAGACATTTCGCAGGACGCCGTGCTTATTGAAATCTGCGGCCAAGTCGGTGTCGATGGAGACGCGTTCTTGGCCGGCATCGGGCAACCTGCCATCAAGGCGCAGCTCAAAGCGAACACCGAAGAAGTGATTGCGCGTGGCGGCTTTGGTTCGCCCACCATTTTCCTCGGCGACGACATGTATTTCGGCAACGACCGTCTGCCGCTGCTCAGGGCCGCGGTCCTGCGCGGACGCGCCGTCCCGTCGTGATGTCTAAGCCCCAAGTCGACGCATCGGCAGGGGATGCACCTTTCATTTTCTCGGCCGATGGTCATAAATCCCTGTATTTCACGCTCGACCAACTGCAAAGCCGCATGTGCAGTGCGCATCCCAACCAACTGGAGGTGGATTACACGCGCACGATGATGGGCTTTTTGCTGTTGAACAGTCGACCGGCCCGCATTGCCATGATTGGACTCGGCGGTGGGTCGCTACTGAAGTTTTGCTACCGCCACCTGCCCAACGCACACCTGACGATGGTCGAGATCAACCCGCAGGTGATTGCGCTGCGTCACGAGTTTGAAGTGCCGGAAGATGCCCAGCGCATCGAGCTTGTTTGCGCTGACGGGGCCGACTTTGTCCGTGACGCCGCAGCCAACAACTCCATCGGTTATGACGTGCTGCTGGTTGACGGCTTTGACAGCGCGGGGCTGGCGCCCAGCCTGTGTTCACAACGCTTTTACAACGACTGCTATCAGGCGCTCTCACCGCAAGGTGTCATGGTAGCCAACCTGCACCATGACGATCCCCAACACGCCCTGTTCACCGCACGCATCCGGCTGGCTTTTGACGGCAATTTGCTGGAAGTCGCCTCACAGAAAAAAAGCAACAGCATTCTTTTCGCCCGTAAAGGCCAGCTGATTTCAATCGACGAAATACGGCAGAGCAACCCGCTGAAGAACTTTGACCAGGACGTTCGCGCTCAACTGCAACGCGAATTTGCGCGCATTTCCTGGGCGGCGACGCAAGTCGCTTAGAGCACCGTTTAATGCAGTTGCACGCCGGTCTTGGCCTGCAGTTCTTCGAGCGTTACGCCCGGGGCCATCTCCACCACTTTCAGGCCATGCGGCGTCACGTCCAGCACGGCCAGGTCGGTGATGATGCGGTCCACCACGCCGACACCGGTCAATGGCAACGTGCAGCTGGGCAAGATTTTCAAATCAATGGTGCCATCCTTCTTCTTGGCCACGTGTTCCATCAGCACGACGACGCTCTTGACGCCGCCCACCAGGTCCATCGCACCGCCCATGCCTTTGACCATCTTGCCGGGGATCATCCAGTTGGCCAGATCGCCTTTCTCGCTCACCTGCATGGCACCCAGAATACTCAGGTTGATCTTGCCGCCACGGATCATGGCAAAGCTGTCGTGGCTGCCAAAGATGGACGAACCGGGGATCGTGGTCACGGTCTGTTTGCCGGCGTTGATCAGGTCGGCGTCGACTTCGTCTTCGGTGGGAAACGGACCGATTCCCAGCATGCCGTTTTCACTTTGCAGCCAGACTTCAATGTCGGGTGACACAAAGTTCGCCACCAGGGTGGGCAAACCGATGCCGAGGTTGACGTAAAAACCGTCTTTAAGCTCTTCTGCCGCTTTGGCAGCCATTTGTTCGCGTGTCCAGGCCATGATCAGACTCCTGCTTTCTTGGTCGATGTTTCGGTGATCGTTCTCTGCTCAATCCGCTTCTCGGGATGCGCATTGAGAACAATCCGGTGTACGTAAATTCCTGGCAAGTGAACCGAATCCGGGTCGAAGGTGCCCACCTCAACGATTTCTTCAACCTCAACCACCGTGATTTTGCCGGCCATCGCCACCGCCGGGTTGAAATTGCGCGCCGTGCGCCTGAACAGCAGATTGCCGCTCTTGTCAGCCTTCCAGGCCTTGACCAAGGACACCTCGGGCACGAGCGCTCGCTCCATGATGTACGTATGGCCATCAAACTCGCGCGTTTCTTTGCCCTCAGCCACCAGCGTGCCCACGCCGGTGCGCACATAGAAAGCGGGAATGCCAGCGCCGCCAGCACGCAGCTTTTCAGCCAGCGTGCCTTGCGGCGTGAAGTCCAACTGCAGTTCGCCCGACAGGTACTGGCGTTCAAATTCCTTGTTCTCACCGACGTAGCTGGAGATCATTTTGGTGATCTGGCGCGTGTCAAGGAGCTTGCCCAAGCCAAAGCCATCAACGCCAGCATTGTTGGAAATGACGGTGAGGTCTTTGACGCCGCTGGCACACAGGGCGTCAATCAGGGCCTCGGGAATGCCACACAGACCAAAGCCGCCAACGGCCAGCAACTGGCCATCTTTGACGATGCCTTCCAGTGCTTTGGCCGCGTTAGGGTAAATTTTGTTCACTGTGCAATCTCCTTCAAAGAAATAATGGCCTTACGATACTACCTAACTTCATACGTAGTTTTCCGTAAAGTACAAACCCTAAGTATTGCTCGCCCACACCGCATGGATATCGATTACCGTCTTGCCTTCGATCTGGCGCCCGTCGGCCTCGCCCTCTCAAGCAACCGCACCATGCTGGACTGCAACCGCCACCTGTGCGAGATGTTTGGTGCCTCGCGTGAATTATTGGTGGGTCAGTCCTTTCAGGTGCTGTACCCCAGCGCCATTGAATTTGAGCGCACGGGCTCGCGCATTGCCCCCTTGTTGAACCGCAACGGCACCTACGCCGACGACCGCATCATGAAGCGCGCCAACGGTGAAACATTCTGGTGTCATGTCACCGGCCGCGCGCTCAACCCGGACGCACCGCATGAAACCGGTATCTGGACCTTCAAAGACCTGAGCTCGCGCCGCCCGGTCAAGGCGGAGTTGACGGCGCGCGAACGCGAGGTGGCGGCGCACCTGATGGATGGATTGACCAGCAAGGAAATCGGCAAAACGCTGGCCATCAGCCACCGGACGGTTGAAATTTACCGCGCCCGCCTGATGCGCAAATACAAGGCATCCAACACCGGGGACTTGGTGCACAAATTAATGGCGGGCTGAAAAAAGGACAACAGATTCAGGCCGGCCTAGCCGCAGGTTCATTCGTGCAGGCAAGCTTCACGTCTGGCGCGCGGCGCAGGGGAATGCTGTAGTCGGCATTGACTGGAATCAACAGCATGCCCAGCATGCGAGCCCTGGCGGCCGATCGGGTGTCCGAAAGTGTCTATTTACGCCAGGGAAAATACCGACACGCCGATTGAGTTGGCCCATCTGTTAAAACACGCAATCTCCATTTTTCTGCGAATGACCCAGCCGATGCCTAATTCACCTTCCCCTGTCGCTACAGAACCTGCCACCAACCCGCCGCCTGTGATCCGCTGGCTTGAGGCCGAGCAGGAGCGTTCAGCGCGCTGGCGCTCGGAGCGCGGTGCACCACCGCCCAAACGAGTCGTGCTGGCCGATGACACCACCACCGCCGACATTGCCTACCGACTGGCCTGCGAAGGTACGGCCCTGCTCTGGCGCGGCGATTTTCAGAATGCCAAGCAGCTGCTGCAGGCCCTGGCACGCCGCACGGACCAGGTTCCCACGCGCAAGCGCAAAAAGGCAGCCACGCCAGTGCCGGTGGCGCAGGCCTTTCACCTGCACCGCCTGGCGCAGTCGCAGCGGGCGCGCATGCTGGGCATGCTGTTGATTCCAGTCAATGCCGACTACAGCATTCCCCTGCGCCGCGCGCCAGACGTGAAGCTTGCCTGCACCGAGGCATGGGGCCCAGCGAATGAACCTGCGGGCGTCTCGGTGGTCTCCTTGCGTGAATTGCTGGGCATCACCAGCGCGCACGAATGGCGCCGCAAAGGCGTTGAAATTGCTGCGCTCGGCGAGCCTCCCCACAACCGTATTCATCCGCATTACGGCGTGTTCTCCCCGGTGCGTGGCGAATACATCCATCTGGTTGCCACCGCGCATTTGCCCAAACCCCCGAGCGGGCAGGCATTGATCGCGTTTGACGTTGGTACCGGCACCGGCGTGCTATCCGCCGTGCTGGCGCGGCGCGGCGTCCGCCAGATTGTGGCCACCGATCAAGACCCCCGGGCGCTGGCCTGCGCGCGGGACAACCTGACGCGTTTGAACGTAACCGACAAGGTTCAACTGGTGCAGACGGATCTGTTTCCAGAGGGGCAAGCCTCGCTCGTGGTGTGCAACCCACCCTGGCTGCCCGCGCGGCCCAGCTCGCCGATTGAACGCGCGGTGTACGACGAAGGCGGGCGCATGTTGACCGGCTTTCTGAAGGGACTGACCGCCCACCTCGCCCCCAAAGGGGAAGGCTGGCTGATCTTGTCCAACCTGGCCGAACATCTGGGTCTGCGCACGCGCGAAGAACTGCTGGCGGCGTTCGAGGCTAACGGCCTGCGCGTGGTGAGCCGCATCGATGCCAAACCGCAGCACCCCAAGGCGTCGGATGCCAGCGACCCGCTGGCCGATGCCAGGTCGCGTGAAGTGACCTCGCTCTGGCGCCTGGCAGCTGCTTAGCCAACACAAGCAAGCAACCATGACCAGCGTCGTCGACGTGCTGGCTTGACCCATGAAACTGCTGCTGGTGGAAGACGGTCTGGCGACGCCGGTGTCGACGACTCCCTGCCCAAACCGTTCGATCTTGATGAACTCGAAGCCCGGCTCCGCCGCCGCCCAGAAAATAGTGACAGAATCACGCGATGGCCCTGATGAACGTCTCCGTTGTAATACTGCATTTTGTGAGCAAGCCGACCCTGCTGCGCAGGCACACCTCAAGTACCACAAGCCATGACCAATAGCAAATACGCAGGCTTCTTTCCAGAACTCATCAACAATGAAGCGGATGAGACCACGCGGCCCCTGCCGATTCAGGAGTTGCCGCGGCAATTCCAGATTGACCACGAGATGGCAGTCATCCGCACCCATCACGCGCGCATCGCCAGCGCCATCGACATGTTTTGGGGTCACAAGGATTGCGTCGAGTACTTGCATCAACTGATTCTCAATGGCGGTGACGGTGTCGGCAGAACCCGGATTGGCTTCAAGCACGAGGTCTTGGCAGCCTTCATGCATCTCATCACGCTGCACGACCTGCCAGAAAATTGACTGGTATCTGGTCGTGTCACGTCCATCACCCATCAAGCGTGCCAGCTAATGGAACGATTGCGCATCGACAAATGGCTGTGGGCCGCCCGCTTTTACAAAACGCGCAGTCTGGCCAGCGAAGAAATTGACAAGGGCCGGGTGCATGTCAACGGCGTGGCGGTCAAACCGGCGCGTGAAGTCAAAGTCGGCGACACGCTGCTGCTGCGCACCGGCCCCATCACCCGCACCGTGGTCGTGCAAGGCATCAGTGACAAGCGCGGCCCGGCGCCCGTGGCCGCGCTGCTGTTCCAGGAAACCGCCGAGTCCATCGCCAGCCGCGCCCTTGCCGCCGAGCAACGCCGCCTGGCACCGGAACCGGCCCTGAGCCTGACGCAAGGCCGCCCCACCAAGCGCGACCGCCGCGACACCGAAAAAGCCCGCAGCGGCCAGGTCCACGACTGGGACCAGCGCTGGAGCGCTTCCATCGACACCTGAATCCCGGTGCAATTCATCCAGTAAAGTGGCATGGGGGCTGGCATGGCCAGGGCCCTCATGCTGTCAAAGGCCCAGAAATCGGTCCCCAGCCATACCAGCCCCCATGCTTTGCGACATGCCTGGCGTGCAACCTCAAGCCACGCGCGTGACCGTCGTCGGCTTGAAGCCCAGATCAGCGACCTTTCCTTTGCGCCCGCGCACCGCCCGCGCGTTGTTGAGGCTGCGAATCTCCAGCGTCTCGTCGCGCGCTTTGCCACCGCGCCCGATGCCTTCGATCTTGACGCTGCGCAGGTAAGCGCAAGCGCCGGCCAGCGTGTCCTTGTCTTCCAGATCAATCAGCATCAGCCCGCGCCCGCCGGTGGCCATGGTTTTGAGCTGGTCGATCTCGAAGGTCAAAATGCGTCCGCCAGTTGAGGCGCAAGCCACGTGCGTGGCAGCGACCCACGGCACAGACCCCGAGCCGCCCGCCACCGGTGACGGCTTGCACAAGGTTTCGCCTGCGTTGCAGGTGACGAAGGCCTTGCCCGCCTTCAGGCGCGAACTCATGTTCTCCACCGACGCCATAAAACCGTAGCCGCCCGAACTGCTCAGCAGCAGGGTCGCCGTGGCCGGGCCGGCAAAGTAATACAGCAGCGCGGTGCCACTCTCCAACTCAATCAGGCTCGTGATCGGTTGACCGTCACCGCGCGCGCCTGGCAACAATGCCACCGCCACCGAATAGACCCGGCCATTGCTGCCAAACACCAGCAGCGTGTCGACCGTGCGGCATTCAAAGGTGTCGTAAAGCGCGTCACCAGCCTTGAAGTTGTATTCCGCCGGTAGGCCGCCGTTGACAGCGCGCTCGCTGGCCCAGCCTTTTTGCGCACGCACCCAGCCCATTTGACTCACCACCACCGTCACTGGCTCATCCACCACCTTGACTTCGAGCACCGCTTTTTTCTCGGTCTGGATCAGCGTGCGGCGCGGGTCGGCAAAGGTTTTGGCATCAAGCTCAATTTCCTTGATCATCAGGCGGCGCAAGGTGGCTGGGCTGCCCAGGATTTCTTCGAGCTTTTGCTGCTCGCCGCGCAGTCCGGCCAGCTCCTGCTCGATCTTGATCGCCTCCAGCCGCGCCAGTTGGCGCAGGCGGATTTCCAATATGTCCTCAGCCTGCCGGTCCGACAGGTTAAACCGGGCGATCAGCGCCGCCTTGGGCTCGTCGGCCTGGCGAATGATGGCGATCACTTCGTCGATATTGAGCAGCACCAGTGCGCGCCCTTCCAGGATATGGATGCGGTCCAGCACCTTGTCCAGGCGGTGTTGCGAGCGCCGCTCGATGGTTTGCTGGCGGAACGCGATCCACTCGGTCAGCATCTGACGCAAGGACTTTTGCGTCGGCCGGCCATCCAACCCGATCATGGTCAGGTTGATCGGGCTGGAGCTCTCCAGACTGGTGTGCGCCAGCAGCGTGGTGATGAGCTCCTGCTGGCTGATCTTGCTGGTCTTGGGCTCGCACACCAGACGCACGGCGGCGTCTTTGCTCGATTCATCGCGCACGCCGTCGAGCACCGACAGGAGCGTCGCCTTGAGCTGGTTTTGCTCCAACGACAGGGCCTTTTTGCCGGCCTTGATCTTGGGGTTGCTCAGTTCTTCAATTTCCTCCAACACCCGCTGCGTGCTGACCCCCGGCGGCAACTCGGTCAGCACCAGGCGCCACTGGCCGCGCGCCAGGTCTTCAATCTTCCAGCGCGCCCGGCATTTGAGCGAGCCGCGGCCGCTGCGGTAAGCGTCGGCAATGTCTTCCGCGCTGCTGATGATCTGGCCGCCACCGGGGTAGTCCGGGCCGGGAATCAGCGCGAACAACTCCGCCTCGCTGAGCTGGGGCGACTTGATCAGCGCGATGCAGGCATCGGCCACCTCGCGCAGGTTGTGGCTCGGGATTTCGGTGGCGAGCCCGACCGCAATGCCGCTGGCGCCATTGAGCAGGTTGAAGGGCAAGCGCGCCGGCAACTGGCTGGGCTCCTGCGTCGATCCGTCGTAGTTGGGAACGAAATCGACCGTGCCTTCGTCGATTTCATCGAGCAGCAGCCCGGTGATCTTGGCCAAACGCGCCTCGGTGTAACGCATCGCGGCGGCGCCGTCGCCGTCACGCGAGCCGAAGTTGCCGTGGCCGTCAATCAAAGGGTAGCGCTGTGAAAAGTCCTGCGCCATGCGCACCGCAGCGTCATACACCGAGGAGTCCCCATGTGGGTGAAAGCGCCCCAGCACGTCACCGACTATCCGAGCCGATTTGACCGGCTTGGCCCCCGTATTGCCGTTGGGGCCACCATATCCCAAGCCCATGCGACTCATGGCGTACAAAATGCGCCGCTGCACAGGTTTCTGGCCGTCGCAAACATCGGGCAAGGCGCGACCCTTGACCACGCTCAGGGCGTATTCCAGGTAGGCACGCTGGGCGTAGGTCGCCAGATTCAGCGCATCGTCACCCTCAGGCTCGGCCAGTGGTGCAATGTCAAAAATTAGTTGATCAGTCATAGAAAACAGTAGTCGGATTTCATTAAATCAAAGCAAAAATTTCAAACGGACCCGCGCAGTGGCTGGGTTGGGCGGCCGACGATTTCTGGTACTCCAGCATGAGGAGGCAGCCAAACCCGGCTGCTGCGCAGCGACACCATGAAGACAGCGATTACCGTATAAAAATAATAGCTACTAATGCATACAGGACGGGGGCTAGAGCCCTAAAAGTCTTAAAAAATTCTAAATATCGATCTCGACCGTATCGCCATGCAATTCCATCAGCTCGCGCCGGGCCGCCGCCTCGCCCTTGCCCATCAGTTGGGTGAACAAATTTTGCGTTTGCAGAAGATCGATGCTGCCCAACTGCACCGGCAGCAAGCGCCGGGTGTCGGGGTTCAAGGTGGTATCCCACAACTGCTCGGCATTCATCTCGCCCAGGCCTTTGAAGCGGCTGATGCTCCAGGCGCCCTCGCGCACACCTTCCTTGCGCAGCTTGTCCAGAATGGCGGTCAGCTCGCCCTCATCGAGCGCATAGGCCTTGGAGGCGGGCTTCTTGCCGCGTGCAGGCGCATCGACCCGAAACAGCGGCGGGCGTGCCACAAAAATATGGCCGGTCTCGATCAACTTGGGGAAATGCTTGAAAAACAGCGTCAGCAGCAGCACCTGGATGTGCGAGCCGTCCACGTCGGCATCCGACAAAATGCAGACCTTGCCGTAGCGCAGCCCGCTCAAATCGGGCGAATCGTTGGGCCCATGCGGATCAACGCCAATCGCCACCGAAATATCGTGAATTTCATTGTTGGCAAACAGGCGGTCACGCTCGACCTCCCAGGTGTTGAGCACCTTGCCGCGCAGCGGCAAAACCGCCTGGCTCTCCTTGTCGCGCCCCATCTTGGCGCTGCCACCGGCCGAGTCGCCCTCGACCAGAAAGACCTCGTTGTAAGCCAGGTCGCGGCTTTCGCAATCGGTCAGCTTACCCGGCAATACGGCTACACCCGAGCCCTTGCGCTTCTCGACCTTCTGGCCCGCTTTCTGGCGGAACTGCGCCGCCTTGATCGCCAGTTCCGCCAGCTTCTTGCCGTACTCGACGTGCTGGTTCAACCACAGCTCCAGGGCCGGTCGGACAAAGCTCGACACCAGCCGCACCGCATCGCGCGAGTTCAGCCGCTCCTTGATCTGGCCTTGAAACTGCGGGTCCAGCACCTTGGCCGACAACACGTAGCTGGCGCGGGCAAACACGTCTTCGGGCATCAGCTTCACGCCTTTGGGCAAGAGCGAATGCAGCTCGATAAAGCTCTTGACCGCCGTGAACAGGCCGTCGCGCAAGCC
>NZ_JAAFHA010000085.1 GCF_010365055.1 Rhodoferax sp.
AATCCACGGGTCAGTCACCTCTTTTTGTATTCAAATTCAAGTGCTTACGCTCGTGACCTCGACGTCATGCCGCTTATGTAAGTGCCATTCGGGTTAACTTCGTCTCGGTTCGCCCAACTTACGACGGGGGCTCAGCCTTTGACTTTTTCAATCATGTGGTTGATGACATGGCTGTGCTCATGCTGAGGGCTGAACATGACAATGTCCGCGTCTGCCTCGACTTTGACGTTGTGCCCCGGGGGCCAGTAAAACAGATCATTCGCCTTGACGGTTTCCTGCGCGCCGTGTGCGTCGGTCGTGGTGAGTTGGCCGCGCACGACGAAGCCCCAGTGCGGGCACTGGCACATATTGCCTTCCAGTCCCTGAAACAAGGGGGTGGTATCGACGCCCGCTGAAAGGCTGAAGTACTCGCCGCTGATCTTGCCCAATCCGGTCGCATCGCCAAAATCCGTTCGCTGACGAATGACGGCACCGGGTATCTCCATCTTGATGTCCACGTTATCTTTGGCGATTCGCATGTTTGATTCTCCTGTTGAGTTGAAAGACGCTGCGTGATCGAGGCTTTTGCAATCCAGGACCTCGCAGAGGTATTGCACACCTGTGGCATCGACATCGGGTCACCCGGAAATAGACAAACAGGGAGACAAAAAAGGGGACAAATGCAGGGTGCAGGAACATAATTCCACGACCGGGGCAACATGGACAGGGGCCGCAGATGAATGAGCAGGGCAACTCTTTCGGATACTGGCTGCGACGACGACGCAAGGCGCTTGACCTGACGCAGGACGCGCTGGCACAAAGAGTCAGTTGTTCACAGGCCGCCATCAAAAAAATTGAAGCCGAGGAGCGCCGCCCGTCGCGAGGACTGGCGCAACGCCTGGCCGAGCATCTCGCCATTCCCGCGCAGGAGCGAGCGGCATTTCTGCAAGCCGCGCGCACCCTGCAAACGTCTGACCGCTTGCCGCTGGCTGATGTGCCCATCGCCGCTATGACCGCTGCTGCTGCCGGCGATGCGCTGGACCATGCAGGCGATCAAAAGTCCCCCTTTGTTGGGCGCCACAACGAGTATGGTCAGTTTCTCGGCCTGATCGCCAGGCTCACCACGGGCTGTGGTCATGTGGTGCTGATCGAAGGTGAAGCCGGCATCGGCAAGAGCTGGCTCATGACCGAGGTGGCGGCTTATGCGCAGCAGCGGGCTTTGCCTGTGCTGGCCACGAACTGCTACGAAATTGAGCATGCCATTGCCTATCAACCGGTCATTGACCTTGCCACTCAAGCGTGCCGGACCGCCCCCGAGGAGCGGTTGCGCCAGATCACGCCGACGCTGCTGGCTGAGATCGCCGCGCTGGTGCCGGCCATGACCGACCGCCTGCTTGACCTGCAGCCTTTGTCAGCGGACTACCCCGAGGCGCGCCAGGCGCGCTTGTTTCAGGCCTTGGCAAAGCTCTTTGACGCGCTGGCACAAGGCCGACAGTTGATTGTCATGATCGACGACATTCAATGGGCCGACGACGCCAGCCTGCAATTTCTGCATTTTCTGGCGCGCCAGATTGTGAATCGACCGGTTCTCTTTGCCTGCGCCTACCGGGACGAAGAACTTGACAACAATCAACGCCTCGCCAGTCTGCTGGAGAGCCTGCGTCGTGAACCGCACACGCGGCACATGGCGCTGGCGCGGCTCGGACCGGGGGATACCGAAGAATTGCTCGCCAAGTTGAACGACCCGAAACTCAGCGCACCCCATCTCGCGGCCCGACTGCATGACGAATCAGACGGAAATCCGTTCTTTCTGTGGTCGCTCATGCATTCCCTGAGAGAAGTCAACGGCGCGGCCAGCGACGCAGCCAGCCTGCCACTGCCAGACACCTTGCGTGACTCGGTGCGTGTGCGTCTGGCCCGCCTGCCACATGAAGATCGGCCGCTGCTCGATTTGGCAGCAGTGCTCGGGCGCCGTTTTGACTTCGAAACTTTGCTCACTTTGACCCACTCACCCGAGGAGATTTTTCTGCACACCATGGAGTCTCTGGTGAGGCGCCGGTTGCTGCGCGAAGACCCCGAGTGGGGCTTCTATGATTTCAGCCACGACAAGGTGCGAGAGGTGGTCTACCGCGATATCGGCACGGCCCGACGTGTGTTGCTGCATCGTGCCGTGGCAGAAATGCTGGAGCAGCATTCATCAAGCAATTTGCATGAGCGTGTTGCCCGTCTCGGCGAACACTACGAGCGCGGTCACGTGTGGTCCAAAGCCGTGCATTACTTTGGCTTGGCTGCCGACCACTCGCAGAAGCTGTTTGCCATGCGCGAGTCGCTGCAATGGTTTGATCGCGCGGTGGCCTTGCTGCAAGTCCATTCAGAGGCGGCGACGCAAGCGCAACAACTTGCCCTTTACGAGCAGCGCGGCGCGGCGCGTGCGCAGGTCGGTCAGATCGACGGTGCTGTGGCGGACTTTCAGCGAGTGATTGATGCGGCGCGCGCGCTGGGCGAGCATGCGCATGCGCGTGATGTCTTGATCCAACTCGGTATGGCCTATCGGCGCGCTGATGCCTACCAGCAGGCCATTGTCTGCCTGGATGAGGCGCTCAAGGCGTCGTGCGCTATGGGCGATGAACGGCATGCGGCCGATACCTTGTACCACTTGGGTACGGTCGCCTGGAGCAATGGGCGCAACGATTTGGCGATTGCGTACCACCAGCAAGCGGTGGATATCTGTGAGCGTTTGGGCCTGACGGACCTGGTGGCCGTACAGGCTTTTCATGGCCGGGGGGAGGCTTATTTCGCCAGCGCCGAACCGGCTGCAGCCATCGTGTCATTCTCGCGCTCTCTTGAGCTGGCACGCGGCATCGACGACAGGAGTTATGAGTCGGAGAACCTGATGATGATCGCTTGGGCCTGCACCGGTCATACGGGGCTGGCTGACTACTCTCGGGCGTTGTCTTACTTCGATGCAGCGCTCAGCATTGCCCGCACCGCTGACCTGCAATGGCACCTGGGTCCTACACTGATTGGACGCGCCAATGTGCAAGTGGCACTCGGAAAATTTGGCGAGGCATGGGTGGATTTGAACGAAGCGCTGCCTCGGCTGGAGACACTGCGACTGGTCCGGTACCAGATCATGGCAAATGATGCGTTTGGTTGTCTGTTTCTTGACTTGAATTTGCACGGGCAGGCCTTGCAGCACTTCGAGCGTGGCCTGAAGCTCGCGCACGATGCGGGAATCATTTACTGGCTACCCAAGCTGCGCGCCAATCTGGTGATTGCACAATTGCGGCTCGGTATTCCTATAGATCGTGCCGCTTTACAGGCGGCCTTGCAATACTCACAAGATCACAGCGAAGTCTGGTCGACTTTGCACTGCCTGGAGGCATTCGCCGAGTTGGCGCTGGTGAATGGCGACACGGAGGGATGCGTCAGCTATGCGGACCAGTTGCTGGCGCTGGCATCGCGTGGCGAGCTGCGCGAACTGATGGGTCAAGCGCATCGTCTGCGCGGTCTGGCCTGGCTTGCTGCCCATGTGTATGAATCTGCGCGCAAGGAATTGACGCTGGCGCTGACGCTAGCGGAGCAGATCGGACGCGTCCGACTCGCATGGGAGTGCCACCGGGCACTCGCTCGGGTTGCCGCGGCACTGGGAGATGGACGTGGCCAAAATGATCGACAAGCTCGCGCACGCGCGCTGGTCGATCAAATTGCTGAGAACCTGCGTGGATCAGGGTTGACGTCCAATTTTGGGGCTGATCAATGAGTGTGAATGGCGTGCGAGCTCAGTCAATAGGCATGACCGCTTTTGGACTCACATTTTGTGTAACCCAAGGGCGGCAATGGGCACCAACACAAAGTTCACGAACGGCTTCGGACTGGCAATGCATGGGACTGCCGGAAAGGTGCCGGTCGCCATTACCCGGTAGACGCTGCAAAGAAGTCACACAGGTGCTGCGATTGGACGTCAATCGTGGGCATTGTGGTTCCATCGATTGCGCCTACTTTTCCAATGCAGTTGTAGAGGCATGAATCACCGCAAAAGCATCACTTTTGAATTTTGGTTTCGTTGCCATGACATATCTCCACAAAGTCCCCGGCTGCCAACACTTGACTGACCTGGTTTTCGGTTCACCCCACATGGCTTTTACCCTCTCGCCCGCCTTCAAACAACGCTCGCCCGCAGGAGATGAGTCGGGCTACGCAATCCGCCGACGCACCGCGCTCAGGATGCCGCGCAATATTTCTAGCGGTGGTGGCGGGCAGCCCGGCACCACCCAATCGACCGGGATCACGTTCGACACACGGCCACAACTGGCATAGCTTTCGCCAAAAATACCGCCATCGCAACCGCAATCGCCCACCGCGACAACCAGTTTGGGTTCAGGAATGGCGTCATAGGTGCGCTTGAGCGCGGTCACCATGTTCCGGGACACCGGGCCGGTCACCAGCAGCATGTCGGCGTGGCGTGGGCTGGCAACGAACTTGATGCCCAGGCCCTCGATGTTGTAGTAGGGGTTGCCCAGCGCATTGATTTCAAGCTCGCAGCCGTTGCATGAGCCGGCATCCACCATGCGAATCGCCAGCGACTGGCCCAAAATGGCCAGCACCTCGGCCTGTAAGCGCCCAATCTCGTTGGCGACGGCCTCCCCGATATCGGGTGCGGGCTCGGTGCGAATGCCGTTCTTGGCAATTTGCTTGACGATTCTCCAAATCATAAATCGTGGCCCGAGTAGCTGAGGTTGAACGACTTGTTGATGAGCGGAAAGTCCGGCACGATGTTGCCGATGATGGCGTGCTCCAGCACCGGCCAGTTCTGCCAGGACGGATCATGCAAATGGCAACGGCGAATGCGCTGCTCGCTGCTGGCACCGCTCAGCTCCAGCGCCACAAATATCTCGCCGCGCCAGCCTTCGACCCAACCCACGCCGCGAGCAGCCTGCGCGGGCAAGACCAGCTCCTGGCGCAAGGGACCGGCCGGCAGACCCGCCAGAATCAGTTTGATCAAGCGCAGCGACTCCAGCACTTCGTCAAAACGCACCGCCACCCGGGCGGCCACGTCGCCATTGCGGTGCGTGGCCATCTTGACCTGCAAAACGTCATAGGGCGCGGCCGCATGATCGCAGCGCAGGTCCCAGGCTTGCGCACTGGCGCGCCCGGCCAGACCGGTCAGGCCCAGTTGGGCTGCGAGCGCCGGGCTGACGCGCCCGGTGGTCATGAAACGATCCTGCAAGCCCGCATGCTCTTCGTAGATGGCATGCAGGGTCTGCACCTCGCGCGCCACGGCGTCGCACTGCCGGGTTAGTTGGTCAATATGCGCACCATGAATGTCATGCGTCACGCCGCCGGGCAGCACGCAGTCCATCATCAAACGGTGGCCAAACATCTCCTTGGACAAGCGCAGCCAGTCTTCGCGCAGGCGCGAGAACTGCGCCAGGCCAAAGGCGAAGGCGGCGTCGTTGCCCAAGGCCCCCAGATCGCCCAGATGGCTGGCGACGCGTTCGCGCTCGAGCATCAAGGCGCGCATCCACAAGGCGCGCGGCGGCACCGCGCAGGCGCTGGCCGACTCCA
The DNA here is from genome assembly GCF_010365055.1 of Rhodoferax sp. Taxonomy (GTDB): domain Bacteria; phylum Pseudomonadota; class Gammaproteobacteria; order Burkholderiales; family Burkholderiaceae_C; genus Rhodoferax. The sequence continues at coordinate 5,548 of NZ_JAAFHA010000085.1, forward strand.
GTGCCATGCAATAACCCCAGGCGTAAGCCACCGTCGAATCACCCGAGACCCGACCCGCCAGGCGACTGGCCAGCAAAGGGTCCAACTGCGTCATGCGCTGCTCGATGCCCTTGTGCGTGTAGCCCAGGCGCTGCTCCAGGCGCAACACTTTTTCACCAACCACCGAGAAGCGAAAATGCCCCGGCTCGATGATGCCCGCATGCACCGGGCCCACGGCAATTTCATGCACGCCATCGCCTTCGACGCGCACAAACGGGTAGTTGATCAAGTCCGAACCGGGAAAGGACGCCGGTGCCTCAGCCCCATGGCGCAGCGGGAAATAATCAAGCGGCCAGGCGCCATGGTTCAGCCACGGGCGCTGGTCTTTGCTGCCCTTGGTCAGAATGCCCGACATGTCAGCGGCAGCGCGCTGCATGCGGGCGGCAGCGGGAAAGAAAGGCAGCAAGTCGGGGTAAGTCGGTTGTTCGTCGTCCAGAGGCAACTCCAGCCAGAGCAAGCCCTCCAGCACGACAAAGGCCGCGCAGGCGACCGGCTGCGGCGCATCGCCCAGCCCGGCCCCACCCCACATCGCCAGCAAGCGTCCGCCGCCCTCGCGCACGGCGGCAGCGCCGGCGCGCCATTCGTCCACGCTGACCTGCGCATGCCAGATCGGCACCGGGGCCATCAGGCGCTGCAATTCAACATCGAAGCCAGAAATCTTCATCAGCTCAACCTCCCAGCATGCGCGCGGCTTCGACATACCAAGCGTTCAGATAAGGCGGAATGTACAAGCCCAGCACCAGGCCCAGCCCCAGGTGCACGAACACCGGCACCAGGGCTGGCGGGTGCGCCAGAGGTTTGAGCGTGGTCTCGCCAAACACCATCGGCAAGACCCGGATCAGCATCGAGGCAAAGGCCACACCGAGCGACACAAACAGAAATGGCGCCGCCCAGGGCTGCTCGCGCATGGCGGTGGTCAATATCAAAAATTCGCTGGCAAACACGCCGAACGGCGGCATGCCCAGAATCGCCATCACGCCCAGGATTAGGCCCCAGCCGATGGTCGGATTGACCTTGATCAGGCCGCGAATCTCGCTCATGACCTGCGTGCCGGCTTTTTGCGTGGCGTGCCCCACTGCAAAGAAGATCGCCGACTTGATCAGCGAATGCACCGTCATGTGCAACAGACCGGCAAAGTTGGCCACCGGCCCGCCCATGCCAAAGGCAAAAGTGATCAAACCCATGTGCTCGATCGACGAATAAGAAAACATGCGCTTGACGTCTTTTTGCCGGGAGATGAAGAAGGTCGCCACCACCACCGACAGCAGGCCGAAACCCATCATGAGCTGGCCCGCCAGCTGGTTATGCAAGGCGCCATCGGTCAGCACCTTGCAGCGTAAGAGCGCGTACATCGCCACATTGAGCAACAAGCCCGACAGCACCGCCGACACCGGCGTCGGGCCTTCGGCATGGGCATCGGGCAACCAGCTGTGCAGGGGCACCATGCCGACCTTGGTACCGTAACCAATCAGCAAAAAAGCAAACGCCAGCGTGATGATGGACGGGTCAAGCTGGCCCTTGATCGCATCCAGATTGGTCCACAGTAGCGTGGCCCCGTGCGGGCCGAGCACTTTTTCGGCTGCCATGTAGAGCAACACGGTGCCAAACAGGGCCTGCGCAATGCCCACGCCACACAAAATAAAGTATTTCCAGGCCGCCTCCAGACTCGCAGCGGTGCGGTACACGCTGACCAGCAGCACGGTGGTCAGGGTCGCCGCCTCCATCGCTACCCACAGAATGCCCAGGTTGTTGGTCGTGAAGCCCAGCAGCATGGTGAAGCTGAACAACTGGTACATGCTGTGGTACAGGCGCATGCGCGGGGGTGTCATCTTGCCGTGGTCTTGCTCTATGCGCATGTACGGGCGCGAAAATATCGCCGTTGTCATGCCGACAAAGGCGGTGAGCGTGACCATGAACACATTGAGCGCGTCGATGAAAAACTGGTCATGCCAGACCAAGATCGGACCCTCCGCAATGATTTCAGCGGTGAGCACGCAGGCTGCCAGAAAGGTGCCCAGGCTAAAAGCCACGTTAATGTCGCGGGCGTACTGCCGGTGCCCGATCAGCGCCAGCACGGCACCGCCCAGCAACGGGAAACCCAGGACAAAAAACAGGGTGGACACGGTCAGTCTTCCTTGAGGGTTTCGAGGTTGTGAATGTCCAGGCTGTCGAACTTCTCGCGAATCTGGAACATGAACACACCCAGAATCAGCACGCCCACGAGCACATCGAGCGCAATGCCAAACTCGACAATCATCGGCATGCCGTTGGTGACCGTGGTGGCGGCGAATATCAGGCCGTTTTCCATCGACAAGAAGCCGATCACCTGCGGCACCGCTTTGGAGCGCGTGATCATCATCAGGAACGACAGCAGCACGCAGGCCAGCGCGATCCCCAGGGAGCCGCCCGCCATCGACGTGGACAGACGCGAGATCGGCAAGGCCAGGCTGAAGGAAAAAATCACCAGCGCAATGCCCACCAGCATGGTCGTCGGAATGTTGATGAGGGTGTCGACGTCCCAGCGCACATTGAGCTTGCGGATGACGCGGTGCAGCATCCACGGAATAAAGATGACCTTGAGCAGCAGGGTCAGGGCGGCTGACACGTAAAGATCGGGCTGATGCGTAACGTAGCCGAGCAGCACCGACGCCGCCACCAGCGCGGCGCCCTGGATGGTGAACAGATTGATCAGGGAGACGATGCGCCGCTGCGAGATCATGGCGAACGACAGCATCAGGATCAGGGTCGCAAACAGGTTGATCAACTGGGGCGCGAGCTTGATCATCCGACCCCCAGCAAGATGTTGACCAGCAGCCCGATCACGGCCAACAGAAAAGCGGTACCCAGGAACTCCGGCACACGAAATATCCGCATCTTGGCGCTCAAGGTCTCGATCAGGGCCAGGAGCACACCGCCCAGGGCCAGCTTGACAACGAGCACGGGCAGCGCCAGCAGCAGCGCCAGTGGCGCATGGGCCTCGGCCACACCCCACGGGAAGAACAGCGCCAGCCCGATGCAGGAGTAGGCAAACAGCTTCAGGCTGGCCGCCCACTCCAGCAGTGCCAGATGCCGCCCGGAATACTCCAGAATCATGGACTCATGAATCATGGTGAGTTCCAGATGGGTGTCGGGGTTGTCCACCGGCACCCGCGCGTTCTCGGCCAGCGACACCATGGTGAACGCCACGCCAGCCACCAGCAGGCTCGGGTAAATGGCCAACTCGCGATGCGCCAGCGTTTCAACAATGGTGGTCAGCGAGGTCGAGCGCGAGATCATGGAGGCGCAAAACAGCACCATCAGCAAGGCCGGTTCAGCCAGAAAGCCGACCAGCATTTCCCGGCGCGCACCGAGCGAGCCAAAGGCGGTGCCGACATCCATGGCCGCCAGGGAGATGAAGACCCGCGCCAGGGCGAACAAGCCCACCAGCGCAATGGCGTCGGCCGCTGGCGACAAGGGCAGGTCGGTCGACAAGGTCGGGATGATGGCGCTGGCCAGCAGCATGCAGCCGAAAACAATATAGGGCGCCATCCGAAACAGCGGCGAAGCGTGCTCGGCCAGCACCGATTCCTTGTTGAACAGCTTGTGCAACACCCGGTAGGGCTGCAACAGACCGGGCGCCGACTTGTTCTGCAAGCGGGCGCGCCACTGGTTGACCCAGCCCGAGAGCAGGGGCGCCATGACCAGCGCCATCACGATCGCCATCAGTTGCGACAGCAGACCGAGCCAGCTCATTGCTTCACCACCAGAAGCACCACGATCAAGGTGATGAAGCTGTACATCAGATAGACCGCAATGCGCCCCTGCTGCAACATGCCAATGACTTTCGAGATGCGCTCCACCAGCCGGGCGATCGGCAGGTAGAGCCAGTACCAGAGCGGGTCTTCGACCGTCACGCGGTAGCTGGGTTGCTCGTCAAAGGGCGAAGGCAGCTCGCGCTTCATGCGAAACATGGGGTCGAAAATCTGCCGGATCGGCTGCCCGAAGCCTTCAGCCGAGTCCTGCATGCGGGCGTCCTGCCACGGGTAACCGCAGTCCCAGGCCGGGGCGCGCCGAATCCGGCCGCTGTAGACACGGCGCACCAGCAGGTAAGTCAAGGCAAAGAAGAACATCACGCCAAGCAGGAAGATCGCCGGCGCATAGCTGGCGCGCTCAACGCTCACGGGCACCAGCAGCCAACCACTGGTGGCGACCGTCTTGGCCAGGCCCGCCGACACCAGCAACTGGGTGACCGGGTCAATCAGGGCAATCACCTGGTTGGGGAACAGCCCCAACACGACACAGCCCGCCGTGAGCCAAAGCATGCCGGCGCGCTCCCACGGGCCGGCATCGTGCGCCCCGGCGAGTTTTTCTTCACGCGGCTGCCCCAGGAAGATGACGCCAAAATACTTGACCATGGTGTAGCCCGAGAGCGCCGCAATCAGCGCAATCAAGGCCGCCATCACCGGCACCAGCATATTGAGAACGGAGCTCGGCAGCCCAGAGGTGAATAAAAAGCTCTGCAGCAGCAGCCACTCGGCGATGAAGCCACCAAAGGGCGGCAGGCCGGCGCAGGCCAGCACGCCAATCAGCGTCGGCCAGGCGACCCAGGGCATGTAGCGCATCAAACCACCCAATTTGCCCAGGCTTCGTTCGCCCGTGGCGTGCAGCACAGCACCGGTGCTACAGAACAGCAGGCTCTTGAAAAATGCGTGGCTCAGCAGGTGGTACAGCGCCGCAGTCAGCGCCAATGCAGCCAGGGCGTGCATGCCGTAGCTTGAGAACAGCAGCGACAAGCCGAAACCGGCGCAGATCAAGCCGACGTTTTCGATCGAGGAGTAGGCCAGCAGGCGTTTCATTTCCACCTGCACGGTGGAGAAAATAACGCCGAACAGCGCCGTGGCCAAGCCGATGGCCATCAGCATCACGCCCCACCACCAAATTTTGGTTTGCAGCAGGTCAAAGGACACGCGCAAGATGCCGTACAGCGCCATCTTGAGCATCACGCCGCTCATCAGGGCCGACATCGGCGACGGCGCTGCCGGATGCGCCTCCGGCAACCAGGCATGCAGCGGCAAAATGCCGGCCTTGGCGCCAAAGCCAAACACCGCCAGCACAAACGCCACCGAGCCCCAGAACGGCGACAGGTGCTGGGCCCGCATGTTGGCGAAGGTGTAGTCACCGGTATTGGCCTGCAAGACACCAAAGCACAGCAGAATGCCCAGTGCGCCGATGTGCGCCACCAGCATGTACAGGTAGCCGGCAAAACGGATTTCAGGAATGCGGTGGTTGGCAATCACCAGGAAGAACGAGGAAAAGGCCATGGTTTCCCACACCACCATAAAGGCATAGGCGTCGTCGGCGATCACAACCATGGCCATGCTGGCCAGAAAAATATGGTATTCAAGGCAGATCAAGCCCGGTGGCGTGCCCTCACCCTGGCGGAAGTAACCGGCGGCAAAAGCCGACACCCCAGCAGACACACCGCCAATGACGATCAGGAAGAAGGCCGACAGACTGTCCAGGCGCAAATGAAACGGCAGTTGCGGCAAGCCGATCGGCAAAATGGCCACCTCCGGCCCGCTGAATGCGGCGCTGATACCCACCCCCATCAGCAGCAAACCCAAGAGCCCGCCCGCCGGGAACAGCACCACCGCCACCAGCCGGAAGCGCCGCAGCGCAAACACACCCAGCACCCCGATCAACAACCAGCTCGCCACCACCACCAAAACCCAGTCCAGATGAACCCAAGAAAAGGGATGGAGCCAGGCGTTCATGGTGCGTTAGCGGGACAAAAGGGTTGTAAGCATAGGACGCCGATGGTACGCGCTGTCGCTCTGTTGAGCATGATGCTGCGCAAGCGCCGACTGCACCAAACTCAGGCGCGCGGCAGCGTCACGCCCACCTGGCCCTGGTACTTGCCGCCGCGGTCTTTGTAGGAAATTTCGCAGACTTCATCGCTCTCAAAAAACAGCACTTGCGCACAGCCTTCACCGGCGTAAATCTTGGCCGGCAGCGGCGTGGTGTTGGAAAACTCCAGCGTGACGTAGCCTTCCCACTCGGGCTCAAACGGGGTCACGTTGACGATGATGCCGCAGCGCGCATAAGTGCTTTTTCCCAGGCAGATGGTGAGCACGTTGCGCGGAATGCGAAAGTACTCCATGGTGCGCGCCAGCGCAAAGCTGTTGGGCGGGATGATGCAGCTGTCCCCGTGAAAATCAACAAAGCTCTTCTCGTCGAAGTTTTTCGGATCCACCACCGTGCTGTGGATGTTGGTGAAAACCTTGAACTCGGGCGCACAGCGGATGTCATAGCCGTAGCTGCTGGTGCCATAGCTGACGATCTTGTTGCCGCTGGCATCCTGGCGGATCTGGCCCGGTTCGAAGGGCTCAATCATGCCGGTGGTCTCTGCCATGTGGCGAATCCATTTGTCACTTTTGATAGTCATGAGAATGAGGCTCCAGGGTTGGGCCAGATTGTAAGCGTGGCAATTGCTATCAAATCAGAGAAATCAGGCTAATAGGGCCGTGGGTTAGCGGCCGGTTTCATTGCGAATACGCAAGGGCTGCGCCCCAGCGTGACCCGATCATGCGGCATGAGCAAACCGACTAAATCGCGCGCAGGTGGGCCCGGCGCTGCACGCAGCAAGCCGCTCGCGCGTAAGCGCTATGTCTGCCTTTTGCCGCTTCAATTGGCCTCACGGTTTGAGGCCCTGCACGAGGCCTATCCCGGCAAGAAGCGAAGTCAACTTCTGGAGGAACTGCTGCGCCTGGGCTTGAGCGAGGTCGAACAGGCCTGGGCCGGCGCCGCCGCTACAGAGTCGGTATTTCGCCCCGACACCCGCCAGCCGATCTACCTGCCGACCGGGCCCTTTGCCGAGTTTCATAGCCTGGTTCAAAAGCATCATCTGGCGCTGGAGCATGAATTTGCCGGGGCGGATGATCCCCAAGCGGCGTACCCGGTGGATGACTACGCGCTGAACGCCAAGGAGTAGCGAACAGCCCCAGCGAAGCGCTGGAGTCACCCGGGCCGGTTCAGCCCGTTCACCGGCATGAATTCAAAATCAATAGCTATAAACCCTTTAAAGACGGGGGCTACAGGCCGAAATTGCTTATATTTTTTGCGAAATGACCGTTCTTTCCACCAACCGGTCATCGCCCAGCACGATCAGGGCAAACAGCAGCTCGTCAAGGCTGTTGGCGCTGGCGGTGCGGCGCGCCAGCAAGGGCGTGGCCTGCGGGTTCAGGACCACAAAATCGGCTTCGCAGCCCGGCTGCAAATTGCCTATTGATGGCGCACCGTGCGCGCCCGCCAGCCCCAGCGCCTGCCCTGCGCCCAGGGTGTGCTGCCACCACAACTGCTGCGGCGCCAGCGACATACCCGCTTTGCTCTGCCCTTCGCCGCCCACGTAATAGGCCGCCAGCATGGTGTGAAACGGGCTGAAGCTGGTGCCGCCGCCGACATCGCTGGCCAGGCCGTACCGGAACCCCGCGCGGTCGGCTGCGCCATAGTCAAAAAAGCCGCTGCCCAGGAACAGATTGCTGGTCGGGCAGATTGCGGCACTGGCGCCAGCGTCGCGCAGCAGGGCGCGATCGGTCGCGTCCAGGTGCAGGCAGTGGGCGTAGACGGCGCGCGGGCGCAGCAGGCCAAAGTCGCCATAGGTGGCCAGGTAGCTGCGCGACTGCGGGAACAATTCACGCGCCCATTTGATTTCATCCGCGTTCTCCGCCACATGCGATTGAATCCACACCTCGGGGTATTTGGCGGCCAGTTCTCCGGCGCCGCGCAATTGGGCGTCACTACAGCTCGGCGCAAATCGCGGCGTGATGGCGTAGCCCAGACGCCCCCTGCCCTGCCACTTCTGGATCAGTGCCTCGGAGTCGATCAGGCTTTGCTCGGTTGCGCCCAGTGCCCCGTCCGGGGCCGCGCGATTGAGCAGCTTGTTGGGCGCATGGCGGTCCATCAGGCACAGGCCGGTGATCAGGCGCATCCGGTGTTCGAGCGCCGCCGTGAACAGCGCGTCGACCGATGCAATGTGCGAGGTGGCAAACGCCAGTGCAGTCGTCACGCCGTTGCGCAGCAGTTCTGCTATGAAAAATTGAGCTGCCTCAGCACAGTAGTCGCGGGCTGCGAAGCGTTCTTCTTCGGGAAAGGTGTACTTCTCCAGCCATGGCAGCAAACCCGCGGCCGGTGAGCCCATCACGTTGGTCTGCGCGTAGTGCAGGTGCATGTCGACAAAGCCGGGCGCGATGAGGCGCCCCGGCAGGTGTTCGGTCGGCACGCTTGAGAACTGCTGGCGCAGATCAGAGTACGCGCCCACCGCCTGCACCACCTGTGTGCCGTCGGCCTTGGGCCCGACGACCAGCAGACCGTCTTCCTCGTAAATGGCGGCTGAAGCGGGCTCGCGCTCAGGGTTGAAGCGCAGGACGGCGGCGCGGTAGGCTTTCAAGGCAGCTGCCCCTGCACCCCTTGCACCAGCCAGTTCATCTTGAGAATCTGCACATCACTGAGGGTCTGGCCTTTGGCAATCACCTCTTGGCCCGCGTTGTTCAGCACCGCTTGAGTCGCATGGAACGGGTGCAGCTTGCCCGCCGCAATGTCCTTCTGGCGGGCCAGGACTTCCTGCTGCACCGCCTTCGGCACCTTCGAGCCAAAACCGGTCACCTTGATCATGCCCTCGCGCACGCCGCCCCAGACATTGCCGCTCTTCCAGCGGCCGTCCAGCAGCGCTTGGGCGCGCTCGGTGTAGTAGTTGCCCCATTGGTGCGTGACGGCGACGATCTGCGCGTCGGGCGCGATTCTGCGCATGTCTGAGTGGTAGCCCACAGCCAGTTTGCCGCGCTCCTGCGCCGCCACCATCACGGCCGATGAACCCGTATGGAAGGCGATCACATCGACATTCTGATTAAACAAGGTCATGGCGGCGTCGCGCTCGCGCGTCGGGTCAAACCAGTTATTGAGCCACACCACTTTGACTTCAGCCTTCGGGTTGACCGAGCGCATGCCCAGCGCGAAGGCGTTGATGCCTTGCAGCACTTCCGGAATCGGAAAACCCGCCACGTAGCCCGCCAGATTGCTCCGTGTCATGCGCCCGGCCGCGATGCCCGCCAGGTAACGGCCCTCGTAATAACGCGCATTCGCTGCGGCCACATTGGGCGCGGTCTTGTAGCCGGTGATGGACTCGAACTTGAGCTCCGGAAACTCCTGCGCCACCTTGAGCGTGGGCTCCATGTAGCCAAAGCTGGGCGTGAAGATGAGCTTGTGGCCGGTGGCGGCGAGGTCGCGAATCACGCGCTCGGCATCGGGCCCTTCGGCGACATTTTCCACATAGGTGGTTTTGACGCGAGCGCCCAAGGCCGCCTCAACCGCCCGGCGGCCTTCGTCGTGCTGGCGCACCCAGCCGGCATCCAACAGCGGCGCCACATAGACAAAGCCGATCTTGAGAGGCTCCGGGGTCGCGACGGGTGCGGGGGGCTTGGAAAAAACGGGGGAAAGAAAACAGGCGGCCGCGATCACGGCTGCGAGGTTTTTATACATGGTAGTCCTCTACATGGCTCCGAAACATAAAAGCAAAGCCCGCCGGAGCAGCGGGCCTTGAGTCGATTTTAGCTGTGCCCCGGCGTCAGCAAGCCCTGGGCCACCGTCGGGTAGCGCAGCCTTACGCGCAATTCATGCTTGAGGCGCGTGTTGTCCATGCGGCGCGACTCGCTCATGAAACTCAGCAGCATCAAGGGCAGCTGCGCGCTGGCGGTGCTGCGGGGAACCCGCGGCGGGCGCGGCAAACCATACAGATCAGCGGCCAGGTCAAAGTAGTCGCCCATCTTGAAGCAGCCGTCATCGTTGACGTTGTAGATGCGTTGCGCTCGGGCGCGCCACAGTGCCGCCACGCAGGCGCGCGCCAGGTCGTCGGCATGGATGTGGTTGGTGTACACATCGTCAGCAGCCTGCAGCACTGGCGTGCCTTTGAGCAGCCGCGCCTGCGGCGTGCCGTTCGGGCGGTCCGGCGCATAGATGCCGGGAATGCGCAAGATGCTCGAGCGCACACCGCTGGCGCGGCCAAAGAAGCGCACCGCGTTTTCTGCATCAATTCGCCGCTTGGCCCTCGTCGTATCTGCATGAGTAGCTCTTGTTTCTGTAGCAATTTCACCCTGGCAATCCCCATAGACGCCGCTGGTGGAGCCGTACACCAGGGTGCTTGGGCGGGCGCGCAGGGCCAGGGCGCGGGTCAAGGCCCGGCTGCGTGGGTCCAGCCAGCCCTCATCGGGCGGCGGCGCCAGATGAACCACCCGATGCGCCAACCCGGCCAGGCGGCGCAGCGTCTCAGGGGCATCCAGGTTGCCAGCTAAGGGCGTGATGCCGCGCTGACGCAGCTCCAGCGTGCGCTGCACGCTGGAGGTGAGTGCCAGCAGCCGCACGCGCGCGGGCAGCGCCTGCGCCACGCGCAGGCCGATATCGCCACAGCCGAC
>NZ_JAAFHA010000007.1 GCF_010365055.1 Rhodoferax sp.
TAAAGGTTGCAGATTGACTTCCAAACCCAATCTTGGCACTTGATGCCGTTACCGGGAAGCGGGAAGTCCCTTCGTATTCGTGCAATAAGCATATTTAGCTATCTTTAACGTAGCATATTGAGACCCCCTGCAGTGCGCCCCTATTCAGTCGTCGCTTGAACAGGGCTTGGCATCCATTGACCCGGCGCTCAATGCCCCAGAATCTTCGATAAGAAGTCTTTGCTGCGCTCGTTTTGCGGGTTGTTGAAGAAGTCATGCGGATTGTTCTGTTCCACGATCTGGCCCTGATCCATGAAGATCACGCGGTCAGCCACCGCCTTGGCAAAGCCCATCTCGTGCGTGACGCACAGCATGGTGATGCCCTCGTCGGCCATGGCGATCATCACGTCCAGCACTTCCTTGATCATCTCGGGATCCAGCGCGCTGGTGGGCTCGTCAAACAGCATGATCTTGGGCTTGAGGCACAGGGCGCGCGCAATCGCAACGCGCTGCTGCTGGCCGCCCGAGAGTTGCAGCGGGTATTTCTGCGCCTGCTCGGCGATGCGCACCCGGTTGAGCTGGATCATGGTTTTTTCTTCGGCCTCTTTTTTGGGCATTTTGCCGACCCACATGGGGGACAGCGTCAGGTTTTCCAGAACCGTCAGATGCGGGAACAGGTTAAATTGCTGAAACACCATGCCAACTTCCTTGCGCACCTGGTCGATGGCCTTGACGTCGTCCGCGAGTTCGATCCCGTCCACAATCAGACGCCCTTGCTGGTGCTCTTCAAGTCGGTTGATGCAGCGGATCAGTGTGGATTTGCCCGAGCCCGACGGCCCGCAAATGACGATGCGCTCGCCTTTGGCCACGCTCAGGTCAATGTCGCGCAGCACATGGAAGTTGTTGCCGTACCACTTGTTGACCTTGTCAAAAATGATGATGGGGGAGGTGGTCTGAGTTTGAGTTTGTGGCATGTTTTTCCTAATCAGTTGGGGACAGTTCTCGCGTGTTGCATGTAGCTGCGGTCGGTCCCACAAGATTTCTTTTTTTATCTTGATTTGCTTTTGTTGACCTGCTTTTCAACCCAGTGGCTGTAGCGCGACATGGAGAAGCAAAACACAAAGTAAATCAGGGCGATAAAAATGTAGCCCTCAATCGTGAACGGGCGCCAGTTGGAGTCGGAGTTCAGCGCCAGGCTCATGGCCCCGGTCAATTCATACAGGCTGACGATGGTGACTAGCGATGTGTCCTTGAAGGTGGAAATGAAGTTGTTCATGATGCCCGGCACCACCATCGCCAGCGCTTGCGGCAGCACAATCTTGCGCTGGGTTTGCCAGTACGACAGTCCCAGCGTGGCGGCCGCCTCAACTTGCCCCTTGGGAATGGCTTGCAGTCCACCGCGAATCACTTCGGCCGAATAGGCCGCCGCAAACAGCGTGATGCCCACCAGCACGCGGATCAGCACGTCGATCTTGAAACCCTGCGGCATGAACAGCGGAAACATGAAGGACGCCATGAACAGCACCGAGATCAGCGGCACGCCGCGGATGAGCTCGACATAGATGGTGCAAAAACTGCGGATGGCCGGCAGATCAGAGCGCCGTCCCAGCGCCACCAGCAGGGCAATCGGAAACGACATCACCAGTGAGAGTGAGGCCAGCAAAATGGTCAGCGGCAAGCCACTCCAGCGGTCGGTCTCAACCCGGCTCAAGCCCAGGGTGTTGCCGTACATCAGGGCAAAGAAGACCGCCAGCACCCCCAGCCACAGCAGCGGCAGCCAGGCTTTCCAGAACATCCGAATGCAGCTGGCCACTAGCAAGCCAATCAGCAACGAGGTGGCGATGAGCGGGCGCCATTGTTCCTCAAAGGGGTAGCGACCAAACAGGATGAGGCGGTATTTCTGGGTGATCACGCCCCAGCAGGCGCCAGCACCGTCGACCCGGCAGGCCTCATAGTCCGGCCGCCAGACCGCTTTGAAGAGGGCCCAGTTCAGCAGTTGCGGTACCAGCCACAGAAAGACGGCGCCAATGACCAGCGTGGCCAAAGTCGTCTTCCAGTCGGCCAGCAGGTTGGCGCGGGTCCAGGCGACCGGGCCTTCGGTGTTGACCGGGGCAGGGCGCGCGGCGATCGGCTTGAAAGTGGTTGCAGTCATGGTGTGCAGGCTTGGGTTCATCGTTCTTTGATGGCGGAACGGCTGTTGTACCAATTCATCAGCAGCGCGGTGCCCAGGGAGGTCGTCAGGTAGACCGCCATCACCAGCGCGATGCACTCGACCGCGCGCCCGGTCTGGTTGAGCGCAGTGTTGGCAATGGAGACCACATCGGGGTAGCCAATGGCCACCGCCAGCGATGAATTCTTGGTCAGGTTCAGGTATTGGTTGGTCAGCGGCGGGATGATCACGCGCAAGGCTTGCGGCAGCATCACCAGGCGCATTTCCTGATGGCGGCCCAAGCCCAGGGCGGCCGCCGCTTCACTCTGGCCCAGCGGCACCGACTGGATGCCCCCGCGCACCACCTCGGCAATGAAAGAGGCGGTATACAGCGTCAAGCCCAGCAGCACGGCCAGAAACTCGGGTGTGAGCGCACCGCCGTTCTCGATCGAGAAGTCACCCTTGAAGGGTCGGTTCAATTCGGTCGGCGCGCCACCGAGCAACCAGCCCAGCAGGCTGGCCGCGACCACGATCACCAGCGGTACCCAGATCCGGCTGCGGACCTGGCCCGTGGCCTCGAACTGACGCTTGGCCCAACGGCGGTAAAACCAGGCCAGCGCCAAACCGGGAATCAAGCCGTAAGCGGCCCACAATTGCCCGATGGACCAGACCGGAATCGGGTAGTTGAGCCCGCCTTTGCTCAAAAAGAACGAGCCCAGCACCCAGGCGTCAGCGGCAGCGGGCAACACCTCGGTCAAGATCACGTACCACATCAGCAGTTGCAGCAGCACCGGGATGTTGCGAAAAAATTCGACGTAAGCCAGGCACAGCCCGCGCACCAGGGCGTTGCGTGAGAATCGCCCCACGCCCAACAAGGTGCCCAGCACGGTCGCCAGGATGATGCCCAGCACCGCGACGCGCAGCGTGTTGGTGACGCCGACCAAGAAGGCTTGCCAGTACGGTTGGGCCGAGTCAAAGGGGTACAGGCTCTCGCCAATGTCAAAGCCGGCCGATTGCGTCAAAAAGTCAAAGCCGCTCTTGATGCCGCGCACCTGCATGTTGAGCAGCGTGTTGTGCGCCAGAAACCAGACCGCGGCGCCAATGGCCAGCACGGCCATGATCTGGTAGATCAAGCCTCGGAAAGCCTGGCTGCGCCAGGACCAGTTGTTCTTCTTGGGGGGAGTTTTTGAATTCATGGTGCTTGACGTCCTGCAGCGCTTCCTGAAACAACTGGCGAGGCACCCGCACAGAGCGCCAAAAAAAAGCGCCGCTTGAATCGCCAAAGCGACATCAGGCGGCGCCGGTCAGCATGGAGCGCCGCGAATCAACGCACCGGGTAGGCGTACATCAAGCCGCCCTTGTTCCACTGGTTGTTGAGGCCACGGGGCAGGCCCAGCGGCGATGTGGGGCCGACATTGCGTTCAAAAATTTCACCATAGTTGCCGGTGGCCTTGATGGCACGCGCCATCCACTCTTTGTCAAGACCCAGCAATTTGCCGGTGTCCTCGGAGGTGCCCAGAATGCGCTGCACCACGGGGTCTTTGCTGCTGGCTTTCAAGGCGTCCACGTTGGCTTGGGTGATGCCATATTCTTCCGATTCGAGCAGGCCGTAGATCACCCACTTGACGATAGCAAACCACTCGTCGTCGCCTCGGCGCACCATCGGGCCCAGTGGCTCCTTGGAGATCAGCTCGGGCAGGATGATGTGTTCTTTGGGGTCTTTGGCTACCTTGTTGCGAGTTGAGGCCAGGCCCGACGCATCGGTGGTGTAGGAAATGCAACGGCCGGTGAAGTAAGCGTTTTCGGCGGCTTCCAGCTTTTCAAACACCACCGGTTTGATGTTCAGGCCGTTGGCTTTGGAATAGTCGGTCAGGTTCTTTTCGGTGGTGGTGCCGGACTGCACACATACCGTTTGGCCTTTGAGCTGTTTGGCGCTCTTGATCTTGCTCTTGACCGGCACCATGAAGCCTTGGCCGTCGTAGTAGGTCACCATCGTGGCGTGCATGCCCAAGGAGGCGTCGCGGGTGAGGGTGAAGGTGGTGTTGCGTGAAAGCACATCAACTTCGCCAGACTGCAACGCCGTGAAGCGCTGTTGCGCATTGAGCGGGACATACTTGATCTTGTCGGCATCACCCAAGGTCGCCGCCGCAATGGCGCGGCACACATCGACATCCAGCCCGGTCCATTTGCCAGCTGAGTCGGCAGCGCCAAAGCCGGCTAGGCCCGTGTTGACGCCGCATACCACCTGGCCACGGGCTTTGATGCCGTCCAGCGTCTTGCCGGCATGAGCGGGCGCGGCCATGAAGGCACCCAAGGTTGCCACGACAGCGGCCAGCGTTTGTAATTTGTTCAGATGCATTTGCAATACTCCAGTGGAAAATGGTGAATCAGACCAAGGATGGCGGCAGTTTTGTGCGGATTTATCCTCGACGGGAACTTTAGTCCCCCGGGCGATGGCTTCCCATCAGGGTTTACGCTTGCACCCCATGCAGAAACTCAATGACCTGATTCAAGCTTCTCGCGCGGCTGCAACTGCAGTTAAGCAAATAGTATGCCCGTGGATGTGTGATCGGAACACTTGCACCTGGATTGGCCCGTGCCCGACAATGTTCAACTTCTTGAAGGAAACCCTGCCATGTTGCTAGATACCGCCCAATCCCAACTCGTGCTGGTCGATTACCAGACCCGCCTGATGCCGGCCATTTTTGAAGGTGCGCTGGTGCTGGCCAACGCGCTGCGCCTGGCGCAAATCGCGCATCTGCTGGAAGTTCCCATTTGGGGCACCGAACAAAATCCGTCCAAATTGGGCGAGAACGCGCCCGAATTGCGTGCACTGTGCGCGCAGACCTTGAGCAAGATGCACTTCAGTGGGGTGGAAGAGGGTTTGGGCGAGTGGCTGCGCCCCCCGGCCAAGCCGGTGGCGGGCAACGCGCGCAGTCTGCCCAAGCACCTGCAAAAGCCAGTAAGCGACCCCGCAGAGCGCAACACCATCGTGATTGCCGGCTGCGAGGCGCATGTCTGCCTGCTGCAAACCGCGCTGCATTTGCTGGAAGACGAGTTTGAGGTCTGGGTGGTGACCGACGCGTGCAGCTCGCGCACCGAGCGCAACCGCGACGCCGCCTTCGACCGGCTGGCCGGCGCAGGCGCGGAGTTGGTGACGACCGAGATGGTGGCTTTTGAATGGCTGCGCAGCGCCGAGCATCCACAGTTCAAAGCCGTGCAGAATTTGATCAAATAGGGCTGCAGCCCCCGTCGCTATTGCGTGAGCAGCTATTGATTTGATATTAGTTGCAAAACGACCTCTTGAGTGACTCAACTGGCCTGCGCCAGCAACTGACCGTCTTCAATCTGGATTTGCCGCTGGCAGCGCGCTGCCAGGCGCGCGTCATGCGTCACGATCAGGCAGGCCGAGTGCTGCTGCTGATTGATGCTCTGCAATAACTCAAAGATGTTCTTGGCGCTGTGGCTGTCAAGGTTGCCGGTGGGCTCATCGGCCAGGATCAGCCGGGGCGACAAGCTCAGCGCCCGCGCGATCGCCACGCGCTGTTGCATGCCGCCCGAGAGTTGCGCCGGGCGTTTGTGGGCCGCGTCTTTCAAACCGACCTGATCGAGCAGTCGCAGGGCTTGGTCCTGCGCCTTGGCCGTGGGCCAGTTGGCGTCGATGATGGACGGCATCATCACGTTTTCCAGTGCCGTGAAGCCCGGCAGCAGGTGGTGAAACTGGAAGATGAAGCCAATGCTGCGCCCGCGCAGCGTGGTGACGGTCGCCTCATTCAGGTCGGCGGTGTCGCGGCCATCAATCAGTAATTGGCCGCTGCTGGGCCTCTCTAACAAGCCGATGATGTTGAGCAAGGTGCTTTTGCCCGAACCGGACGGTCCGGTCAGCGCGGCGAACTCGCCCCCTGAAATTGTCAGGTCAATGCCATGCAGCACCTCGGCTTCAACCGGCGTGCCTTCGCCATAGCGCTTGCGAATTTGTTTGAGTTCAACAATGGTGCCCATGCTGCTAAACCCGGATCGCCTGCACCGGGTCGAGCCTGGCCGCGCGCCGGGCTGGCAAAGCCGCCGCCAGCAGTCCGACCAGCAGCGCCAGTGCGCACGCGCCCAGCACCACCGACACATCCAAGTCCGGGCTGACGAGCAGCGAGCCGTCCGCGTTGCGCGTGATTTTGGAAAAGAATTGCAGCAGCGCCAGCGCCAAGCCCACGCCAAGGCCTGAGCCAACCGCGCCGTAAATCCCACCTTGCAACAAAAACACCGCCATGATGCGCCGCGGGCTGGCGCCCATGGCGCGCAGGATGCCAATTTCCTTCTGCTTCTGCACCACCGACACCACCAGCACACTGGCAATGCCCACGGCCACGATCACTGTGACAAAAAAGCGGATCAGGTTGTTCGACATGCTTTGGCTCTTCAAGGCGGTCAGCAGTTGCGCATTGGTTTGCATCCAGCTGTCAGCGACCAGGCCGGTCTGCGCCGCCAGTTGGCGCGCGGTTGTCTCGGCCTGAAACAGGTCCATCACACGCAAATCAATTTCGGTGATGCCACCGGGCAAGTCCAAGAGCGACTGCGCCAGCTTGATGCTGGTGTAGACCCAGCGCTTGTTCAGGTCGCGGTTGCCAATGTCGAAAATACCGGCAATTGTGGCCAGGTCGTTGCGCCCGTCCATCGCGATCAGGCGCAGTTTGTCACCGACCGTCACGCCCAGGTCTTTGGCCAGTTCCACCCCGATCACGGTGTTGGCGCCGCTGACGTCAAAGCGGCCCAAGCGCAGGTATTTGGGCATTTGCACAATGCGTTGATAGGCCTGGGCGTCGACCCCGAGCAGGTTGATGGCCTGACTCGCGTCCGCCCGCGCTGCAAAACCGGCTCCCGACAGCAACGGCGAGACGGCGAGCACACCGCTGGTTTGATTGGCCAATTGCGCCACCGCTTCCCACTGATCAATCGAGCGCAGGCGCTGCGCGCGCGGTTGCACGATGGCCGCCGTGCTGCCTGGTGGCAGCAGCGGGCGGTTGACCAACAGCGGCGGCTTCAAAACAATGTGCGCCTGGCTGCCCAGCGTGCGCTCGATGATGGAGGCCTGCAACTGGCTGATCAAGGTGGTCAGGAAGATGATCACCGCCACGCCGCCGGTGACACCGGCGAGGATCAGCACGGTTTGCATGCGGCCTTCGCGCAGGTAGCGCAGGCACACCAGAGCGGCAAACGGGAGGCGAATCGGCACGGCGAAGCTCAGCTGGTGAAGCCAGGCATGGGCGGTACGCCGGTCAAAGGCGTGCGCGTGCTTTGCTCACGCACCCGGTCGCCGTCGCGCACGTTGCTGGCGGGCAGGATGACGCGCTCACCCGCAGCCAGTCCCTGGGTGATCTCGGTGCTGCCAATGCCCTGCAAACCGGTCTGTACCCGCACTTCTTTGGCGCGGCCGGCGCGGTTCACCAGCACAAAAAGGGCGCCGTTGGCATCACGCCGAATCGCATCGGTCGGCAGCATCAGGGCGCTCTGCACCTGCGCCGTGACGATTTCGACCGACACCGTCATATCGGGGAGCAGGTAGTCCACTGTCGGCGCTACCCGCAGCTTCAAATCAACCGTGCCGCGCTGCGCATCGACCGATGGCGCGATGTAAGTGAGTTCGGCGCTGAAGTGCTGCTGCGGGTAGGCGTCGGCGCTGGCGCTGGCGGTCTGCCCCAGTTTCAGGAATTTCAGGTTCTTCTCATCCACACTGGCCTGGATGCGGGTTTCGCCGCCGCCCACCAGTATCAAGATCGCTTTGCCAGGCTGCGCAGTGTCGCCCGGGTCGGCGGCGCGGGTGATGACGGTGGCAGCTAAGGGTGCGCGCAGGCTCAACTGGTCCAGTCGGGCCGCGGCGGCTTTTTGGGCGGCCAGCGTCTGGTCGAGTCCGGCCCTTGCCAAGGCGAGTTGCGCGCCGCCGGGCGTGTCGCCCTGCGCCTGGGCGGTAGCGGCTAAGAGTGCGGCGGTGGCTGCGTCTGCCGCGCGCCGTGCTTCATCCAGGCGCGATTGCGAGACAAAGCCCTGATTGAGCAAATCTTGTGTGCGGCCCAGTTCCTGTTGCGTCTGCAAATTGGCGGCACGCGCTTGCGCCAGTTGCTGGGTGCTGACGGGGCCCTGCACGGTTTGAATCTGGCGCACACGCGCTTGCGCCTCTTGCACGGCGGCATGGGCTTGAGCCAAGGCGGCCTGCGCTTCATCGGCGCGCAGCTGCACCAGAATCTGCCCGGGTTCAACCTGATCCCCCTCACGCACGGTGATGCGCTCGATGCGGGCAGTGCTCTGGCTGGCAAGCTCGGTGCGGGTGATGTCCACAACGCGGCCGCTGGTGACCACCGATTGCTGCATCTTGCCTTGGGTGACCACCGCCACTTCGACCGGCTGCCCGCGTAGGGCAAAGGCCAGAACCCCGAAAGCAATTACAAGAAGAATACCTGCCCAGAGCGCGTGCGTACGAGTCAATTTCATGGGCCGATTGTGAGGCAGGGTGTCAAATCGCAGGTATCAGGACATCACCACAGGCCCACCTTTGGCCACGGCGCGCTGATAAGCTGGCCGTGCCTGCATACGCGTCCTGTAAGCGGCTAGATGCGGACGCCGCGCCACTTCGGCACCCCGCGCCAGCGCTGCTTCAACCGCAAAACTCATTTGAAAGTCGGCGATGCTGAGGTGTTCACCCGCAAACCAGAGATGGCGACCCAAGTGCGTTTCCATGAAGGCCAAGGCCGTTTCAATATTGGGATCGATCAGCTTAGCCTGCACTTGCGCGCACAACTGGCGGGCAATCGGGCGAACAAAAAAGGGCATGGGCTGCGTTGGAATCGTCACGAACACCAGTTTCATGACCAGCCAGTTCATGAATGAGCCTTCAGCGTAGTGCATCCAAAAACGTGCCCGGCGGTGTTGCGCAGTGCCTGGCGTGGGTTGCAGGTGGGCCAATTCGCCGTGCGCCTGCGCACCATAGCGTTCGGCCAGATACTCCAGGATGGCACCGGACTCGGCAATGGTCTCGTCGCTGTCTGTGATGACGGGCGACTTGCCCAAGGGATGAATCGCTTTCAGTGCGGCAGGCGCCAGTCGCGTCTTGGGATCACGCTGGTAGCGCTGGATCTCGTAGGGCACGCCCAGTTCTTCTAGCAACCACAGCACGCGCTGTGAACGGGAGGTTTCAAGGTGATGGATGGTAATCATGAGGACCATTATCCAATTCCAGCGGTGACTACAAATAGGGCGGGGCAAATCGGCACATCGATGCTGACGCCCGAAGTCAGTTTGTAGCAAGTTCAAAGTCCATAATTATGAATTCAGTTTTAAGACCCCCTGGAGACAAACAATGACAAACTATGCCGAATTCCACCGCCGTTCTCTCGAGGACCGTGACGCGTTTTGGGAAGAACAGGCCCAACTCGTGGACTGGAAAGTGCAACCAACTCAAATTTGCGACTACAGCAACCCGCCCTTTGCCAAGTGGTTTGTTGGCGGCAGCACCAATTTGTGCCACAACGCGGTGGACCGGCACTTGAAAGACCGGGCGGAGCAAGCGGCGCTGATTTTTGTCTCGACCGAGACCAACCAGGAAAAGGTCTATTCGTTCCGGGAACTGCATGCCGAGGTGCAGCGCATGGCGGCGGTGCTCCAGGACCTGGGGGTGCAAAAGAGCGACCGGGTGCTGATCTATATGCCGATGATTGCCGAGGCGGCATTTGCCATGCTGGCCTGCGCGCGCATTGGTGCGATTCACTCGGTCGTGTTCGGCGGCTTCGCCTCGGGTTCGCTCGCCTCGCGCATTGAAGACGCTTCGCCCAAAGTCATCATCAGTGCCGACGCCGGTTCGCGCGGCGGCAAGCCGGTTGCCTACAAGCCATTGCTGGACGAGGCGATTCGCCTGTCCAGCCACAAGCCAAAAGCCGTTCTGCTGGTCGATCGCGGCCTCATGACCATGAATCTGGTACCGGGTCGGGATCACTTGTGGGCGGCGCTGCGGCAAAAACACATGGCGACGGTGGTGCCGTGCGAGTGGGTTGATGCCACGCACCCGAGCTACACGCTCTATACCAGCGGCACCACCGGCAAGCCCAAGGGCGTCCAGCGCGACACCGGCGGCTATTGCGTGGCGCTGGCCGCCAGCATGAAGCATATTTACTGCGGCAACGCCGGAGAAACCTATTTCTCCACCAGCGACATCGGCTGGGTCGTGGGCCACAGTTACATCATTTACGGCCCCCTGATTGCGGGTATGGCGACCATCATGTACGAGGGCCTGCCGACGCGACCGGACGGCGGCATCTGGTGGAGTCTGGTCGAGAAATACAAGGTGACGGTGATGTTTAGCGCGCCGACGGCGATCCGCGTGCTGAAAAAGCAGGACCCGGCCCTGCTCAAGAAATACGACCTGTCATCACTGCGTGCACTGTTCCTGGCCGGCGAGCCCCTGGACCAACCCACCGCCCAGTGGATCGCCGAGGGCCTAGGGCGCCCGATCGTTGACAACTACTGGCAGACCGAGACCGGTTGGCCGATCCTGAGCATCTGCAAAGGCGTCGATGATTCGCCGACCAAGTTCGGCTCGCCCGGCAAGGCGGTGTACGGCTATGACGTCAAGCTGCTCGACGAAAACACCGGCGAGGAGCTGAAGGGTCCGAACCAGAAAGGCGTGGTCGCGATCGAAGGCCCGTTGCCGCCGGGCTGCCTGCAAACGGTGTGGGGCGACGATGCGCGCTTCGTCAGCACCTACTGGACCACCATCCCCGGCAAGATGGTTTACAGCACTTTTGACTGGGGTATTCGCGATGCCGACGGCTATTACTTCATCCTGGGCCGCACCGATGACGTGATCAACGTCGCCGGGCACCGCCTGGGCACGCGCGAGATTGAAGAAAGCATCTCGGCCCACCCCAACATTGCCGAAGTGGCGGTGGTCGGCGTGGCCGATCAGCTCAAGGGCCAGGTGGCCATGGCCTTTGCCGTGGTCAAGGACACGAGCCTGGTGGCAGACGAAGCAGGACGCCTGAAGCTCGAGGGCGAAATCATGAAACTGGTAGACGGCGACTTGGGCGCGGTGGCCCGGCCAGCGCGGGTGCGCTTCGTCACGGTACTGCCCAAAACTCGCAGCGGCAAGCTGCTGCGCCGGGCCGTGCAGGCGGTCTGTGAAGGACGCGACCCGGGTGACCTGACCACAATGGAAGACCCGGCAGCGCTGCAACAGATCAAGGACTTGGTGACGGCGTAAGTCCACTTTGGGGTCAGTGCCGAATGCCGGCAGCCCGGCCCAAGAAATTCTCAGTGGTGGCACAATTGCGCCCTGTCACCGGGCCCTTCCAGCCACAGTCGCATCCGCCAAACGGTCAAGCCGTGACGCGGAAGGTTTTTAAAAAATAGCTTTAACCAGCTCATGTTTCCCAAAGGGAAACGGAGGTCAGCGCAGTATGAGTGAAACAACGTCTCAAGGGGCGAATTCGGCATCGTCGGTCTATCAGGCCTATCAGGCCAATACCTTTCTATTTGGTGGCAACGCACCGTATGTCGAAGAGATGTACGAAAACTACCTGGCCAACCCCGGCGGTGTCCCTGACAGCTGGCGTGATTATTTCGATGCCTTACAGCATGTGCCTGCCTCTGACGGCAGCCAAGCCAAAGACGTGCCCCACCTGCCGGTCATCAATGCCTTTGCCGAGCGCGCCAAACAGGGCGGCACCAAGGTGGTGGTGGCCAGCGTCGATACAGAAATGGGGCGTAAGCGGGTCGCGGTGCAGCAACTGATCGCGGCTTATCGCAACGTGGGTGTGAGTTGGGCTGATCTGGACCCCCTCAAGAGAATTGAGCGCGAAGATATTCCGGAACTCCAGCTCTCTTTCTATGGTTTCAGCGACGCTGACCAGGAAGCCGTGTTCAACACCAGCAACACCTTCTTTGGCAAAGAAACGATGAGCCTACGCGAGCTGATGAACGCGTTGCGCCAAACCTATTGCGGCACGATTGGTGCGCAATTCATGCACACCACCGACCAGAACCATAAACGCTGGTGGCAGCAAAAGCTAGAGAGCATTCGCTCCAAGCCGAGCTTCTCGGTGGAGCAACAAAAGCACATTCTGGACCGGCTCACCGCCGCCGAAGGACTGGAACGGTTTTTGCACACCAAGTATGTTGGGCAAAAGCGTTTTTCCCTTGAAGGCGGCGAGAGTTTCATCGCCTGCATGGATGAGCTGATTCAGTCGGCCGGGGTCAAAGGCATTCAGGAAATCGTGATTGGCATGGCGCATCGCGGACGCTTGAACGTGCTGGTGAATTCTCTGGGCAAGATGCCCGCCGAACTGTTTGCCGAGTTCGACCATACCGCGCCCCAAGAATTGACCAGCGGCGACGTCAAATACCACCAGGGTTTCAGCTCTGATGTGACTACCGCTGGCGGCCCGGTGCACCTGAGTCTGGCGTTCAATCCCTCACACCTGGAAATCGTCAACCCGGTGGTCGAGGGCTCGGTGCGTGCCCGCATGGATCGCCGCGCCGACCCCTACGGCAAGCAGGTGTTGCCAGTGTTGGTGCATGGCGATGCGGCCTTCGCGGGCCAGGGCGTGAACATGGAGACTTTTGCGCTGTCTGAAACGCGCGGCTACTCCACCGGCGGCACGGTTCATATCATCATCAACAACCAGATTGGTTTCACCACCAGCGATCCGCGCGACAGCCGCTCGACGCTGTATTGCACCGACGTGATCAAGATGATCGAGGCGCCGGTCTTGCACGTGAATGGTGACGACCCGGAGGCCGTGGTACTGGCCACCCAGCTGGCGCTGGAGTTCCGGCTGGAGTTCCGCAAAGACGTGGTGGTGGACATCATTTGTTTCCGCAAGCTCGGCCACAACGAGCAGGACACGCCCGCGCTGACGCAGCCCCTGATGTACAAGAAGATCGCCGCCCACCCCGGCACCCGCAGCCTGTATGCAGCCAAGCTGGCAGCCCAAGGTTTGGGTGACACGCTCGGCGATGACATGGTCAAAGCCTTCCGCGCTGCCATGGATGCGGGCAAGCACACGGTGGACCCGGTACTGACCAACTTCAAGAGCAAATTCGCCGTCGATTGGACGCCATTTATCAACCAGAAGTGGACCGATGCTGCCGATACGGCGATTCCCATGGGCGAGTGGAAGCGTCTGGCTGAAAAAATTACGACCATTCCCGCCACCGTGACGGCTCACAACCTGGTCAAAAAAGTCTATGACGACCGCGCCGCCATGGGGCGTGGCGATATTCCGGTGGACTGGGGCATGGGCGAGCACATGGCTTTTGCTTCGCTCGTGGCCAGCGGTTACCCGGTGCGCCTGAGTGGCGAGGATTGCGGCCGCGGCACCTTTACCCATCGGCATTCGGTGATTCACGACCAGAATCGCGAAAAGTGGGATGTCGGCACCTACATTCCTCTGCAAAATGTGACGGCGAATCAGGCGCCATTTGTCGTCATCGACTCGATCCTGTCCGAAGAGGCGGTGCTGGCGTTCGAGTATGGCTACGCGTCCAACGAACCCAATACCTTGGTGATCTGGGAAGCCCAGTTTGGCGACTTCGCCAATGGCGCGCAGGTGGTAATCGATCAGTTCATCGCCTCCGGCGAGGTCAAGTGGGGCCGTGTAAACGGCATCACGCTGATGCTGCCGCACGGCTATGAGGGCCAAGGTCCCGAGCACAGTTCGGCGCGGCTGGAACGCTTCATGCAGCTCAGTGCCGACACCAACATGCAGGTGGTGCAGCCCACCACAGCGAGCCAGATTTTCCACATCTTGCGCCGCCAGATGGTGCGCAACATTCGCAAGCCCCTGATCATTCTGACGCCCAAGTCGCTGTTGCGCGCCAAGGATGCGGCCTCACCCTTGTCTGAATTTACCAAGGGTGGCTTCCAGACCATCATTCCAGAGCAAAAGGCGCTGAAAGCCGACAAGGTCAAACGCATGGTGGCTTGCTCCGGCAAGGTCTATTACGACCTGGTCAAAAAGCGCGAGGAACTCGCTGCCGACGACGTGGCGATTATTCGCGTTGAGCAGTTGTATCCGTTCCCGCACAAGGCCTTTGCGACCGAGCTCAAGAAATACCCGAATGCCACTGAGATCGTCTGGTGCCAGGACGAGCCGCAAAACCAGGGCGCCTGGTTCTTTGTGCAGCATTACATCTATGAAAACATGTTTGACGGGCAGAAACGGGGCTACTCGGGCCGTGCCGCATCGGCGTCCCCCGCCGTGGGTTACGCCCACCTGCACCAGGAGCAGCAAAAAGCGCTGGTTGAAGGCGCATTTGCCAAGCTCAAAGGCACAGTCCTGACCAAATAACGAAAGAAATACCATGGCTATCGTAGAAGTTAAAGTCCCGCAGTTGTCGGAATCCGTGGCTGAGGCCACCATGCTGCAGTGGAAGAAAAAAGTGGGCGACGCTGTCGCCGTCGATGAAATCCTGATCGACATCGAAACCGACAAGGTGGTGCTGGAAGTGCCCGCGCCCTCAGCCGGTGTGATTGTTGAAATTTTGGTGCCTGACGGCGGCACGGTGGCGGCTGAGCAGCTGATTGCCCGCATCGACACCGAAGCCAAGGCGGGTGCGACGGTGGCGCCCGCTGCAGTTGCAGCTGCCGTGGCAGCACCCGTGACCACTGCGTCTGCAGCGGTGGCGACCGGTGGTGCGATGGCCGGTGTGGCGATGCCAGCGGCTGCCAAGCTGATGGCGGACAACCAGCTCGCTGCAGGCTCGGTAGCCGGTACCGGCAAGGATGGTCGCGTCACAAAGGGCGATGTGCTGGCCTCTTTGAGTGCTCCAAAAGCAGTAGCTGCTCCGTCAATGCCAGCGCGGGCTGCGGCCACTTTATTGCCTCAAGTCGCGGCACCGGCCGTGAATCTGGGCGAGCGCCCGGAGCAGCGTGTGCCCATGAGCCGCCTGCGCGCCCGTGTCGCCGAGCGACTGCTTCAATCGCAGTCCACCAACGCCATCCTGACGACCTTCAACGAAATCAACATGGCCCCGGTGATGGACATGCGCAAGCGCATGCAGGAGCGATTCGAGAGAGAGCATGGCGTGAAGCTCGGCTTCATGAGCTTCTTCGTCAAGGCCGCGGTACATGCCCTGAAGAAGTTTCCGATGCTCAATGCCTCGGTCGATGGCACAGACATCGTTTACCACGGCTTCTTTGACATTGGTATTGCCGTGGGATCACCGCGCGGTTTGGTGGTGCCGATCTTGCGCAATGCCGATCAGATGAGCTTTGCCGATATTGAGAAAAAGATTGCCGAGTACGGCGCCAAGGCCAGAGACGGCAAGCTGGGCATGGAAGAAATGACCGGCGGCACCTTCTCCATCAGCAACGGCGGTACCTTTGGCTCGATGATGTCCACACCCATCATCAACCCACCGCAGTCGGCCATCCTCGGGGTGCACGCCACCAAGGACCGCGCCATGGTGGAAAACGGCCAGGTGGTGGTGCGCCCCATGAACTACTTCGCCATGAGCTATGACCACCGCATCATCGACGGCCGCGAGGCCGTGCTGGGGCTGGTGGCCATGAAGGAAGCGCTGGAAGATCCGGCGCGCCTGTTGTTTGATATTTGAGTATCAATTCATCCTACCCAAATAGTTCGCTTTGACCCGCAGCGCGCATTGGGTGTCTGATGCCGCGAATGTCCCCCGGCTTGTGCTTCGCCCAAGCCTCCTCCTTGACTTCGCTGCATCAGACACCCAACGCACGCCGCTAGGCGCGGTCGGGTCTTTTCAGTAATCAGCGTGGCGTTTAGTCATGGAAATTAGAAAGAAAAAATGAGCAAGCAATTTGATGTGATCGTGATCGGTGGTGGCCCTGGTGGCTACATTGCGGCCATTCGTGCTGCCCAACTTGGCAAAAACGTGGCCTGTGTGGATGAGTGGAAAAATAGCCAAGGCGGTCCGGCCTTGGGTGGCACCTGTACCAACATCGGCTGCATTCCGAGCAAGGCGCTGCTGCAGTCGTCGGAACATTTTGACCATGCCAGCCATCACTTTGCCGACCATGGCATTGCCGTCAAGGGCCTGAGCATGGACAGCGCCAAGATGGTGGCGCGCAAGGATGCCGTGGTCAAGCAGAATAACGATGGCATCTTGTACCTGTTTAAAAAGAACAAGGTCAGTTTCTTCCATGGCCGCGCGTCGTTTGAGAAAGCAGTGGATGGCGGCTACGAGATCAAGGTGGCAGGGGCCGCTGAAGAAACGCTGGTGGGTCAGCACGTCATTGTGGCCACGGGTTCCACCGCCCGGGCGCTACCGGGTGCGCCCTTTGACGAAACCCAGATTCTGTCGAACGATGGTGCTCTGGCCATGACGGCCGTGCCGAAGAAATTGGGTTTGATTGGCTCTGGCGTGATCGGCCTGGAAATGGGCTCGGTGTGGCGTCGCTTGGGCTCGGAAGTGACCATTCTGGAAGGTCTGCCGACTTTCCTGGGCGCGGTGGATGAACAGATTGCCAAGGAAGCACACAAAGCGTTTGTCAAACAAGGGCTCAAGATCGAGCTGGGCGTAACCGTTGGCGAGGTCAAAGTGGGCAAAAAGGGCGTCAGTGTCGCCTGGACCAATGCCAAGGGCGAAGCGCAGAAATTGGACGTGGACAAGCTGATCGTGTCGATTGGCCGCGTCCCCAATACCGTTGGCTTGAACCCGCAAGCCGTCGGCCTGCAACTCGACGAGCGCGGCGCCATCGTGGTTGATGGCGATTGCCGCACGAGCCTGCCCGGCGTGTGGGCGGTGGGCGACGTGGTGCGCGGCCCGATGCTGGCGCACAAGGCCGAAGAAGAAGGCGTGGCGGTGGCTGAGCGCATCGCTGGTCAGCATGGCCATGTCAACTTCAACACCATTCCATGGGTGATCTACACCAGCCCGGAGATTGCCTGGGTCGGCCGCACCGAACAGCAACTCAAAGCTGACGGTGTGGCGTACAAGGCGGGGACGTTCCCGTTCCTGGCCAATGGCCGCGCCCGCGCGTTGGGCGACACCACCGGCATGGTCAAGATGCTGGCCGACGCCAGCACCGATGAAATTCTGGGCGTGCACATCGTCGGCCCGATGGCCAGCGAGTTGATTGCCGAGTGCGTGGTGGCGATGGAATTTCGCGCCAGCAGTGAAGACATTGCACGCATTTGCCACGCCCACCCGACTTTGAGCGAATCGACCAAGGAAGCGGCGCTGGCGGTGGCTAAGCGCACGCTGAATTTCTAGATTTATAGGAAATTGGCTGCTAGCCCTCGTCCTATTTGCATAACTAGCTATCTATACGATAGCGGTTCAGGGTTGAGTTCGTGACTGTCAAACAAGCCTACCAAGCCGAGATTGCCGCCCGTGGCTACAGCGCTGACCCGGCGCAGTGGCGCGCCGTGGACGCGCTGGGGCGTTGTGCCCGTGAGTGGAGCGCGTTTCGGGCGCAGCGCTCCAATTCGCTCAAGAAACTGATCAACCGCCCCGCCATTCCGCGCGGCGTTTATCTGTACGGCGGGGTCGGACGCGGAAAAAGTTTCCTGATGGACTGCTTTTTCAATGCGGTACCGCTCAAGCGCAAGACCCGCTTGCATTTCCATGAGTTCATGCGGGAAGTGCATCGGGAACTCGCCGAGCTTCGGGGAACGGCCAATCCACTGGATGTGCTGGCGCAGCGGATGGCAAAGAAATACCGACTGATCTGCTTTGACGAGTTTCACATTGCCGATATCACGGACGCCATGATCCTGCACCGGCTGTTGGCGGCCCTGTTCAGCAACGGGGTCGGCTTCGTCACAACTTCCAATTTCAAGCCGGATGACTTGTACCCGAATGGCCTGCACCGGGAGCGCATTCTGCCCGCGATTGCCTTGCTCAAACAGCAACTCGAAGTGGTCAATGTGGACAACGGCGTCGACTACCGTCGTCTGATGCTGGAGCAGCTCGATTGCTACCATGTTCCGCTGGGTGCGCGGGCGGATGCGGCCATGACGGATGCCTTTGAGCGCCTGGCGGAAATGCCGGACGAGCATCCCCTGCTGCACATTGAGGCCCGGCAAATTCAGGCCCGGCGCAAGGCGGGCGGGCTGGTCTGGTTTGACTTCAAGACGCTGTGTGGTGGGCCGCGCTCCCAGAACGACTATCTGGAGATTGCCAGCCGCTTTCACACGGTTTTGCTCAGTGATGTGCCGCAGATGCCACCGCGCATGGCGGCCGAGGCGCGGCGTTTCACCTGGCTGGTCGATGTGCTCTATGACCGCCGGGTCAAGCTGATCATGTCAGCTGCGGTGCCGCCGCAAGAGCTGTATCTGGAAGGGCCGCTGTTGCATGAATTCCCGCGCACGGTGTCGCGCTTGAATGAAATGCAGTCTTCGGAATTCCTGGCGCTGGAGCGTCGTCTGGTCGACACCTGCTTGACCTGAACAGGCATCGGCCTCGCCCCGTGTCTGGCTTGAGGCGTCCCGCGAGTCAGCACCCCAAGGGTTCGAGCTTGACCACCACCAACGACAGATTGTCACCGCCGCCCTGACCGCGCGAGCGCGCCTTTTCAATCAAGAATTCGGTCGCTTCCCGGGCCGACAGGCTGGAAAGAATCGAACCGATTTCGTCACTGGTGAAGTAGTGCCAGACGCCATCGCTGCAGGCCATCAGAATATCCCCGGCGTGCAGTTGGCTGATAAAGTGGGTGCTGATCGGGGGGTCGCTTTCAGTTCCCAGGCATCCTAACAAGATGTTCGATTGTGGATGGACATTGGCCTGCTCCTCGGTGAGCTCGCCCCGGTCGACCAGCGCCTGCACATAGGAGTGGTCCATGGAGCGCTTGATCAGCTTGGCGCCGCGATAGTGGTAGATTCTTGAGTCGCCCGCGTGCGCCCAATAGCAGTCACCGCCCGGATTGATCAGAAAGGCGGCGATCGTGCTGTGCGGTTCTTCTTCCGACGAAACGGCGGTCAGTTTGATGACCGTATGGGCTTCCTCCACCAATTGCTTTAACGCGGCCACGGCATCATCGGTCTCGGGCGCATAGCGCTCAAACAGCTGCCGGGCCGTCATCATGACCTGGTCGGACGCCTTGCGTCCGCCGCTGCGTCCGCCCATGCCGTCCGCCAGCACGGCCAGCACACAGCCACTGACCCGCGGGTGGCTCAGCAACAGAACCTGGTCTTGCTGGTAATCGCGGTCACCCTTGTGGATGCCGGTTGATGCGGTGAGACGATAGCCTTTGGGCATAGTGAACGATCAAAAAGGAGATTTCCCCGGAGATTTTTATTAGACCGGTATTATCAGGCCTGCCCCTGCCCCCCATGTCTGCCCCATGAATCTGCAAAACCTGACCCGTGAGACCTTTGCCCCCGGTGGTTTGTTGTCGCGCACGGTTGAAGAGTTCACACCCAGAGTTGGGCAAACCGACATGGCCGTGGCGGTTGCGCGAACGATCGAGGACGGTGGGGTGCTGGTGGTCGAGGCCGGTACTGGCATTGGCAAGACATTCTCGTATCTGGTGCCGGCCTTGTTAAGCGGCACGCGGGTGATGCTGTCGACCGCCACCAAGACCTTACAGGATCAGCTGTTTGGTCGCGATCTGCCGCGTTTGATGAAAGCCCTGGGCCTGCCGGTTCGTACCGCCTTGCTGAAGGGGCGGGGCAGCTATTTGTGTCTCCATCGCCTGGCCGTCGCCCGGCAAGACGCCAGTCCTTCTGATCCCGTGCTGGCACGAACCTTGGCCAAAATCGAGGCCTGGGCGCAGCTGACGCGCAGTGGTGACCTGGCTGAGTTGCCGGGTCTGGATGAGCGCTCTCCCGTGATTGCGGTGGTGACGTCATCGCGGGACAACTGTCTGGGCTCGCAATGCCCGGAGTTTCGAGGCTGTCATGTCAATCAGGCGCGACGCGATGCCTTGGCCGCCGATGTGGTCGTTATCAACCACCATCTGTTTTTTGCTGATTTGGCGATTCGCGAGTCGGGGATGGCGGAACTGCTGCCGTCGGTGCAGACCGTTATTTTTGATGAAGCGCATCAACTTAATGAAACGGGCGTGCAGTTTCTGGGTCGGCAGTTGACGACCGGGCAGCTGTTGGACTTTGCCCGTGATCTGCTTCTTCATGGCCTGCAGCATGCGCGCGGCTTGCAAGACTGGCAGACCCTGGCATTCGATGCGGAACACGCCGCGCGCGATTTGCGACTGGTCGCGGGCCAAGCCAGCCCAGGTGCCAAACTGCGCTGGGTCGGGGCGGCACCGGACCAAGTGGATGAGTCGGCCTGGCAGGAAGCGCTTGGCGCTCTGCAGGCTGCGTGTGCCCGGGTCATGTGGGCGCTCGACACAGTGAGCGCCATCGCCCCGGATCTCATGCGTTTAAGTGAAAGGGTGAGCGTCTTTAGCGAAAAGCTGGTGTTCTTCTCAGGCCACTGCGCGCCGGACTCGGTGCGCTGGCTTGATGTTGGGGTGCAACTGCGGCTGGTTGAGTCACCGTTGGATATTGCCGACGCCGTTCAGACGCGATTGATCAAGTCGACAACCGAAGATGCTTCACAGCGTGCCTGGATATTTACGTCCGCCACCTTGGGTGCGGATGCCAAGTTGAGCTGGTTCACAGAGCCCTGCGGTTTGGCTGATGCTGAAATTCTGAAAATTGACAGCCCGTTTAACTATGGCGAGCAAGCGGTCCTGTATGTGCCACGCCATTTACCCAAACCAAGTCAGCCGGGGCACAGTGCGCAAGTGGCCGATTTTGTGGCCAGCGCGGCGTCCGTGATAGGCGGTCGCACACTGGTCCTGACAACCACCTTGCGCGCGCTGCAAGCCGTGAGCGCGGCATTACAGCGTCATTTTTCCGAGTCAGGGGCTCTGGCTATCCTGGTGCAGGGGCAGCAACCAAAACGCGAACTGATGGAACGCTTTCGCCAGGGCAAAGGCGATGGGCCGGGTTGTATCCTGGTGGCGTCAACGTCTTTTTGGGAGGGCGTAGACGTACCCGGCGACGCCTTGCAGATGGTGGTCATTGACAAACTTCCGTTTGCGCCACCCACCGATCCCCTGGTGGAGGCGCGCTCCCGGCGGCTGGTGGCCGCTAGTCGCAGCGTGTTCAAAGACTATGCATTGCCTGAGGCGGCCATGGCACTCAAGCAAGGTGCGGGGCGCCTGATTCGGCGCGAATCTGATCGAGGAATTTTGGTGGTGTGCGATACCCGTCTGGCGCTCACGGGCTACGGGAAAAAACTGCTGTCAACCTTGCCGCCGATGCGGCAAATCAGTTCAGAAGAAGAACTGGCCGACGTGCTTCAGGCGCTAGAGGCGCTTACCAGACCTTCCACCAAGGATCCGTGCTGGCTTTAAAGCCGCGGGTCAGGTACTCGGTCTGGGGATAGTTCTTTTCAAGTACCCGTTTGGCGTCGTCCCGGAGCTGGGGCAGCCCGAGTGCGTCATAGGATTTGACGATGATGAACAACGCTTCTTCAACGGCAGGCACGCCTTGGTAATCCGTGACGGCCACTTGCGCCCGGTTGATCGCTGCCACATAGGCGCCGCGGCCATAGTAATAGCGCGCCACATGCACCTCGTACTGGGCCAATGAGTTCACGATGTAGGTCATGCGCTGACTGGCGTCTGGCGCGTAGCGCGATTGCGGGAAGCGGGTAACCAGCTCCTTGAAAGACTCAAATGATTCTTTGGATGCCTTCTGGTCGCGTTCTGCCAGATCTTGCCGCGTCACGGCGGAGAACATGCCCAGATCGTCATTGAAGTTGATGATGCCTTTGAGGTAGAGGGCGTAATCAAGTGCCGGACTGGCTGGATGCAGCTTCATGAAGCGATCAAGGGTAGCCAGGGCTTGGGCCGATTCGCCGGATTTGTATTGGGCATAGGCTTTGTCAAGCTGGGCTTGTTGCGCCAAAGGCGTTCCGGCGGCACGCCCTTCAAGCTTCTCGAACAGCACGACGGCCTTGTCGTAACCGCCTGAACTCAATTCATCCTTGGCTTCGGCATAAATCTTGTTGGGACTCCAGTCAGCGGTTTGATCCACTGGCGTGAACGAACACCCGGGCAGCAGCAAAACCGCACCCGCCAGTGACCAAGCGCAGACCACCGATAATTTAGCTCGAAGCATGAGGAACAACTTTCTTGAAAATGACCGAATTGATTATATCGGGCGGGCTTGATGACGACGAACCCGAAGACCGGGCCGACTCCGGGCCTGACGTCGAGTTGCGTCAACTGTCTTTTGGTCCAGCCCAACATGGACAGCGGCTTGATCGGGCGCTGGTTGAGTTGGTGCCAGAATTCTCGCGCAGCTACTTGCAGCAATTGATCGACTTGGAGGGCGTCACGCTCAATGGGATCGTGATGACCAAGCCGTCAACGCGGGTCAGGGCGGCAGACGTTGGAATGATTGAATTGCGACCCACGCCCCAAAGTCAGGCGTTCAAGCCAGAAGCCATGGCTTTGAGCGTGGTGTATGAAGATGAGCACCTGCTGGTGATCAACAAGCCGGCGGGTCTGGTGGTTCACCCCGCGCCCGGTAACTGGAGCGGAACACTGCTCAACGGCTTGCTGGCTTACGACGCGAGGGCCATGAACTTGCCGCGCGCCGGGATTGTGCATCGGCTGGACAAAGATACCAGCGGATTAATGGTGGTGGCCCGGACGCGCCCGGTGATGGACGCCTTGATTCGATCCATCGCCGCGCGTGAGGTCAGCCGCCAGTATGTGGCGTTGGCGCATGGGCCCTGGGTGGCTAATCGTCGGATTGAAATCGACGCGCCGATCGGCCGGGATCCGCGCAACCGCTTGCGGATGGCGGCGGTGGATTTGTTCAAAAATCCTGGCAAACTGGCCAGAACCGATGTTGGGCTGCTTCAAAATTGCGATCAGGGATGCTGGGTGCGTTGTACCTTACATACAGGTCGAACTCATCAGATTCGCGTTCATATGGCAATGATCGGCCACCCATTGGTCGCCGATGTGCTGTATGGGGGACGCGTCGTCGCGGGTATGCAACGGCAGGCTCTGCATGCTTGCCGACTGGGTTTTGCCCACCCGGTGACGTTGGAGCCGATGGTTTTTCAGGCCAGCTTGCCCGTGGATTTGGAGCTTGCTTTGGTAAACTGGGGCCTCCGTTACAATCAAACATAATGGTGTGAAAGACCAACGCCCAGGCCAGCCGCCAGGGAATGCGCGGTAGATTTGTCAATCTACCTGCTGCGCCCCATGAATCCTACTAATTTTGCACCTTGAGGGTGCCATTGCCGGAGTCGCAAGACCATGAATACGGTGGCTGCCAAGCGCATCCTGGAAACCGCCCTGATTTGTACGCCCCATCCTTTGCAGTTGCGCGATATGCGCGTGCTGTTTGATGATCGCTTGGGTTTTGACACGCTCAAAGTCTTGCTGCAAGAACTCCAGCAAGACTGGGCTCAGCGCGGGGTTGAACTGGTCAACGTGGCAAGCGGCTGGCGTTTTCAGAGTCGGCCTGAAATGCGCGAGTTTCTCGAGCGGTTGCACCCGGAAAAGCCGCCGCGCTACACCCGCGCCACGCTCGAAACGCTGGCGATCATTGCCTATCGGCAACCGGTAACTCGCGGGGACATCGAAGATGTCAGGGGTGTCACGGTGAATTCTCTGCTCATCAAACAGCTTGAAGACAGGGGCTGGATTGAGGTCATTGGTCATCGGGAAACCATTGGGCGACCCGCACTTTTTGCGACGACCAAACTCTTTCTCGATGATTTGGGGCTTGCATCCCTGGACCAGTTGCCCTTGCTCGATACATCGGAGCAGCGTACGGACGCGATCGCTACGCTCCCGTCGGGTGGCGCTGGCGCGCAATCTGAACTGGATATGCCGCCGCCGCTCGACGAGGGCGTGACTGACGAGGGGCTTGCGCTGCAAGCCATCGCGACGGGCGACCTAAGTGCTGATGGTGAATTATTTTTCTTGAACAGGACAGAACCATGACCGTAGACAACTCTGATGGGCCAACCGAAGCCAACGCGGACGCTTATCAGCAAGCTGATAAGCCGATTGTGGAAACAAATATCACGGCAACAGCCCAGGCGAGCCTTGGGGAGGAGCCCAAGGCAAAACCAGACCCGCAGTCCTCATTTGCGGGTCAACTCAAGCCCATGCCGATGACTGCGGAAATTCGCTTTGAAGATGTGGTGTCCGGGCAGTTTGACGCCGAAGAAGAGGGCGTAGACACCGCTGTTCTAAAGCGGGTGCTGGCACCCTTGGCTGAGACACCCAAGTTGCACAAGGTCTTGGCCCAAGCGGGGATGGGGTCGCGCCTCGAAATGGAACAGCTGATCATGGAAGGGCGCATTACCGTCAACAATGAGCCCGCGCACATCGGGCAACGCATCCAGTTTGGGGATCACGTGAAGGTCAACGGCAAGCCGATCAGGTTTCGAATTGATGCGCCACCGGCACGGGTGATCGCGTACCACAAGCCGGTTGGAGAAGTGGTCACCCATGACGATCCGCAGAATCGCCCGACCGTGTTTCGCCGATTGCCCAAATTGTTTCAGGGCAAGTGGCAATCGGTTGGACGGCTCGATCTCAATACCGAAGGCTTGCTGCTGTTCACCAGTTCGGGGGATTTGGCCAACAACCTGATGCATCCCCGCTTTGGCCTGGAGCGGGAATACGCCGTCAGGGTGTTGGGGGCATTGAACAAGGAAGAGAAGCAACGTTTGCTTGACGGTGTCAAGTTGGACGATGGAGTTGCCCAATTCGGCTCGATTGAAGCGGGCGGCGGCGAGGGCGCCAACTGTTGGTACCGGGTCACAATCGCTGAGGGGCGGAACCGCGAGGTGCGCCGCATGTTTGAAGCAGTTGGGCACGCGGTGAGCCGATTGATCCGAATTCGTTATGGCGCCATGATGCTGCCGCGCGGCCTCAAACGGGGTGCCTGGATGGAGCTCGATGAGGGCGATATCAAGTCACTGATGCAGGCCGCGGGGCCGCGAAGTTCCAGCGTGCAGGGGAATGCGGCGGCTGAGGGCGGCGTCGAGACTTCGCGTCGTGACGGCCCCGAGCAAGTCCCTGGGTCAGGAAACCGGCGCCGGGGCAACCGTGGCAATGGTGCGCGCAGCTCTGGAAACGGCCAACGCACTGCGCCAGCGGGCGGTTCGCCCAGGGGTGGCGCAGGTTTTTCACAGGGTTCGGGGCAGCCTCGGAGTAAACAAGGACAGACCGGGGACCGTCAAGCGGGTGCCAGTCAACCCGATCCAATGAAGACGGCTTTTGGCTATATCGGCGCCGACAGTTTTACCCGGCAACGACAGGATCTGGGGCAACGGGGCGGTGGCAATGGTTCTGGCGGCGGTCAACGTCGCGGTGGACGGGGCCGCTAGGCTAAAATGATCGGCTTTGCCCGGTGGGCACAATCTCCTACTCAAGTTCAGGAAAACAATCATGACTATCGAACGTACGCTTTCCATCATCAAACCGGACGCAGTGGCCAAAAATGTGATTGGTCAAATTTACGCCCGCTTTGAAGCCGCCGGTTTGAAGGTGGTCGCCGCCAAAATGGCGCATTTGTCGGCGCGTGAGGCGCAAGCGTTTTACGCCGTGCATAAAGACCGTCCTTTTTTCAAGGATTTGGTTGACTTCATGATCTCAGGCCCGGTCATGATTCAGGCGCTTGAAGGCGAGAACGCTGTGCTGAAGAACCGTGACCTGATGGGTGCGACTGACCCTAAGAAGGCGGCCCCTGGCACCATTCGCGCAGATTTTGCCGACAGCATTGATGCGAATGCGGTGCATGGCTCTGATGCCGCTGAAACCGCCGCCGTGGAAATCGCGTTCTTCTTTCCCGGCATGAATGTTTACAGCCGGTAAATCAGTCAATGACGGCCAATCTGCTTGATTACGACCTTGATGGGTTGGCTGTTTTTTGCGAACGGCTGGGTGAGAAGCGCTACCGCGCCGTCCAGTTGTTTCGCTGGATTCATCAAAAAGGTGCCTCCAACTTTGATGATATGAGCGATCTTGCCAAGTCCTTGCGCGAGAAGCTGAAAGTCTGCGCTCAGGTGAAGGCGCCAAATATCATTTCCCAGCACATCTCGTCAGACGGCACGATCAAATGGTTGTTCGACGTCGGTGGCGGCGATGCAGTTGAGGCCGTTTTTATTCCTGAAGAAGATCGCGGCACGCTGTGCATTTCGTCGCAGGCCGGGTGTGCCATGGGCTGCCGCTTTTGCTCTACAGGACACCAGGGCTTTAGCCGGAACCTTAAGACCGGTGAAATCATTGCGCAACTCTGGTTTGCGGAGCATTATTTGCGCAAGCACTTGCAGCGCGATGATCGGGTCATCTCCAACGTTGTCATGATGGGGATGGGTGAACCCCTGCAGAATTACTCTGAGTTGGTGCCGGCATTGCGCGCCATGCTCGATGATCATGGCTATGGTCTGTCCCGTCGGCGGGTGACAGTTTCCACTTCGGGTGTGGTCCCGATGATGGATCGTTTAGCCCAGGACTGTCCGGTCGCACTGGCCGTGTCCCTGCACGCGCCCAATGATCTGTTGCGCGACGACTTGGTGCCGCTCAACAAGAAATACTCGCTGGCCGAGTTGTTGAATGCCTGCAATCGTTATCTCGCTCACGCGCCGCGCGACTTCATTACCTTTGAATATTGCATGTTGCAGGAGGTGAACGACCTGCCAGAACATGCCCAGCAGTTGGTAAGACTGGTTCACCATTATTCAAGCGGTGGTGTTTGGTGCAAGTTCAATTTGATTCCCTTTAACCCGTTCCCTGCCTCTGGGTTAACGCGATCGACACCGCAGCGCATTCTGGCCTTTGCCAAAATTTTGAGCGACGCAGGTATCGTGACCACCATACGCAAGACGCGCGGCGATGACATAGACGCTGCATGCGGACAACTGGCCGGTGAAGTGAAAGACCGTACCCGTGTCGGCGAGCGTATTGCGCGACAACGCACCTTCATGCTCAAGCCGGTGTCAGAATTTAGCAATCAGGTCAAGGAGAACTGAAGCGTGTCAATGAATAATTCAGGATGGGTTCAAATTGGCAAGCGCCTGTTCTACGCTTGTTTGCTTGTCACTGGGTTGGCCAGTATTTCGGGCTGCGCTTCAAAAATGGCGGGTGTTGGCCCAACAGGCAGTGGGGTCGAGATGATGACTGCTTCGGATGAGCCGGACGCCCGCAGGCGCGCTCGTATTCGGCTGGAACTTGCGGTCGGCTATTTTGAACAGGGTCAAACAACGATCGCACTCGATGAACTGAAACAGTCCATCACCGCGGATCCGACTTTCGGTGAAGCCTACAACTTGCGTGGTCTGATCTACATGAGGCTTAATGATTTCCGGTTTGCAGAGGAGAGTTTCAGGAAGGCGCTAAGTATCAATCCACAGAATTCAAATGTCGTGCATAACCTCGGTTGGTTGTTATGCCAGCAGGCGAGATACCCTGAATCGATGCTTATGTTTTCGCAGGCGCTTTCAAATCCGCAATATGGGGAGCGAGCCAAGACCTTGATGGCGCAAGGCTTGTGTCAGATCGGGGCAGGGCAGACCGCCGACGCAGAGCTTAGCCTTTTGAAGTCCTATGAGTTTGATGCGGGCAACCCGATTACGGCTTACAACTTGGCCAAATTGCTGTTTCAGCGCGGTGATTTTGTTCGTGCTCAGTTCTACGTGCGACGTCTCAACAACAGTGAATTGGCCAATGCGGAGTCACTGTGGCTGGGGGTCAAGGTAGAGCAACGCATGAACAATCGCGACGCCATGCTGCAACTTGGTACGCAACTACAGAAACGTTTTCCGCAGTCTCGTGAAGCGTCTTCCTATCAGCGGAGTGCCTTTGATGAGTGAGAGTGTTTTGCCTGTCACTGAAGATGCGATCGATGCCCCTGATGCATTCGTGCCAGTGTCGGCTGGTGCGATGCTACGAACGGCGCGCGAGGCGCAAGGCTTGCACATTGGTGCATTGGCTGTTGCTCTCAAGGTTCCGGTGGGCAAACTTGAAGCCCTTGAAGCTGACCGCCTTGATTTGTTGCCAGATATCGTCTTTGTCCGCGCCTTGGCAGCCAGCATTTGTCGCACATTGCACGTTGATGCGGCACCGATCCTGGAAAAACTGCCACGGTCGGCGGCGCCGCTACTTAAAACCGATGAGTCTGGAATCAATACACCATTCCGTCCTTCGAGTGATGGCCTGGGCTTGCCGTTTTGGCATCAACTCTCTAAGCCATTTGTTCTTGCCGTGCTGGCGTTATTGATGGGCATCGCGGCACTTGTTTTGTTTCCTTTTATCCCTCGCACCGAAGTCGCTGGTGCGCTGCAATCCACGACGGCTGTCACGACTGTGCGATTTTCAACGCCAGATTCACCGCCCACTGAAGAGGCGATGCCCGCTGACGCTGCCGCATCAGGTCTGGCAGACAGTTTGATTCCATCCGGCTCGGAATCTCCGTCGGCCCCGATTCCAGACATCGCTGCGCCTTCCGATCCATCGCCAGTATCTGCTACCCCGCTGTCGACCGACATCGTACCAGGCTCGGGTGCAAAAACTGGCCTGCTTATCTTCACGGCTCGAGGTTCCTCATGGATAGAGGTGATTGATGCCAGCGGGGTCGTTCAGGTGCGCCAGACGCTGAGTGATCGCGAAGTAGTTGGTGCTTCCGGGGCTTTGCCGTTGTCGGTGGTGGTTGGTCGGGCTGATGCCACCGACGTTCAAGTGCGCGGCAAGTCTTTTGATTTGACGGCCATTGCAAAAAATAATGTCGCTCGTTTTGAGGTGAAGTAGTGCAATTTAAATTACCCATTGAATCTGCCGCACCCAAAGCGCGGCAATCCCGTCAGGCGAGGGTCGTCTGGAATTCACGGGTGATCACCGTCGGCGGTGACGCTCCAGTGCGGATTCAATCCATGACCAACACCGACACCGTCGATGTCATTGGCACAGCGATTCAGGTCAAGGAGTTGGTGCGCGCCGGTTCTGAAATGGTCCGTCTGACTGTCAATACGCCCGAAGCAGCGCAGGCCGTGCCGCACATTCGCGAGCAACTTGACCGCATGGAAATTGATGTTCCCCTGATTGGCGATTTTCATTACAACGGCCACCGACTGCTGACTGACTATCCAGCCTGCGCGCAGGCCTTGTCCAAGTACCGGATCAACCCAGGCAACGTCGGCAAGGGCGACAAGCGCGACAGGCAATTTGGGCTAATGATAGAAGCAGCGATGCGCTGGGACAAGCCGATTCGTATCGGCGTGAACTGGGGTAGCCTGGATCAGGAGTTGCTGGCGAGCCTGATGGACGAGAACAGTCGTCGTCCCGAGCCCTGGGGTGCCAAGCCGGTGATGTATGAAGCCTTGATTACGTCCGCGGTCGAGTCGGCCCGACATGCCGTCAACATGGGCATGGATGCAAGCCAGATCATCCTGTCGTGCAAGGTCAGTGGGGTACAGGATCTGATTTCCGTTTACCGTGAACTGGCCAAACGCTGCGACTACCCGCTTCATTTGGGTTTGACCGAAGCTGGCATGGGCACCAAAGGTGCCGTGGCCTCTGCCACCGCGCTTTCCATTTTATTGCAGGAGGGCATCGGCGACACCATTCGCGTGTCCTTGACGCCGCAGCCGGGCGAATCCCGAACGCAGGAAGTCGTGATTGCGGCTGAGATTTTGCAGGCGCTGGAGCTCCGGTCATTTGTCCCCAGTGTCACGGCCTGTCCTGGTTGTGGCCGCACCACCAGCACGACGTTTCAGGAACTCACACAGCAGATTGAAGGCTATCTGCGGGCCCAAATGCCCGTCTGGCGTGACAAATATCCGGGCGTGGAAAAGCTCAAGGTGGCGGTCATGGGTTGTATCGTGAATGGACCGGGGGAAAGCAAGCAAGCCGACATTGGCATCAGTTTGCCCGGTACGGGGGAAGCCCCTGCCGCGCCGGTCTTCATTGATGGAGAAAAGCGCCTGACCTTGCGCGGCGACGCTATTGCCCAAGAATTTCAACAGATAGTTGAGACCTATGTTGAAAAGCGATTTGGTGTGCAAACCGCAACTGAATCGTCTTGATTGAACCCATGAGTAATAAAGAGATTACAGCGAAATCAGAGAAGTTGACGGCCATCAAGGGCATGAACGATGTGTTGCCACCAGATTCTGCTGCTGTCGAGTGGCTGGAAGCCAAGGTGCGGGCCTTGATGGCGTGCTACGCGTACCGCAACATTCGCACGCCCATTGTGGAGCGCACGCCACTGTTCATTCGCGGCTTGGGTGAAGTCACTGATATCGTCGAAAAAGAGATGTATTCCTTCGAGGACAGTCTCAATGGGGATCTGTTGACGCTACGACCTGAAGCAACTGCCGGTGTGGTGCGTGCAGTGGTGGAGCATTCCATGCTTTACGACGGCGGAAAGCGGCTGTATTACATCGGCCCGATGTTTCGCCATGAGCGACCCCAACGTGGTCGCTATCGGCAGTTTGATCAAATTGGCGCCGAGGCTCTTGGGTTCTCTGGCCCCGAGGTGGATGCAGAACTAATTTTGCTGGCCGTGGCGCTGTGGAGGGATTTGGGTTTGATAGACGTTCAACTCGAACTCAACAGTCTGGGTCAGCCGCACGAGCGCCTTGCGCACCGGCAAGCGTTGATTGACCACTTTGAGCGCCACGCGGATGTGCTCGATGAAGATGCCAGGCGCCGCCTCTACAGCAACCCGCTTCGGATTCTCGACACGAAAAACCCGGCCATGCAAGCCGTGGTCGAGTCGGCACCCAGCCCGCTTGACTTCTTGGGCGAGGCGTCACTCGCCCACTTCAATACATTGAAGACCATTTTGGATGCCAACGGCGTTGCCTACATTGTCAATCCACGCCTGGTTCGCGGCATGGATTACTACAACCTCACGGTATTCGAATTCACGACCGATCGCCTGGGTTCCCAGGGAACGGTATGTGCCGGTGGTCGCTATGACTAT
Organism: Rhodoferax sp.; assembly: GCF_010365055.1. Lineage (GTDB taxonomy): Bacteria > Pseudomonadota > Gammaproteobacteria > Burkholderiales > Burkholderiaceae_C > Rhodoferax. The sequence goes on from NZ_JAAFHA010000007.1 coordinate 31,054, forward strand.
TTGATCGAGCAACTGGGCGGCAAGCCTGCACCGGCGGTCGGCTGGGCTCTAGGCGTTGATCGGGTGCTTGAGCTAATCCGGGAACAGGGCTTGGGCTGTGTCCTGCCACCGCTCGATGCCTATGCCATCGTGCCTGATGTTGAGGCTCTGCCTGTGGTACTGCGGACACTGCAAACGCTGCGGACGGCAGGAGTCAGCGTTCAGATGCACACCAGCTCGGGTGACGGGATGGGCAGCATGAAATCCCAATTCAAGCGCGCTGATGGCAGTGGCGCGCGGTTTGCACTTATTTTTGGTGCCGATGAAATGGCCAAGAACCTGGTCACAGTTAAATCACTGCGTGATGGCAGTGGCGCGCAAGTCAGCCAATCGTTGACAGACGTGCTGGGCTGGTCATCCACCCTACAATCACAGGCTTAACCAAAATATCTCATGGCAAAACAATTAGATCTCGAAGAACAAGAGCAACTTGATGAACTCAAGCATTTTTGGAAGTCCTACGGTAATGCGATTACCTGGGCTCTGATTGTGGTGTTGGGCGCGTTTGCCAGCTGGAATTTCTACCAGTATTGGCAGCGCAGTCAGGCCACGCAGGCAGCTGCCATGTTTGACGAAGTCGAGCGTGTCGTGACGGCGGCAGATGCCGCAAAAATTGACCGGGCTTTTGCGGACATGAAAGACCGCTTTGCAGCAACCACTTATGCGCATCAAGCCGGGCTTCTGGTCGCCAAGCATTATTACGATGTGGGCAATGTGGATGCGGCCAAGTCGGCATTGACTTGGGTCGTGGACAAGAGTTCGGATCCCGGCTATCAAGCCGTTGCAAAGTTGCGACTCGCCGGCTTGTTGATGGACTCAAAAGCTTTTGACGAGGCATTGACACAACTGAGTGGATCTTTCCCGGCCAGCTTCGAAGCACTGGTGGCAGATCGCAAAGGTGACATCCTGTTGCTGCAAGGCAAGAAGCAAGAGGCGATTGCGGAATACGAAAAGGCGTTCAAGAGTTTTGATCAGCGTACCGAGTACCGGCGCTTGGTGGAAGTCAAATTGAACTCGCTCGGGGTTGATCCTTTCGCGGGCAGTCCTGCAGCGGGGTCGACAAATGCTGACGCTGGGCCTGTGGCTAACGCACCGATATCGGAAGGGACAAAGTGAAGTTTGATGTTCTATTGACTGCGGCCGCCAAGTTCGCCGCATGCACAGTCATGGTGGGTTCACTCATCGGTTGTTCAAGCACGCCAGATAAACCCAAACCAGCCGAGTTGGCGCCCAACGCGGGTCTGTTGGGCGTACGCCTGGCATGGACCTCGAAAGTGGGGGTCGTCGACTTCCCGCTGGATGTCAAAGTTGACGACGGCGCCGTGGCGGTGGCCAGTTCGGATGGCGTTGTGGCCTCATTCGACGCTCGCACGGGCGCAGACCTATGGCGCACGAATATCGGTAGCCAAATCGCAGCGGGCGTGGGAAGCGATGGCAAATTTGCCGCCGTGGTGACGCGTGGAAACGAGTTGGTCACGTTGGATGGTGGACGTGAGATTTGGCGTCAAAAGCTATCGGCCCAAGGCTTTACGGCACCGCTGGTGGCGGGCGGGCGCGTCTTTATTTTGGCCGCTGATCGTTCGATTACGGCTTTTGATGGTCTGTCGGGGCGCAAACTCTGGGTTCAGCAACGCCCCAGCGAGTCCTTGGTGCTGCGTCAAGCAGGTGTCTTGCTGGCCGTGGGCGATACGCTGGTGGCTGGCTTGTCGGGACGACTGGTCGGTATCAGTCCCGCGAATGGCGCCATTCTGTGGGAAGCCCCCATTGCCTCACCGCGCGGCACCAACGATATTGAGAGGTTGGTAGATTTGGTGGGACGTGTCAGTCGCGATGGCGATGTGGTTTGCGCGCGTGCCTTCCAGGCGGCAGTTGGATGTGTCAATGCATCACGTGGCACCTTGGTTTGGACCAAGCCAGCGTTGGGTCATGTGGGCATTCATGGGGATGACAAACAAGTCTACGGCGTTGAAAGTGACGGCAAAGTCATGGCGTGGCGACGTATCGACGGTGAGCGTGTCTGGGTGTCTGAACGTCTGCGCTATCGCAGTCTGACGGCCCCGCTGGTTGTGGGGCGTTCGGTTGCTGTGGGCGACGATGCGGGCCTTGTTCATTTGCTCTCCCGTGAAGACGGCTCTGCCCTGACGCGCGTCGCGACCGATGGTTCAGCCGTGGTTGCTGCACCGGTGCTGGCTGCGGGCACGCTAGTCGTCGTCACTCGCAGTGGTGGCGTTTTCGGTTTTGTGCCTGAGTGACTGGGTAGTTAGTAGCGGTCGGATTCCATAAAATGAAACCTGTATTGGCCCTGGTCGGCCGCCCCAATGTGGGCAAATCGACCCTGTTTAACCGGCTGACCAAGTCGCGGGACGCCATCGTGGCGGATTTCGCCGGACTGACGCGTGACCGTCATTACGGGAACGCGAAGCAGGGCAAGCACGAGTTCATTGTCATCGACACCGGTGGTTTCGAGCCCGATGCTGCCAGCGGCATCTTTAAGGAAATGGCAAAGCAGACAACGCAGGCCGTGGCCGAAGCCGATGTGGTGATTTTTGTTGTGGATGCGCGGGAAGGTATTTCGGCGCAAGACCATGAGATCGCCAAGTATCTTCGCCGCCTTGGCAAGCCCTGTGTGCTGGCGGCCAACAAGGCCGAGGGCCTGCTGGCAGGCGCCCAGTTGGTTGAATTCTTTGAGTTGGGTCTTGGTGAGGTCCATGCGGTCTCTGCGGCGCACGGCCAGGGTATTCGCACGCTGGTGGATTTGGCCCTGGCGCCGCTTCATTTGGAAGAAGTGGACGACGCTGATGAGCAACACGACCCTGGTGTCATCAAGTTGGCCGTGGCCGGTCGCCCCAATGTCGGCAAGTCAACCTTGATCAATACCTGGCTGGGCGAAGAGCGCCTGGTGGCATTTGATTTGCCAGGGACAACGCGGGATGCGATTTCTGTGCCCTTTGAGCGCAATGGCCAAAAGTTTGAACTGGTGGATACCGCCGGCCTGCGGCGTCGGGGGAAAGTATTCGAGGCCATTGAGAAATTCTCGGTCGTCAAAACCCTGCAAGCCATTGAGTCATCCAACGTTGTATTGTTGTTAATTGATGCCACGCAGGGCGTGACAGATCAGGACGCTCATATTGCCGGCTACATTCTTGAAAATGGCCGGGCAGTGGTGCTCGCGGTGAATAAATGGGATGCAGTGGATGAATACCAGCGCGAACTTGTCAAACGCTCAATTGAGACCCGTTTGCCGTTCTTGAAATTTGCCACCATGCACTTGATATCGGCCACAAAAAGGCAAGGGCTGGGGCCGCTTTGGGCGTCTATTGCACAAGCCTATAAGGCGGCCAACTGCAAAATGTCGACACCGATATTGACGCGTCTGTTGTTGGAGGCGGTTCAGTTTCAAAGCCCCAAACGTTCAGGCATGTTTCGCCCGAAGCTGCGCTACGCCCACCAGGGCGGCATGAACCCGCCGGTGATTATCATTCATGGTAATTCGCTGGAGCATGTGACCGATGCCTATAAGCGTTTTCTGGAAGGACGTTTCCGCAAAGAATTTGACCTGGTCGGCACACCGATGCGCATCGAGTTCAAATCATCAAGCAATCCCTACGCAGACAGAGCCTCCGCTTAAATACTGGCAGGTCGGGCTGTCTTTCTACGAACCCAGATTCGGTCTTCGTCTGCTCGCGGAGCAGACAAGCGGAGCCCAATTCATTGTGGGTTTATGGTTTTCCGTCCAGCGGTAGCGACTTGCTGTGTTATCGTCAATACTTCTTTAATTTTTGAACACGGAGAATATCGTGAGCAACAAAGGTCAGTTACTCCAGGACCCTTTTCTCAATGCATTGCGTCGAGAACATGTACCTGTTTCCATCTATCTGGTCAACGGAATCAAGCTGCAAGGTCAGATTGAATCTTTTGACCAGTATGTCGTGTTGCTGCGCAACACGGTCACGCAAATGGTTTACAAACACGCGATTTCCACCATCGTGCCGGGGCGTGCTGTGAATTTCTCAACCGGTGAGGGTGACGAACCTGCAGCCGCCTGATCGTCAGTCTGCCCCGACCCTGCTGGTCGGGGTCGATTTCGGACACCCCAATTTTGATTCTGAGCTCGCCGAGCTGGGCTTGCTGGCGCAGACGGCAGGACTGAACCCGGTCGCCCGGATCACCTGCAAACGCAAAGCGCCCGATGCTGCCTTGTTTGTGGGCAGTGGCAAAGCCGACGAAATCAAATTGCTGGCCACCCAGTCTGGCTCGGTTGAGGTGCTTTTTGACCAGAGTCTGAGCCCGGCGCAGCAGCGCAACCTCGAACGTCATCTTGAGCTGCCGGTGAACGATCGCACGCTGCTGATTCTTGAGATATTTGGCCAGAGGGCGCGCAGTCACGAAGGTAAGCTTCAGGTCGAATTGGCACGAATGCAATACCTGAGCACACGCTTGGTGCGCCGCTGGTCGCATCTTGAACGTCAGAGCGGCGGCATTGGCATGCGCGGTGGGCCCGGTGAGAGTCAGATCGAACTGGATCGCCGGATGATTGGCGACAACATCAAGAAGATCAAAGAGCGTTTGCTCAAGGTCAAGAAACAGCGGCAGACGCAAAGGCGGCAGCGCGAGCGCCGTGATGCCTTCAACATTTCCCTGGTCGGGTACACCAACGCCGGAAAGTCCACACTGTTCAATGCCTTGGTCAAGGCCAGGGCGTACACGGCAGATCAGCTGTTTGCGACCCTTGATACCACCACGCGTCAGTTGTATCTGGGTGAGGCCGGACGTTCAGTGTCGCTGTCAGACACCGTGGGGTTCATCAGGGACCTGCCGCACGGTCTGATTGATGCATTTCAGGCGACACTACAAGAGGCGGTCGATGCTGACTTGCTGCTGCATGTGGTCGATGCCGCCAGTCCTCAATTTCTGGAGCAAATAGCCGAGGTGCAGCGTGTGCTGGGTGAAATTGGCGCAGCTGATATTCCGCAGATATTGGTTTTCAACAAGCTTGACGCCATTGACCCGGCACAGCGTCCATGGCAGCTGGAAGATATTTTTGATTTGAACGGGGTGCCAACGCCGCGTGTATTTTTGAGTGCCAAAAATGGTGAGGGTGTTGCCACGCTGCGCCAGCAGCTGGCGCGCACGGCGAGCATGGGCGCCTTGCCGGAAACCGGTGCTGCGTAATTCCCTGAATGTCATGAGGTGGCCGGTGAATTGGTCACAATGGGTTAACGATACTCGAGAGAACTTTGAGATGAAACTTCATTCACACACCTTGCGCTGGGCCCTTTGGCCTGAGCGAATTCGGGGGATGTTTAATCTGAATGACCCCAGATGGGGGCGCGGTGATGACAAACCGACGGACGCGGGCGACCCCGGCGCCGAGCCAGAACGCCAAGACACCAAAGCACCCGATACGCCTCCCAGAAATGACAACCAGCGCGGTCAGAAGCGCGGCCCTAACCAGGGCCCGCCAGACCTCGACGAGTTGTGGCGCGATTTCAATCGTAAATTGGGCGGCTTGTTTGGCAATGTGAAAAACCCGATCCGTGGCGGTGCGGGTGGCGGCATGGGGGGCAATGGCTCCGGTGGCGGTTTTCAGCCTGACATGAAGAGCGCCGGGATAGGCGTTGGCTTGATTGTTGGCGTGGTACTGCTGATCTGGCTGGGAACCGGCTTCTTCATTGTGCAAGAAGGTCAGCAAGCGGTGATCACCCAGTTTGGCAAATACCGATCTTCGGTAGGCGCCGGCTTTAATTGGCGTCTGCCTTACCCGATTCAACGGCATGAACTGGTTTTTGTGACCCAGATTCGCTCGGTGGATGTCGGGCGCGACACGATCATCAAGGCCACCGGCCTGCGAGAGTCTGCGATGTTGACCCAAGATGAAAACATTGTCGAAATCAAATTTGCAGTCCAGTACCGACTCAATGATGCACGCGCCTTCCTGTTTGAAAGCAAGGATCCGACTGCAGCCGTGGTCCAGGCAGCGGAGACTTCGGTGCGTGAAGTGGTTGGCAAAATGCGCATGGACAGTGCCTTGTCTGAAGAGCGCGACCAGATCGCGCCGCGCGTGCGCGCCATGATGCAGAATATTCTCGACCGGTATAAGGTCGGCATTGAAGTAGTTGGCATCAACTTGCAGCAAGGGGGTGTACGTCCACCTGAGCAGGTGCAGGCCGCTTTTGATGATGTGCTCAAAGCCGGCCAAGAGCGCGAACGGGCCAAGAATGAAGCCCAAGCTTATGCCAACGACGTGGTGCCACGGGCCATCGGTTCTGCCTCACGACTGAAGGAGGAGGCGGATGCATACAAGGCAAGAATTGTGGCGCAGGCACAAGGTGACGCGCAGCGTTTCCGCTCAGTCCTGACGGAGTATCAAAAAGCACCACAGGTCACACGCGACCGCATGTATGTGGACACCATGCAGCAGATATACAGCAGCGTCACCAAGGTCATGATTGACTCGCGACAGGGTTCCAACTTGCTGTACCTGCCACTCGACAAGATCGTCCAGATGACGGGGCAGGGCGCCGATGCAGCTGTGTCGGCGGTGCCTGTGACCGTACCAGGGAACTCGTCAGCCGTTCCTACCCTTGATGCGCGTGCCCGGGATGCTGCCCGTTCCCGTGAACGTGATACCCGCTAGGAGCTCCGCATGAACAGACTAGGCCTTATTTTTTCCACTTTTCTGGTGGCGCTGGCGCTTGCCAGTTCGATGCTGTTTGTTGTGGATCAGCGGCAGTTCGGTATCTTGTACGCCTTGGGGCAGATCAAGGAAGTCATTACCGAGCCGGGTCTTAACTTCAAGCTGCCGCCACCCTTTCAAAATGTTTCGTACATTGACAAGCGCTTGTTGACCCTGGACAGCACCGACAACGAACCTATGCTGACGGCGGAGAAGCAGCGCGTTGTGATTGATTGGTATGTGCGCTGGCGCATTTCAGAGCCGACTGAATACATCCGAAATGTTGGCACGAACGAATCGGCTGGCGCCAGTCAGCTTAATCGTGTCGTGCGCAATGCCTTTCAGGAAGAAATCAACAAACGCACTGTGAAGGAATTGCTGTCAGACAAGCGCGAGGCATTGATGACAGATGTCAAGAGCCAGGTGCTCGCTGAGGTGCGTGGTGCCAAACCCTGGGGTGTGGATGTGATCGATGTGCGCATCACACGTGTCGACTACGTTGATGCGATTACCGAATCAGTTTACCGGCGCATGGAAGCCGAGCGTAAACGGGTGGCCAATGAATTGCGTTCAACCGGCGCGGCCGAGGGTGAAAAGATTCGCGCCGACGCCGATCGTCAGCGCGAAATCACGGTGGCCAACGCTTATCGTGACGCGCAGAAGATCAAGGGCGAGGGCGATGCCGAGGCTGCCGGCGTCTACGCAGAATCGTTTGGGCGCGATCCGCAGTTTGCGAAGTTCTATCGCAGTCTGGATGCCTACAAAGCGAGTTTCAACAAGAAGAGCGATGTGATGGTGGTCGACCCTGCCAGCTCTGAGTTTTTCAAAGACTTCCGTGGCAATGCCGCCCCCGCAGCAGGCAAGAAGTGAGATAAGAAGAAGCCAGTTTGAATGCTGACACTTTCTGGCTGGCCATGGCCCTCGTTCTGGTGATCGAGGGCTTTTTTCCGTTTGTATCTCCGGCACGCTGGCGCCAGATGTTTCTGCAGATTCTTCAATTGAGCGACGGCCAGCTGCGTTTTTTCGGCTTATGCACCCTATTCTCCGGTGCACTGCTCATTTGCTGGCTGCTGTGACCGATTCTGGTCCCATAGCCCGGTAAAATCACCTTTTTAACAGCTCCCCAAAATCACATGTCTGCTTGGGTCCTGCCGGATCACATTGCCGATGTCTTGCCGTCTGAAGCGCGGCACATCGAAGAACTTCGTCGCAACCTGCTGGATACCGCGCGTTGCTATGGCTATGAATTGGTGATGCCGCCCCTGCTGGAGCATCTTGAATCGCTGCTCACCGGCGCTGGCGCGGCGCTGGACCTGCAAACTTTCAAATTGGTCGACCAGCTCTCCGGTCGCATGATGGGCTTGCGGGCGGACAGCACACCGCAAGTCGCCCGCATCGACGCCCACCTCCTGAATCGTCCGGGCGTGACGCGTTTGTGCTACTGCGGCCCGGTATTGCACACACGCCCTGGCGCACCCCATGCCAGTCGGGAGCCGCTGCAATTCGGCGCTGAGATCTACGGTCATGCCGGGTTGGAGGCTGATCTTGAGATATTGACGTTGGCACTGGACTGCCTCAAAGTGGTCAAGGTGGCATCGCCCAGCGTGGATCTGGCCGATGCACGCATCGTGCACGCGCTGCTCAAGGGCGTGCCGCTCCAAGGTGTCCAAGCTGAGCAAATTTACGCCGCACTGGCAGCCAAGGATGCCAGCGAATTGGCCGTCTTGACCAAGAGTTTTCCAGCGCCGTCGCGTCAAGGCCTGTTGGCATTGATGCAACTCTACGGCGATGAAAAGGTGCTGCTTGAGGCTGAAAAAGCACTCCAGCCCTTGCCCGCTGTGCGTGAGGCGCTATCAAACTTAAAGTGGCTGGCGGGTCAACTCGACGGCGCCAAGGTCAGCTTTGATCTGGCTGATCTGCGCGGTTATGCCTACTACACGGGCACTCGGTTTTCAATTTACGCGGCTGGCGCCAGTGATGCCTTGGTTCGCGGTGGCCGCTATGACGAGGTCGGTGCGGTGTTTGGCCGTAATCGCCCGGCTGCGGGATTCAGCCTGGACGTCAAGGCCCTGGTCGGCGTGCTGCCAGCGCGGCCCTTGCGCGCGGCGATCCGTGCACCGTGGCCGGATGCCGCTGACTTAGCGCGGGCCATCACGTCCTTGCGTGCGCAAGGCGAGACCGTAGTCTGTGCCTTGCCAGGCCATGAAAGTGAAGTTGATGAGTTCCATTGCGATCGCGAGTTGATCTCGCGCAGCGGGCAATGGACCGTGACACCTATTTAAGAACAACTGAAACGAAAGCAAAGAAATGATAGCAACCAAAGGACGTAATGTCGTGGTCGTGGGCACCCAGTGGGGCGACGAGGGCAAGGGCAAGCTGGTCGACTGGCTGACCGAAAGTGCGCAAGGGGTGGTGCGTTTTCAGGGCGGCCACAACGCCGGCCACACCTTGGTGATCCACGGCGTCAAGACCGCGCTGCATCTGGTGCCCAGCGGCATCATGCGTGCGGGCGTCAAGTGCTACATCGGCAATGGTGTGGTGCTGTCGGCGGCCAAGCTGTTCGAAGAAATCGAGGCGCTGGAGAAGGCGGGGGTTGAACTGCGTTCACGCCTGCGCATCAGTGAAGCCTGTCCACTGATTTTGCCGTTTCATGCTGCGCTCGATGTCGCGCGTGAAGCGGCGCGCGAGCAAGGTGGCCAGGCCAAGATCGGCACCACCGGGCGTGGTATTGGCCCGGCCTACGAGGACAAAATTGCGCGGCGCGCCCTGCGCGTGCAAGACCTCAAGTTCCCGGAACGTTTCGCGCGCAAGCTGCACGAGTTGCTGGACTTGCACAACCATGTGCTCACCAGCTATCTCGGTTCTGTCGCGTTTGATTTTGGCGCCACGCTGGCGCCATACATGGCAGACGGCAAAGTACTGTTTCAACCGGTGTTTGACGAAGCCATGCGGCATGCCGAGCAGCTCAAACCGATGATGGCTGACGTGTCGCGCGAACTCAATGAGGCCCATCTCAAAGGTGCCAACTTGTTGTTTGAAGGTGCGCAAGGCACGCTGTTGGACGTCGATCACGGCACCTACCCCTACGTGACATCGAGCAACTGTGTGGCGGGCAATGCGGCGGCCGGTTCCGGTGTCGGCCCGGGCATGTTGCATTACGTCCTCGGCATCACGAAGGCCTATTGCACCCGTGTCGGTGGCGGTCCGTTTCCGACCGAACTGGACTGGGAAGTCAAGGGCACTCCGGGTTACCACATGAGCACCGTTGGCGCTGAAACCGGCGTCACCACCGGCCGCAGCCGGCGCTGCGGCTGGTTCGATGCGGCCTTGCTAAAGCGTTCAGCCCAGGTCAACGGCTTGACGGGGCTGTGCATCACCAAGCTCGATGTGCTCGATGGCCTGAAAGAACTCAAGCTCTGCACGGGTTACCAGCTTGATGGTGAATTGACGGATATCCTGCCGATGGGCGCTGATGACATTGAGCGCTGCACACCGGTTTACGAAACAATTGCCGGCTGGAGCGACAACACCGTGGGCGTCACCCAGTTTGACAAACTGCCAACCAACGCGCGCCTGTATTTGCAACGCATTGAGCAGATCACCGGCGTGCCGATTCACATGGTGTCCACCGGGCCTGACCGTGAACAGACCATCCTGATGCGTCATCCCTATCTGGCGGATTGACTCTGTCAGATGGCAATTGTCAAATAACTTAGGCAAAATTGACCTCTAGCCCCCGTGTTATATACGTAGTAAGCTATTAATTTAGGATTAAATTCATGTTGACTGAAGACGGCAAGCACCTGTACGTGAGCTATGACGAGTACCACAACCTGATCGAAAAGCTGGCCATCAAGATTCATCAATCAAACTGGCCGTTCGACACCATTTTGTGTCTGGCCCGCGGCGGCATGCGTCCTGGTGACATCCTGTCGCGCATTTTTAGCAAGCCGCTGGCCATCATGTCCACAAGCTCTTATCGCGCGGATACCGGTACCGTGCAGGGGGACCTGGACATTGCGCGCTTCATCACCACTCCCAAAGGCGAAATTGCCGGCAAAGTGCTGCTGGTGGATGACCTGGCAGATTCAGGGCAGACGCTCAAGGCCGTCATCAACCAGCTCAAGACCAATTACAGACCCATCACCGAGTTACGCAGCGCGGTGATCTGGACCAAGGGCTTGTCCACCTTCACGCCCGATTATTCGGTGGAGTTCCTACCCACCAATCCCTGGATTCACCAGCCTTTTGAGGGCTATGACGCCTTGCGCCCGGAGCAGTTGATCGAAAAGTGGAGCGTTTAACAGTTCACCTGACGTAGCGGAACTGACCATGGCCGACCTCACCACCACGCTGATTCACCACGCCTACGTGCCGCCTGCAGGCTTTGCCGCGCCGCAACCGGGCGTGTTCAAGGCCTCTACGGTCATCTTTCCCAATGTGGCGGCGATGCGCAACTTTGAGTGGAAGGACAAGACCGCCTACACCTACGGTCTGCATGGCACGCCCACCACTTACATGCTGGAAGAGCGTCTGTGCACGTTGGAGGGCGGCCTGCAATGCCTGCTGCTGCCCAGTGGGTTGGCGGCTATCGCCAATGTGGCCCTGTCGCTGCTGCGTACCGGTGACGAAGTGCTCTTGCCAGACAACGCTTATGGCCCCAACAAAGTTTTGGCCGAGGGCGAACTCAAGACCTGGGGCATCACGCACCAAACCTATGACCCGATGAATCCGCAGGACCTAGCGGCCAAAATCGGCCCGCGCACGCGCCTGGTCTGGCTGGAAGCGGCGGGCTCCGTCACGCTGGAGTTTCCGGATCTGCGCGAACTGGTGCGCCTGTGTCAGGCCCGTGGTGTGCTGACGGCCCTGGACAACACCTGGGGCGCCGGGCTGGCCTTTGCGCCGTTTGACCTGACGCCCGGCGCCAGCCCCGCCCTGGGCGTTGATATCTCGGTGCACGCGCTGACAAAATACCCCAGCGGTGGCGGCGACGTGCTGATGGGCAGCGTCATCACCCGTGACGCTTCACTGCACATGAAGCTCAAGCTTACCCACATGCGCCTGGGGCTGGGCGTGGGCGCCAACGATGCCGAAGCGGTGTTGCGGGCACTGCCCAGCATGGCGCTGCGCTACCGGGCACACGACGAAACCTCACGCGTACTGGCGCGCTGGTGCCAGACCCGCAGCGAATGTGTGCAAGTGCTGCATCCTGCGCTCATCGACTCGCCTGGGCATGGACATTGGCTCGCGCTGTGTCAGGGGGGGCCGGGCGGCGCGGCGGGCCTGTTCAGTATTATTTTTGACTCCAAATTCAGCCAGGACCAGATCGATGCGTTTTGCAACGCGCTCAAGCTGTTCCGGCTGGGCTACAGCTGGGGCGGGCCCATGAGCCTGGTCATGCCTTATGAGCTGGCATCGATGCGCAACGCCTGGCCGCCCTACCTGAAGCAAGGCACCCTGGTGCGCTTTTCGGTCGGTCTGGAGGCAGTCGCCGATCTGCAGGCCGATCTGAAGCAGGCCCTGCAAATGAGCATGGCCTGAGCCAAGCCTGGACCCACCTGTAATCTCCTGGCCGGCAGACCACCACCCCACTATGAAAACCGTCACCAAGTCCGTCCTCATCTGGTACAGCCGGGCCGAGATGTATGTGCTGGTGACCGACGTGGATCAATATCCAAAATTTTTACCCTGGTGTGATCGCGCGCGCGTCGTCACGGGTGACGAGGCCGGCATGACCGCGGAGATTGGCATTTCTTTCAGCGGCATCCGTCAGACCTTCACCACGCGCAACACGCATGTGCCGGATCGACAGGTGGCCATCCAGTTGGTAAACGGCCCGTTTTCAAGACTGGATGGTGAGTGGAATTTTGTGCCTATTGGCGATGATTCCCAACGGGCTTGCCGGGTGGAGTTGACACTGCACTACGGATTTGACAACGCCACGCTGGGAAAACTGGTAGGCCCGGTGTTTGACAAGATCGCGGCCAGTATGGTGGACGCTTTCGTCAAGCGGGCCAAACAAGTCTATGGCGAGTGAGGCTCGCCTTCAAATCACGGTGGTCTATTCGCCGGCCGCCCGCGATGTGCGCGAGGTCGTGCTGCAACTGAGCGCAGGCACTACGGTGTTACAGGCCTTGCAGACGAGTGGGTTGTTACAACTTTTCCCGGTGCTTGATCCATTGACCCTGGTGCTGGGCGTGTGGGGTCATAAGGCAAGTCTGACTCAAGTGCTCCAAGACAATGATCGGGTCGAGATTTATCGCTCGCTCAGCGTGGACCCCAAGGTGGCGCGCCGGGAGCGCTTTGCCAGCCAGGGCGCTCGCAGCGCCGGGCTCTTCGTCAAGAGACGAGCAGGGGCCAAGGCAGGCTACTGAGTTGGCGACCCATGCTGCCTCTTGATCTGGCTATTGGCAGTCAGAAGTCACGATGGCCTGAATACGCTTCACCTCGATGGCGCGGGCAGCGTCATCAAGCACCTCGCGTTCGCCTTTTTCGTTGACGCGGCTGACTCGCACGCCGGAATCAAAATTGGCTTTGGCTTGTTTGGCGCGCGCGCAGTTTTCAACTTTGGCTTTCACAACCCTCTCTTGCTCGGCTTGGCGTTGGGCGGCCTGCGCTTCTTCTGCTTTCTTCTTCTTGTCAGCCAGCTCTTTGTCGATGCCGCTGAGTTTGGGCGCACTGGCCGCCATTCGCGCCGCCGTGGCTGCGGTGGCGGGCGCCAGCGCAGGCGGGGAGGTATCTGCAGTCGCCGGGGCTCTGCCGCCCATGCCCGGACGTTTCAAAATATTCTTCTCCAAGACGTCGGAGGGAGGTGCGCGGTCGCTGAACACCTTGCGTCCATCCTTGTCAGTCCACTGCCACTGCGCTGACGCTGCCAGCGAAACCAGGCATGCAAGAAGAATCAAGATTTGCCGGATATTTTTCATGGCTGAAGTTTAGCGCGCAGCCGGTGCGTCTGGCGGGGGCTTACCCGCATAAATGACGTTTGCGCCAGCCGCTGCGACTGCGAGACGCGCCAGTGGCGCGGGTACAATCCGCCATTTGGAGCCTTGACCATGCGCCTTATCGGCAAAGCGCTCACCTTCGACGATGTCTTGTTGGTGCCAGCGTACTCCCAAGTCCTACCCAAGGACACTTCTCTCGCCACCCTTTTCACCCGCAATATTGCGCTCAACCTGCCCTTGGTCTCTGCTGCCATGGACACGGTGACCGAGTCGCGTCTTGCCATTGCCATCGCGCAAGAGGGTGGCATTGGCATCGTCCACAAAAACATGACGGCGCAGGAGCAGGCGGCGCAAGTGGCCAAGGTGAAACGCTATGAGTCCGGCGTGCTGCGCGACCCGGTGGTTATCACGCCGCAGCACACCGTGCGCCAGGTGATGGACCTGTCGGCGCAACTCGGTGTCTCCGGTTTTCCGGTCTGTGACGGCGGCAAGGTGGTCGGTCTGGTGACGGGGCGTGATCTGCGCTTCGAGACCCGTTACGACCTGCCCGTGAGCCAGATCATGACGCCGCGCGACAAGTTGATCACCGTGCCTGACGGCACCACCATCACACAGGCGAAGGTGTTGCTGAACCAATACAAGATTGAGCGTCTGCTGGTGGTGAACGACGCCTTTGAGCTCAAGGGACTGATCACCGTCAAGGACATCACCAAGCAAACCAGTTTCCCCAACGCCGCGCGCGATGCCCAGGGCAAGCTGCGCGTCGGCGCCGCCGTTGGCGTGGGCGAGGGCACCGAAGAGCGTGTAGAGGCCCTGGCGCGTGCGGGGGTTGATGCCATCGTGGTGGACACCGCGCATGGTCACAGCAAAGGCGTGCTCGACCGGGTGCGCTGGGTCAAGAAGAACTTTCCGCACGTTGATGTGATTGGCGGCAACATTGCGACCGGTGCCGCAGCGCTGGCGCTGGTCGAGGCCGGCGCGGACGCGGTCAAAGTCGGCATTGGTCCAGGCTCCATCTGCACCACCCGCATCGTGGCGGGGGTGGGCGTGCCGCAAATCATGGCGATTGACAGCGTGGCCTTGGCGCTCAGAGGCACTGGCGTGCCGCTGATTGCCGACGGCGGCATTCGCTTCAGTGGCGACATCTCCAAAGCCATTGCCGCGGGGGCCAGCACCGTCATGATGGGTGGCATGTTCGCGGGCACCGAAGAGGCACCCGGTGAAGTGATTCTGTTTCAGGGCCGCAGCTATAAGACCTACCGCGGCATGGGCTCCATCGGTGCCATGCAACAGGGCAGTGCGGACCGCTATTTTCAGGAGTCTCCAACTGGCAACCCGAACGCCGACAAGCTGGTGCCCGAAGGCATTGAAGGCCGCGTGCCCTACAAGGGCACCATGGTCTCTATCGTGTACCAAATGGCCGGTGGCTTGCGCGCCAGCATGGGCTACTGCGGTTGCGCCACGCTTGAAGAGATGCAAAACAAGGCCGAGTTTGTGGAAATCACCACCGCCGGTATCCGCGAAAGCCATGTCCACGACGTGCAGATTACCAAAGAAGCACCGAACTACAGAGCCGAGTAATTGCGGGACAGACCGCCGTTACGCGAAGCGAACAAGCTCTGTCCTCAACTGATTAGAGATATGCATCAAAAAATCCTCATTCTTGACTTTGGCTCGCAGGTCACCCAGCTCATCGCACGACGCATCCGCGAGGCCCATGTGTTTTGCGAAGTGCATCCCTGTGACGTCACCGACGACTGGGTGCGCGCCTATGCCCGTGATGGCAAGCTCAAGGGCATCATCCTGTCGGGCAGCCACGCCAGCGTCTATGAAGACTCGACCGACAAAGCGCCGCCTGCGGTGTTTGAACTGGGCGTACCGGTGCTGGGCATTTGCTACGGCATGCAGACCATGGCGCACCAGTTGGGCGGCATTGTCACCAGCGGGCACCAGCGCGAGTTTGGTCCGGCCGATGTACGCGCGCATGGTCACACCGCCTTGTTAGAGGGCATTCAGGACTACAAGACGCCTGAGGGCCACGGCATGCTGCAGGTCTGGATGAGCCACGGTGACAAAGTCACCGAGTTGCCGCACGGCTTCAAGCTGATGGCCTCTACTTCCAGTTGCCCGATCGCTGGCATGGCCGATGAAGTGCGGCATTTTTACGGCGTGCAGTTTCACCCCGAGGTGACGCACACCAAGCGCGGCGCGGCGATTCTGGAACGTTTTGTGCTCGATATCTGCGGCGCCCGGGCTGACTGGATCATGGGCGACTACATCAGCGAAGCGGTGGAACAGATCCGCGCCCAGGTCGGCACCGAAGAAGTGATTTTGGGACTCTCCGGCGGGGTTGATTCCTCCGTCGCCGCGGCCCTGATTCACCGCGCCATTGGCGATCAACTGACCTGCGTGTTCGTCGATCACGGCCTGTTGCGCCTCGACGAGGGCGATCTGGTGATGGAGATGTTTGTCGGCAAGCTGCACGCCAAGGTGATTCGCGTCGATGCCGCCGACCAGTTCCTGGGCCAGCTCGCAGGCGTGAGCGAGCCGGAAGCCAAACGCAAGATCATTGGCCGTGAATTTGTCGAAGTGTTCAAGGCCGAGGCCGCCAAGCTCAAGGGCGACCAGTCGCGCCACGTCGCCTGGTTGGCGCAAGGCACGATTTACCCGGACGTGATCGAGTCCGGCGGTGCCAAGAATAAAAAAGCGGTCGTCATCAAGAGTCACCACAACGTGGGTGGCTTGCCAGAGCAACTCGGCCTCAAGCTGCTCGAACCCCTGCGCGAGTTGTTCAAGGACGAAGTGCGCGAGCTCGGCGTGGCGCTCGGTTTGCCCTATCACATGGTGTACCGGCATCCGTTTCCCGGCCCCGGTTTGGGGGTGCGGATTCTGGGCGAGGTCAAGAAGGAATACGCCGACTTGCTGCGCCGGGCCGATGCCATCTTTATCGACGAACTGCACAACTTTATCGACGAGGTATCGGGCAAGAGCTGGTACGACCTCACCAGCCAGGCTTTCACGGTGTTCTTGCCGGTCAAGAGTGTCGGCGTCATGGGTGACGGCCGCACCTACGACTATGTGGTCGCCCTGCGCGCGGTGCAGACCAGTGACTTCATGACCGCCGACTGGGCCGAGTTGCCTTATGCGCTGCTGAAAAAAGTGTCGAGCCGCATCATCAACGAGGTGCGCGGCATCAACCGCGTGACTTATGACGTGTCGAGCAAGCCCCCTGCCACCATTGAGTGGGAATGATTTTAGGTCTTTCGGTAGCTTTCGCGGACTATCGGAAAAGTAACTTAACCAATTGATTTATATATGTTTATATCACTAAATCTATCGACACCTATTGACGGCAAGCGAAACTTTTTGTCGGTAATTCTGACGGTAATGAAAACTAGGCAAGTCATCAAAAAATATTTACCGTCTGACTGCTTTCCGCACTGACGGTAAAAAATAATAGAAAAAGCTAGTATTCATGCGGGTTTCAGAGCATTCTGTGTCTTTCGAGCCGTTGACGGTAAAATTACCGTTCTCAGGAGGACGCACCAATGCTGACCGATACCACACTGAAGAACCTCAAGCCCAAGGACGCGCCCTACAAGGTGACGGACAGGGACGGCATGTATGTCACGGTCTCGACGGCGGGTACCGTCACGTTCCGTTATGACTACCGGATCAATAGCAGGCGCGAGACGCTGACGATTGGCCGCTATGGGCCAGGCGGTCTGTCGCTGGCCCGTGCACGCGAAAAGTGCATCGACGCGAAGCGGACAGTTTCGGAAGGACAGTCCCCGGCGCAGGAAAAGCAGCGAGAGAAACGGCGCCTGTCGGAAGCCAAAACCTTCCAGGAATTTACCGACGAGTGGTACGAGGGTGCCCGGATGGCCGACAGCACGCGGTCGATGCGCAAGAGCATTCTTGACCGGGACATTCTGCCTGTGTTCAAGAGTCGCCTGCTGAGTGAGATCAGCCCTGACGACCTGCGCAATCTGTGCAACAAGGTGAAGAGCAGGGGAGCGCCAGCAACGGCAATCCATGTCCGCGACATCATCAAGCAAATCTACGATTTTGCCATCCTGCACGGCGAGAAGGTGGCCAACCCTGCCGACGACGTTGGGCCATCGTCGATCGCCACTTTCGTGCCACGGGATCGAGCGCTGTCGCCGTCCGAGATACGCATCATGCTCAAGCAGTTGGAGTACGTCGCTTCGTACCCGACCATCAAACTGGGACTGCGGCTGATCTTGCTCACGCTGGTGCGCAAAGGCGAACTCATCCACGCGACATGGGATGAGATCGACTTCGAGAATGCACTGTGGACTATCCCTAAAGCCCGCATGAAGGCCGCCAAGGCCCACAACATCTACCTGTCGCAGCAGGCGCTCGACATCATGATCGCACTGCGCACCTGCGCCGGTGGCTCCAAATACCTGCTGCCTTCGCGCTATGACGGCGACAAGTGCATGTCGAACGCCACGCTGAACCGTGTCGCGCAGATAGTCGTGGAACGGTCGAAAGCGAAGGGTCTGCCAATCGAAAGTTTCTCGGTGCATGACCTGCGCCGCACCGGTTCGACCATCCTCAACGAGCTGGGCTTCAACAGCGACTGGATCGAGAAGTGCCTAGCCCACGAAGATGGCCGCTCGTCACGCGGGGTCTACAACAAGGCCGAATATGCGGAGCAGCGCCGTCACATGCTGCAAGAGTGGGCCAACATGATTGACGCCTGGGTGGCAGGTGAGTCGCACACGCCGACACTGCTGCCACCATCGATGAAGCTCATCACAACACGGGCGCTGATTTGACCGGACGACGCTTGCGCTGACGCACGTCAGGTGAGGGAGCTCGCTTCAATTGCGATGTGTCAGAGGCCTGTCGTCGTGCTACCAGCCAGGTTTCCACTTCCGTCAAATCCCACACCACACACCGGGCGGTCAGGTTAAACCGTCGGGGAAATTCCCCTCGGCGTTCCATGTCGTAAATCGTGGTGTCTGCCAATGGCACGATTTGGCGCAGTTCGGTTCGACGGATCGTGCGTCGGAATGGCAAGGGATTTGCCACGACGAGTTGCGACAAGCTGCGGCCTTGAGGCAGATTGTCATTGTCATTGTTGTTTGAGTTTCCGGTTGGCATCATTTGATCTATGCGGCCCATGATTGGCTCCATCATCAGTGTGGCCGCCACCGCTTGAGACGCAGCGTCCATTGTGTAAGTGCAATGTCGTCATATTGGCCTTTCCGATATCTATTGAAAACTCGCTCAGGCGTGTATGGGCGTAAGCCGGTCGTCTGATCGCCTAAGGGTGCGACGCGGGTTTCGTCAGCGCTACCGGCGCACCATTCGCCGACGTCTTCCTGAACCCCCGATCCCGCGCCATGAACGCTTCCAGCATGTGCGGAATCAGTGTCGCCGCATCGACCGCCTCGCCATAGGCCTGTGCATGCAACGCCGCGTAGCGGTCGAGGTCAACCTTGAGACTGACGGGGCAAGCAAAGGTCAGCTTCGTGACCTCCTGCCTTGGCAGCGGCCCGAGTCGCAGCTTGTTCGCACTCATCGCGATGTCTTTATGTTGAAGAACATTGGCTGATACGGCCGCAGCACCAGATCTCGGTTCACGATGATTCGCACCGACAAACCGGGGCGCTCGGTCAGCGTCGGCTGGATGTTTATGTTGCGGCGAGTCATCTCCTGACCCACCTGGTTCACCGAATCCTTCAGGCTGTCGCGCCCGGCGATCACCACTCGATCACCGCTATTGCGGTTCTCCGGCGCGGCCAGCTCGGCACCGACACCCAGCAGCGTGGTCAACGCAGCCCCTGCGAAGACGCGATCCCAATGCCAATCGACACCATCCTCCAGGCCCGCGTAGCCAGCCGGGTCGGAACCCACCAGATTGTCGAGCTGGAACGACGACGTGTCCGGCAGGATCACCCGATTCCAGACCACCTGTACGCGGCTTTGCCCGTAGCTGACCTGGCTGCTGTACTTGCCCATCAGCCGCGCCCCCTGCGGGATTAGCAAAAACTTGCCGGTAGCTGTGTCATAGATCGGCTCCGTCACCGTGGCGATCACGTCCCCCGGCAGATCAGACTTGATGCCCGTCACCAAGGCCGCCGCAATCACCGTGCCGGCCATCACCTGGTACGGCGACGCTGGCATTTGTAGATTTCCGGAATTACGGGTTTGCGTAGAACCGGCTTTGGACAGAAACGCCTCCTTCTGATCCTGCCGGTTCTGCACTGTCGTCGGATCGGCGGGTTGAGCCGCCGTCGAAGCCGGCCCCGCAGCCAGAGGGTCAAAAGCCGCATTCGCGTTCAAGCCTTCAGCGAGTGCGACCTGCGCTGGCGTGGCAGTGGGAGTAGCAGCGGCAGCTCGCTGACCGCTCGAACGGAAGAACACCGACGACCCCACCGCCGCTTCAACCTCCTTCAAGCGCGCCAGTCGCTCGGCTTCCGCCGCATCGTGTCCAGGTTGCTGCTGGCCGTAGCCCTGCGCCCTCTGCTCAGCCTTGAGCACGGGGCCACCCAAGTCGCCCGGCAGCGGCGCACCGAGCTGCGGCACCTCAACTGGCAGCTTAGGCGGCAGTTTGGAATAGTCCGTCGGCAATTGGGCCAGCCCTTCGGAGCGCGCCACGCGATCGACGTTGTACAGCTCAGTCTGTTCCGCGCCGCCACGGCGCTGCTTTGATTGCAGCGACCAGAAGGTCGCACCGAGCACGGCGACGGCCAGCCCGCCGACGAGTGCGGCCAGCATGCGCCTGTTCAAGCGGGTCACCGGACGCGGCTGGGCACGCAATGTCACGTTCTCGGGGGGCACTTTCGGGGCCGTGTGCGGTACGTTTGGCACAGGCATATCAGGGGCATTGTCCTTGCTCATATTCAGTTCCTCCGCGTGCTACCCGCGATGCCATCGGTACGCTCAATGCGCACCACATCGCCCTTGTCTGCACCCAGGCGCAACTCAGCCGCGCCAAACAGCCGATCCACGATGTAGTACGGCGAGCGGAAGCGGTAATTCACGAGTTGCCCGTCACCCTGCGCGCCGATGACGAACAACGGCGGCAATTCGCCTTGCGCGATACGACTAGGGAACTGGATATAGACCTTCTCGCCGTCGTCGAAGGCGCGTAGCGGCTTCCATGGCGGATTGCTGCCGCTGATCGCATAGCGGAAGCGAATCTTCTCCAGCGACAGGCCCGCATCCACCGGCGCGCTAACCTGAGCCGCCTGAGCCTGGCGCTGCAAGGCCAGCATGCGATCCTTCGGATAGTCCCAGGACACCGATGCCATCCACGTCTGTGGTGTCGAGGTCAACTCGACTAGGTAGGTGCGCCGACTCGTGGTCACGACCAGGTTGGTCTTGATGCCGCTGCGTGTCGGCTTGACCAGCACGCTCACGCGCAGGTCTGCGCCAGCACCGCTGGAGGTGTCGCCCACGATCCAGCGCACGGTATCGCCGGCGGCCACCGTCACCAGTTCCTCGCCCGGCTGCAGCGAGATCACCGTCACCCGGCCCGGACTGGCATAGATCTGGTACAGCGCACCATCGGTGAAGGGCCAGACCTGGATCGCATTAATGTAGCCCTCGCGGGTTGGTGCCATGCGCGCTTCCAGATTGGCGCGGGAAACGCGCAGCTTCTCGTCGGCAGGCTCAGGGACTGGTTTTGCCGACACCTCATCCGGCAACGCTTTCAACTGCTCGGGCAGCGGCAAGGGTTGTGAAACCGCCACCACCTCCACTGGTTTGGGCAATTCGGGCAAGGCCTGCGCCTGCACCGGTTCATCCAGCGTGATGACGGGTGGCGGCTTGCCCTGCGTGGCACAGCCAGTGATCGCGATGGATGCGGTCACCAGTACAGATACAAAAACGTAAATGCGTAAAGATGGTTTCATGGCTTGGTTCCTTCTGAAGAATCGAGTTCACGGCTCCACGACAGTCCATTGACGTAGATGCCCAGCGGATTGCGGCGCAGCTTCTCTTCGGTGCGCGGCGGCTGCAGGACGATGGAAAGCACGGCGGTCCAGCGCTCCAGCCCGGCCGCCGCGCCATTGACGTAGCGGCGTTCCGTCCAGCGCACCTGGAACGACGCATCGCTGGCGCGCACGACGCTGTTGACCTGCACCGTCACCGACTCCTTGCCGACACGCGCAAACGGATCGTTGGTGCGCGCGTAGTCGTTGAGCGCGGCAGCGCCGCGGTCGGTCGTGTAGTCATAGGCATCGAGCCAGTTCTGCCGCACGACGATGGGGTCGATGGACAGCGAGCGCACCAGCGTGATGTAGCGCGCCAGGTGGTGCGCCGTCTGCGCATCGTTGGGTTTGTACGGCGTGGCCGCTTCGCCCACGGCGCGCACCTGCCCGCCGTTGTCCACCTCCACCACATAGGGCGTGACGATGGACTGTGCCGAGCGCCAGACCAGGCCGCCCGCCATCAGCAAGGCCAGCACCAGACAGCCAAAGGCCATCAGCCGCCAGTTTTTCGCCTGCACGCGGGCCGAGCCGATACGCTCGTCCCACACCTGTTCGGCGGATTGGTACGGAGTGGCAGGCTGTGGCGTTTCCGCGTAGCGCACCAAAGGTCGTTTGAATCGCATGAGATGTTCTCCTTATGAATCCGAGGGATCGCGTAAGCTGAGTGCACTGCCCGAGCCGCCGCCGTCGCCACCGCGCAGCGTGTGGGCGACAGTTGTGGCGGCGTGCGAAAGCTGTTGCTTGCGATGCAGGCGCTTGGCCCACGCGGGTTGTTCCGTGTTGGTTGGGGCCGCGTCAGCGCCGCCCTGGGCGGCCGGGCTGCTGCTGTTACTGGCAGTGCCGCTGGCCCCGCCCCCGGATGTCGGGGCATCCGGCCTGAAGGCCGCCGCAGCCCGGTCCTTCATCGACTGGGCACCAGCGGCCACCTTTTGGCCAACGGACTGCGCACCTGTCTTGGCGACGTTACTCAGGCCGGCCGCTGCGCCCTTGAAGCCGCCTCCAGCACCCGCAGAACCCGCCTGGAAGGCGGACTTCGCGCTGCTCGCCGTGGAAGCCATCGTCGAGGCCATCGAACTCGTGCCGCTCGCGGCCATCTTGGCGGCGGCAGGCGCCATGCGCGCACCCGCTGCCACGGCGCCACCAACGCCGGTGGCCGCAACGCCCACGGCAACCGCCGCACCGGCCACACCCAGGGCCGTGCCAGCAACTGCACCCGCACCCAACTGCGGCGCACCGGACACCAGCCCCGTGGCGATGCCCGGCCCGAAGATGCCCAGCGCCAGCAGCGACAGCGAGGCCAACATCACCACCAGCGCGTGGTCGATGGAGGGCTCACCCGGCGTCGTCTGAAACTCGGCAAACAGGCCTGTGCCAATGCCGACGATCACCGCCAGCACCAGCACCTTGATGCCCGACGACACCACGTTGCCAAGCACCTTTTCCGCGAGAAAGGCCGTCTTGTTCCACAGCGCGAACGGCACCAGTACGAAACCGGCAAGCGTGGTCAGCTTGAATTCGATCAGCGTGACGAAGAGCTGCACCGCCAGCACGAAGAAGCTGGCGATCACCACCAGCCAGGCCAGAAACATGACGACGATGGCATCGAGGTTCACGAACACCTCGGGAAATCCCGCCATGTCGCCGATCTGCACCAGGATTGGCGCGGCGGCATCAATGCCCACCTTGGCCAGTCGCCCCGGCTGCAGGAACTCGGCCTGCGTGATGGTTGAGCCCGATGCCACAAGCCCCAGCCCCGCGAATGACCGGAACACGATGCCGGCCAGTAGATTGAAGTTGCCGATGATGTAGGCGAAGGCACCCACGTACAGCACCTTCTTGATCAGCTTGCCCATGATGTCGTCGCCGCCACCGCTGGCATGGCTCATGGCCCAGAACAGGCCAGCCAGCGTCATGTCGATCGCCACCAGCGTCGCGGTCAGATAGGCCACTTCGCCGTGCACCAGGCCGAAGCCCGAGTCGATGTAGTGGGAGAAGACCTGCAGGAAGTGGTCGATGACGGAAACGTCGTTCATGGCCCCGCCCTCAGTGGCTGTAGAAATCCACGGCCTGCGGCGTGTACGGCGTGCCGTCGCCCAGGAAACGCCGCCGCACCTCGCGGGCGCGCTCGTTGGCCGCCGCCTGGCGTGCCAACTCCAACGCTGACGCGCGATCCTGCGTGATCTGCAACTGCTGCCCCTGGATCGCCTGACGCGCCTGCAGTGCCAGCAGCTGGTTGGTTGCCTGCGTGGCTTGTAGGGCACCCACCGCCGACTGGCTGCGGTTCACCAGGTCAGTCAACGTCTGCTCGTCGGATGTGAAGTTCTGCACCGCCTGCGCCTGCACCTTGGTGGCCGTGCGCAATGCTTCGAGCGAATTGCGCCAGCGGCCACGCGCATCGAGCGCCATCTGCGTGCCACTGGTCGCCGCCGTGTACGACTCCGGGTACAAACGTCGGAACTCGCTGTCCATCTGCGACACGTTGAAGGCCAGCCCCTGTGCCTGCTGGATCAACTGGTTCGAGGCCGACAGCGCGGCGCGCAGTTCGGCCAGTGCGCTGAAGTCGAGTCCGGTCAGGTTCATGGCGTCATTGCGCAGGCTCTGTGCCTCGTTTTGCAGTTGCCTGATCTGGTTGTTGATCTGTTCCAGCGTGCGCGCGGCGGTCATGATGTTCTGTGCGAGATTGCTGGGGTCGATCACAACCCACTGCGCATGCGCGGCAGGCAAAGCGCCCAATAATGCGGCGGTAGCGATGGCAAGCAAGGTCTTTTTCATGGTGTGTTCTCCTGTGAAATGGATGGAAAGGACGGGATAAGGTCGGCGGCCCAGTCGAGGCCGCGACGGCGCAGCCATGCGGCTGCGAAGTCGGAGGAAGCGCCGGTGGGCGCAATGGATGACGACAACGCATCGCCCACCTTGTCGCAAATTTTGTCAATATCGCGCTGATCCTGCGGTGTCGAGGCACCGGCAAAGGCCAGGGTGACCGGCCCCAAGTCGAGATCGAACAAGCGATTGCCCAGACGTGACTGGTAGTAGTAGTCGCGTTTCGGGATGGCCTCGGCGATCAGGGTGATCTGCCGTGCATTGAGGCCAAAGCTTTCGTAGATCACCCTGATCTGCGGTTCCGTCGCCTGTGGATTTGGCAGGAAAATGCGGCTCGCGCAGCTCTCCACGATGGCCGGGGCAATGCTCGAATCCTTGATGTCTGCCAGCGACTGCGTGGCGAAGATGACGCTGACGTTCTTCTTGCGTAGGGTCTTCAACCACTGGCGGATGCGGGCAGCGAACACCGGGTCGTCGAGGAACAGCCAGGCCTCGTCGAGGATCAACAGCGTCGGTGCGCCGTCAAAGCGTTCGTCGAAGCGCGCGAACAGATAAGACAGCACGGCCATCGTCGCGGCCTTGCTGTGCATCAGGTCTTCCATCTCGAAGCCCTGCACGTCGGCAGAGCCTAGTCGATCATGGTCGGCATCGAGCAGCTTGCCGTGTGCGCCGCCCAGCACATACGGCTGCAAGGCCTGGCGCAAGGCGTTCGATTGCAGCAGCACGGAGAGGCCGGTCATCGTGCGCTGCTCCACCGGCGCGCTGGCCAGGCTGTTCAGCGCGGACCACACCGCATCCTTCTCGGTAGGTCCGACCGCCACGCCTTCCTGCAGCAATCGGCCTTCGATCCACTCCGATGCCCACGCCCGGTAGCCGTCCTGGTCGATGCGCGCCAGCGGCTGGAAGGCAATCGTCCCGGCTGCGCCGCCATCGGCGCCCAGGTCATAGTGCTCACCGCCCAGGCCCAGCACCGTGGCCCGGATCGAGCGTCCCATGTCAAAAGCCAGGATGCGCGAGCCGGGATAGCGCCGGAACTGCAGCGCCAAGGTGGCCAGCAGCACCGACTTGCCCATGCCGATCGGCCCCACCACCAGGGTGTTGCCCACATCGCCGATATGCGTGACCAGCCGGAACGGCGTCGCGCCATCGGTGCGTGTCACGATCAGCGGCGGGCCGTCGAGGTGGGCATTGCGCTCCTGCCCCGCCCATACCGCCGACACCGGCATCAGGTGCGCGAGGTTGAGCGTCGAGATGATGGGTTGGCGGACGTTGGCGTAGGCGTTTCCGGGAATCGAAGACAGCCAGGCATCGACCGCGTTCAAGGTCTCCGGGATAGTCACAAAGCCCCGGCCTTGAATCACCCGTTCGACCCTTCGCAGCTTCTCGTCGGCCGCGCCGGCATCCGGGTCAAGCACCGTCACGGTCGCGGTGACATAACCGAAGGCGACTTGATCGCTCCCCAGTTCCTGCAACGCGGCATCGGCATCCGCCGCCTTGTTCGAGGCATCGGTATCCACCAGCGGGCTTTCCTGCTGGAAGATGGTCTCGCGCAACAGGGCCACGACGTTCTTGCGCTTGGAGAACCACTGGCGGCGCAGACGTGTCAGTTCCCTCTCGGCCTCCGATTTGTCCATGCACAGGAAGCGTGTGGACCAGCGGTAGGCAAAACCCAGGCGGTTGAGGTCATCGAGCAGACCCGGCCAAGTCGAGGTCGGGAAACCGCGTACCGAGGCCACACGCAGGTGCTGGTCGCCCAGCATCGGGGCCAAACCTCCGACCAGCGCGCAATCGGCCAGCAAGGCATCGAGATGAAACGGGTGCTCCGGCACAGCGAGCTGATAGCGGCGGATCGAGACGGTCGCATGCAGGTAGGTCAGCGTCTGACTGTCATCCAACCAGGCTATTTCTGGCATCACGCCGTCGAGCAGGTCGAAGAAGCGGTCCGTCTCCGATACGAACGATGCCAGCCGCTCACGCCAGTCCACGCCACCCTGCGGCGTGTTCTCGTACAGCAGCTTGGCCGCACGGGCGCGGGATTCCTCGGCTGGCAGGTACACCAGCGTCAGGTGGTAGCTGCTCTCAAAATGGCTGTGGTCTTCCTCGAAGGATGCCCGGCGCTCTTCGTCCACCAGCCAGGACAGCGGCTCCGGGAAATCCGAGTGCGGGTAGTCAGCGGCGGCGCGCCGCTCGGCTTCCACGAACAAGGCCCAGCCTGACCCCAACCGGCGCAGCGCGTTGTTCAAACGCGCCGACGTGGCGATCAGTTCGCCCTGCGTGGCGCTGTCCAGGTCCGGCCCGCGAAAGCGCGCCGTGCGCTGGAACGAACCATCCTTGTTGAGCACCACACCGGATGCGACCAGTCCGGCCCAGGGCAGCCAGTCGGCCAGCAGTGCGGGCCGCTTGCGGTATTCGGCGAGATTCATCATGGCGTGTTCTCCTTGTGTGGCTCACACGTCCAGCAGTGGCCGGTGCTTGATGTGCCGGGCGAACACGGCCATGAACTGCGGATCGAGCCGCGCACCCCAGACCGCCAGCGAGTGGCCAACGATCCACAGCGCCAACCCTGGAATCCACAGTTGCAGGCCCAGCCCCACGGCAGCGGCCAACGTACCGTTGGCAATCGCCACGGTGCGCGGCGCACCACCCAGCAGGATCGGTTCGGTCAGCGAGCGGTGCAGCGGAATCTCGAAACCGGAGGCGAAGTCGGGGGCGGCGCTCATGCGATCACCGCGCCGCCGGAGAAGCTGAAGAAGCTCAGGAAGAACGAGGACGCAGCGAATGCGATGGTCAGGCCGAACACGATCTGGATCAGCTTGCGAAAGCCGCCCGAGGTGTCACCAAAGGCCAGCGCCAGCCCCGTGGAAATGATGATGATGACGGCCACGATCCGGGCCACCGGCCCCTGGATCGATTCGAGAATGGATTGCAGCGGCCCTTCCCAGGGCATGCTGGAGCCAGCCGCGCGTGCCGCCGTAGCGAAGCACAGCATCAAGGCCGCGAGCATGGCACCGTGCAACGCCAGCCGCAAATGCGGATTTACAGAAATACGGGGAGTCGAAACGTCGGCATGTGTCATGGCAGTTCTCCAGGGGTGGTTGAGGGAATCGTTGGCAGTGGCGGCGCGAGCGCGTCGTCGAGCTGGTACCCATGGCTGTCGAAGCCAATGACACGGACGATGTTCTGGATGCGGCGGGCGCGGCCCCGCCCGGCAATGAAGACCACGACATTCACCGCCTCGGCGATCAGCGCGCGCGGTGGGGTCAAGGCCACTTCGAGGATCAGTTGTTCCAGGCGCAGCAGTGCGCCATGCGCGGAGCTGCCATGGATGGTGGCGATGCCACCGGGGTGTCCGGTGCCCCAGACCTTGATCAGGTCCAGTGCTTCGCCGCCGCGTACCTCGCCGACGACCACGCGATCCGGGCGCAAGCGCATCGTGGCGCGCACCAGTTCGGCCATTGACACCACGCCTGCCCGCGTGCGCAGCGATACATGGTCGCGCGCCACGCATTGCAGCTCCACAGTGTCTTCAAGCACCAGCACCCGGTCGCCAGTAGCGGCGATCTCGGCCAGCAGCGCGTTGGCCAGCGTGGTCTTACCGGTGCTGGTGCCGCCAGCGATCAGGATGTTCAGCCGCTCGCGCACGGCGCGGCGCAGGAACTCGGCTTGTTCCTCGGACAGGATGCCGTCGCTGACGTAGTGCTCCAGGCAGATGATGCGGATCGCGCGTTTGCGCAGCGCGAAGGCCGGCCCGGGCGCGGCGGGTGGCAGGATGCCCTCGAAGCGTTCGCCGGTTTCGGGCAGCTCGGCGGTCAGCAGCGGCTGGCCGCGATGCACTTCCGTGCCGACGTGGGCGGCGACCAGGCGGATAATGCGTTCGCCATCGGCCTCGGACAAAGAGACGCCCATTGGCGAGCGCCCAGACGACAGCCGGTCCAGCCACAGCGAGCCGTCCGGGTTGAGCATGATTTCCACCACATCCGGGTCTTCCAAGGCGGCGGCGATCAGCGGCCCCATCGCTGTGCGCAGCATGCGGATGCGCCGATCCAGCGATGTGGCGGCAGACGAGCGCGGAGACTCAGGCAGCGGCTTCGGAACGGCGCTCATGATCCGTTCTCCTGCGCCGCCGCTTCCGTCATGCGCTTGGTGTCGGGTTGGATTTCCTCGTAGACCTCTTTGACCAGGCTGCGCCCGCGCAGCATGTGGCGGCCGAGCTGTTCGATGAACTGCTCGAAGCGCGCCTTGCCCTGGGCTTTCGCTGCCTCCTGATGGGCTTCCGGCACCGGCGTGCTGACCGTCAGGTAGTAGCGCACATACAGCGCCAGCGTCTCGATCAGGATGTTCTGGTCGCGCTCCAGGCGCTCGAACTGGCGCGACAGCCGATCCAGTCGTTTGGCCGTGGCCGCCTCGCGCTGGTCGCCTGCGTCTGGCGACAGCCAGGACGCCAGCGCCGCCGCGACGATGGACGACTTGGACACGCCTTTCTTGGCGGCCAGTTCGTCCAGACGCTTGGCGTGGTCGGGTTGGATAAAGAGGTTCAGGCGCGCTTGGCTCATAGCTGGATTCCGTCGGCAGGGTCGAGAGAGGCCAGCCGTGCCGTGCGCTGCAAGCGCGGGTCGAGCTGGGATGGAAGAGGGAGCGGGAAATCGTCGTCATCGAGCAGCGACAAGTCGCTGGCCGGCTGTTCTGGTTCGGGGCTGTAGGTGGCCATCTCGGATAGCTCCGGCTGCTGGCGTGGGCCGCCGTCATCGGCGTGTTCACCAAGGCCGGCAGGTGCAGGGGACGCGGATGGCACAGTGGGAACTGCCAGACCGCTCCAGTCGTCCCCGCGTGCAGAGGGAACATCGGCGTATCCACCCAGTGCGAGCACAGGTGGCGGCAGCACACGCCGTTTGAAATTGGCATCGGTGTAGTAACGCAGCTTCTTGGCCTTGATCGGCGCATGGCCCGAGACCATCACCACTGATTCGTCGGGCGGCAATTGCATGACTTCACCGGGCGTCAGCAGCGGGCGCGCCGTCTCCTGGCGCGACACCATCAGGTGCCCGAGCCACGGAGCCAATCGATGTCCTGCGTAGTTGCGCTGCGCGCGCAGCTCGGTGGCCGTGCCCAGCGTTTCGGAGATGCGTTTGGCGGTGCGTTCGTCGTTGGTGGCGAAGGTCACGCGCACATGGCAGTTGTCCAGAATCGAATGGTTCTGGCCGTAGGCCTTGTCGATCTGGTTGAGCGATTGCGAAATCAAAAAAGCTCGCAGACCGTAGCCGGCCATGAAAGCGAGCGCGGATTCAAAGAAGTCCAACCGACCCAGCGCCGGGAACTCGTCGAGCATCAGCAGAAGCTTGTGCTTGCGCTCCACGCCGTCGCTACCGTCCAGCGATTCGGTCAGCCGCCGACCAATCTGGTTGAGGATTAACCGGATCAGCGGTTTGGTGCGGCTGATGTCTGAAGGCGGCACCACGAGATACAGCGACACTGGATGCTCGGCGGAGATCAGATCGGCAATGCGCCAATCGCAACGCGACGTGACTTCAGCCACTGTGGGATCACGGTACAAACCGAGGAACGACATGGCTGTGGAGAGCACGCCAGAACGCTCGTTGTCGCTCTTGTTCAAGACCTCGCGGGCAGCCGATGCGACAACAGGATGGGTGCTCTCACCCAAATGCCGCGTGGTCATCATCCGGTGCAGCGTCACCTCAAAGGGGCACGCCGGGTCGGACAGGAAATTGGCAACGCCACGCAGCGTCTTGTCGCGGCCCGCATAGAGCACATGCAGGATGGCGCCGACCAGCAGCGCGTGCGAAGTCTTCTCCCAGTGGTTGCGCCTCTCCAGCGCGCCTTCGGGATCGACCAGGATATCGGCGATGTTCTGCACGTCGCGCACTTCGTGTGCACCGCGGCGAACTTCCAGCAGCGGGTTGTAGGCTGCGGACTTCGGATCGGTGGGGTTGAACAGCAGGCAGTGAGAGAAGCGCGAGCGCCAGCCGGCGGTGATGTTCCAGTTCTCGCCCTTGATGTCGTGGATCACGGCCGAGGCCGGCCAGCTCAACAAGGTCGGCACCACCAGGCCCACGCCCTTGCCCGAGCGCGTGGGCGCGAAAGTCAGGACGTGTTCCGGGCCTTCGTGGCGCAGGTACTGGTCGTCGTGCAGGCCGAGGAAAACACCGGCCGGACCAGTCAGTCCGGCCTTGCGGATTTCCTTGGCGTCGGCCCAGCGTGCCGACCCGTAGGTGGTGACCAGGCGCGATTGCCGGGAGCGCCAGATCGACATGCCGATGGCGACCACGACGGCCACCAGTCCGCTGCCGCCCGCAATGGCGCCGCCGATGTCAAAGACCTTCGGCGCATAGGCGTCAAAGACGAACCACCACTCGAACAGACGCCATGGGTGATAGACCGGCGTGCCGAGAAAATCGAACCAGGGCGCGCCAAGGCGTAGCTGATAGCCCAGTGCGGCGGCAGTCCACTGCGTGGCGCCCCATACGCCGGCTATGACGATGCCAAACACCGTCAATACCTGACCGAACAGCACATTGGTCCCTTGCATCCCGACCTCCGAATTTATCCTGCGCGTTGCGCGCACAAAGACGTGCCGCAGACGTGAGGTTCGGTGTTGGATCAGTGCCGGTCAAAGACCGTTATCGGGACAATTCAGGGAGAAAAAACAAGACTTCCAGCAGGAGCGAAGACGAGAAAATCGCTGCAAACGAGTACGCGTTGCGGCGTGTATGGCGATTTTCTGAGAGATTTTTTGCCGATGCGAGGAATCGGCGCGAACAGATCCAAACGGCAGGCTTGTGTCGGCCCCTCTATTTGCGTGCGGCGTTCAGTTCTTGGGTGCAGACTCTGGGGTGTAAGGCGTACCGCCGCCTATGAAGCGCTTGCGCGTGGCTTCGCCCACCGCATTGCACAGGGCATCACCCAGTTTGGCGCGGTCAGCCTTGCACTGCTTGCGCAACTCCTTCAGTCGCTCGGGGTTGGCCACTAGCGATTCAACCGTATCGGCCGGCGCGGGCGGGCCGCAGGCAGCCAGCGCTACCGTGAGTATTAGCACAGGGAGTGTTTTTATCACATGACCTCTCATTGAATGGTGGCAGGATTCGGTGCTTGGCCTTCAACCGGACTCACCCTGTCAATGAATCGGCTCAACTGCTCAGAGGGTTCGGTATCCGGACGCAGCAAGTAGGTGGTCACCATCGGCGAGCGACCTGCCAGCGGTCGGGCAATCACATCGGGATTGCGGCAGCCTGCAATTTGCGCTTCAGTGGCAAATCCAAGTCCGTATCCGGCCGCAACCAAGGTCATCATCAGGTCCAGCGTCGGTGCACGATCCGCCACGATGAGCTTGGCATCCACAGTGCGCAGCACCCGCTTGACCTGGCGCCAGAAGCCTTCGCATGCTTCCGGGTGGCATAGCACCAGCGGATAGCGCAATACCTCGTCCAAAGGGAGGCGCCGATGTTCCAAGATCGGATGGCGTGCAGGTACTAAAACCATCAGGGGATCACTCCAGATGGGTTCCGCTGTGATGCCATCGCCTACATCATCGGATTGCGCAAGCCCCGCGTCGAACAGGTCGCTATGCAAGCCCTTTATCTGTTGCGACAGGGATGTTTCGGACAAGCGTATTTCTACTTCCGGCTCTTTCTCGCGGCACTGCGCCAACAAGGTGGCCAACCGGGATTGGGCAATGCCATCCGACAACGCGATGCGTAGACAGCCACGGTAACCGCTGGCTGCGCCCTTTACGCTGGCCTTGGCTTGTTCGATGGCAACAAAGATTCGGTGGGCTTCATCCAGCATCACCTTGCCTGCCCAAGTCAGCTGTGTTCGGCGTGTAGTGCGCTCAAATAATTGCACACCGAGCTGATACTCCAGCTCCTTGATGGCTCGTGATAGCGGCGACTGCTCCATATGCAGTCGTTCTGCCGCTCTGGCGAAGTGGAGTTCTTCGGCAACGGCGATAAAGCAGCGTAGATGTCGCAGTTCCATCTATGCACCTTTGGGTAAGTCACACCCGCACATTTCCGCATCGGAAGCTGTTTGGTGGGAACGGCTGATCCCGTAAGCGCCCAACTCATGTTTGCCATTTGGAATGGCGGGTCTGTTGCTCATGGCTGTTCCTTCACTAGAGTTGGGCTGCCCTCTTGCGCGGGCATCATATTCTGATAAGATAGTAATAGATTACTACCTTTTGAAGGTGACAACAATGAGTACCCATGTAAAGCATCTACCCGCAGATGAGCGGCGGGCCGTTACCGTCGAGGCGGTGGTCGAACTGGCTGCCGAACAGAATCCCAACGACATCACCACCTCCGCCATTGCCAAGCGCATGGGTCTGACCCAAGGCGCGCTATTTCGTCACTTCCCCACCAAGGACGCCATCTTGCAAGCGGTCATGGCGTGGGTGGCGGAACGCCTGCTCTCGCGGGTGGACAAGGCCGCGCTGGACGTTGCGTCCCCGATTGCCGCGTTGGAGGCAATTTTTATGACGCATATTGATTTCGTGGCTGAGCATCCCGGGGTGCCACGGATGATGTTCGGCGAATTGCAGCGTGCGGGGGAGACGGCACCCAAGCGCATGGTGCAGACGCTCATCCGCCACTATGGGGAGCGTTTGCATCGGCTGATTGAGGAAGGCAAAGCGCAGGGTGAGCTGGATGCCGCGCTCGATACCGAGGCTGCCGCCACCCTCTTCATCGGCACCATTCAGGGGCTGGTGATGCAATCGCTGCTGGTCGGCGATGTTGCCAGCATCCGCCGCGATGCGCCGAGGGTCTTTGCCATCTACCGGCGTGGTATCGGGAGCGCGCTATGAAAAACCTGCCTCTGCTAGGCCGCACTTTGGCACTCGTGGCCGTCATAGTCCCATTGATTGCGCTCTTCATCTACGTTGGCCTGCGATCCGGCCCGCTGGCTCCGGTCGCTGTGACGGTCGTGACAGTGGAATCGCGAGCGGCCACGCCGGCGTTGTTCGGCATCGGCACGGTGGAGGCTCGCTATACCTACAAGATCGGACCCACCCCGGCCGAAGATCGACAGCTGTGACCATCGACTCTCGCCTCACGCCCACGGATTCGCGCCATCAGTGCAAGAGCCGACGAACCTTGACACAAGTGCACGTCATTCGTCCAACCTGGCTTTTTGACCTCGATCGTTTCTCGACCAAGGTCGAGCAATCGTCCCAAACGGAAACCCAACGATGAAAACTCCGAGCATCCTCACTGGCAAGATTCGCTGGATAGCGCTCGCCGTCGCCGTGATCGCCGTCGGTGGCCTGTTGCTGTTCTGGCTGTTGCATGACCGCGACAATCCCAATGTGCTGCGCCTGTATGGAAACGTGGACATCCGTGAAGTGGAACTTGCGTTTCGCCAGCCCGGGCGCATGACGAGCATGGCTCTCGACGAGGGCGATGCCGTTACCGCTGGCGCAGTAATGGCTCAACTCGATGCCACGCCGTATCACGAGAAGCTGGCCGCAGCGCAGGCGGAACTGCACGCAGCACAGGCCGGACTGGACAAACTGCGCAGCGGCAACCGCCCCCAGGAGATTGCGCAGGCGCAGGAACACGTGCGCCAGGCGCAGGCAGCCTCCCGCGAGGCCGAGCGCAACTTCAGGCGCCAGAGCACCCTGCTCGAATCGGGTGCCAGCAGCCAACGCACCGTCGATGCCGCACGTGCCGCGCATGACCGGGCCTCGGCTGACCTGGCATCAGCCGAGGCAGCATTGTCGCTGGCCAAGGATGGATTCCGCAGCGAGGATATCGCCGCCGGTGAGGCGGGGGTAGCCGCGGCCGAGGCAGCCCTGGCACAGGCGCGCATTGCGCTGGCGGACACTGAACTTGTGGCGCCCAGCAACGGCATCGTGATCGCACGGGTGCGTGAACCGGGCAGCATGGTGACGAGCAGCACGCCCGTATACACCTTGAGCCTGCGCGATCCGGTCTACGTGCGCGCCTATGTCAGCGGGCCGGACCTTGGCCACCTTGCTCCAGGCGCAGCGGTACGCGTGCACGGTGATTCCTCCGACAAGGTCTATCACGGCCAGATCGGCTTCATCTCGCCGCGTGCGGAATTCACCCCGAAGACGGTGGAGACCACCGACTTGCGCACCGACCTAGTCTACCGGCTGCGTGTAGTGGTCGCCGACGCTGACCAGGGCCTGCGGCAGGGTATGCCGGTAACGGTCGATGTCGACACCGCCCGGACCGACGATAAGCGTGCTCAAGGGAAATGAGATGAGTGGGCACACCGCCAGCGACACGCCACGCGAGCGCGGCAAGGACGCCGTTGCCGTCGTTATCGATAGCGTCGCCAAGCACTTCGGCGAGGTCCAGGCCTTGCGCGGCTTCAGTGCCAAGATCTGCTACGGCCGCCTTACCGGCCTGGTCGGACCCGACGGCGCCGGCAAGACCACGCTGATGCGGATCATGACCGGGCTGCTCGTGCCCAATGGCGGCAGCGTCACACTGGCCGGCTTCGACGTAGTCAACGACAACGACGCCATCCACATCGTCAGCGGCTACATGCCGCAGCGCTTCGGCCTCTACGAGGATCTGTCGGTGATGGAGAACATGCGTCTGTACGCCCAGCTGCGCGGCATGGACGCCGATCAGCACTCCGACACCTTCGCCAGCCTTCTCGACTTCACCCGGCTGGGCCCGTTCACCAAACGCCTCGCCGGCAAGCTATCCGGTGGCATGAAGCAGAAACTCGGGCTGGCGTGCGCGCTGATGGCGAAACCCAAAGTGCTGCTGCTGGACGAGCCCAGCGTCGGCGTCGATCCAGTCAGCCGCCAGGATCTGTGGCGCATGGTGCAGGAACTCACCGATGAGGGCATGGCAGTGGTCTGGTCGACGGCCTACCTCGACGAGGCCGAGCGCTGTGAGAGTGTGCTGCTGCTCAACGAAGGCAAGCTCGAGTTTGACGGCCCGCCGCAGGAGCTCACTGACCGCATCAAGGAGCGCAGCTTCCGCCTGACCGGGGTCGGCGACGAGCGCCGCGCCGTGTTGTCGCGGGCACTGAATCTGGGCACCGTCGGCGACGGCGTGATCCAGGGCGACGCAGTGCGCGTGGTATTGCGCAAGGATGCCGGACGCGGAGAGATCGATGCACTGGCCGAGGAGGTCGGTGCGAAAATCGAACCCGTGCAACCGCGCTTCGAGGACGCCTTCATCGATCTGCTCGGTGGCGGCCCCGGCGGCACTTCGGCCCTGGCCGAGCGCATGGACGTGGTCAAACTCGATTCGGATATCGCGGTGTCCTGTCGCGATCTGACCAAACGCTTCGGTGATTTCACTGCCACCGACAGCGTCAGCTTCGAGGTCCACAGGGGCGAGATCTTCGGACTGCTCGGGCCCAATGGCGCCGGCAAGTCGACGACCTTCAAGATGCTCTGCGGGCTGCTGAAACCGACCGAAGGCGAGGCGCACGTGGTCGGACTCGACCTGCGCCGCGCCACCGGAGCAGCCAAGGGTCAACTCGGCTACATGGCGCAGAAGTTCTCCCTGTACGGATTGCTGACGGTGAAGCAGAACCTGGAATTCTCTGCCGGCGTCTACGGGCTGGAGGGCGCCATCAAGCGCGAGCGCATCGACGAGATGATCGAGACCTTCGACCTGAAGCAATACCTCACCACCTCACCAGACTCGCTGCCGTTGGGCTTCAAGCAGCGCCTGGCCCTGGCGTGTTCGCTGATGCACCGTCCGCCGGTGCTGTTTCTCGACGAACCGACCTCCGGCGTCGATCCGATCACCCGGCGCGAGTTCTGGACCCACATCAACGGCCTGGCCCGCAAGGGTGTGACGGTGATGGTCACCACCCATTTCATGGACGAGGCCGAGTACTGCGACCGCGTGGCACTGATGTACCGCGCGAAGCTGATCGACCTCGACACACCTGACGCGCTCAAGCGCGCTTCCAGGAGCGACAAGCATCCCGATCCGACGATGGAGGACGCCTTCATCCATCTGGTCGAGTCGGCGGATATGGAAGACGAGGCGCAGACAGATGCCAAGGCGGCAGCATGAACAGTGACACCACCGATACCGATACCGGTGCAAGCGCAGACGCAGGCGCAACGCCGCAGGAAGGCGCCAACCGGGAGCATGCCAGCAAGAAATTCGACTGGCGGCGTCTGATGGCGCTGGTCCGCAAGGAAAGCCTGCAGGCAATGCGTGATCCGTCCACCATCCTGATCGCCTTTGTGCTGCCCGTGGTGCTGCTGTTCCTGTTCGCCTATGCGGTGTCGCTGGACGTCCGCGAGGTGCGCATCGGCGTGGTGCTGGAATCCGATGCCGCCTCCGCACAGTCGCTGGCCGCCGCCTTCGCGGGCACCCGCTACCTGAAAGTCACGCCCGCGCGCGACCGCCGCGAGGTCGCCGGCCAGGTGGTGTCCGGCAAGCTGCGCGGTTTTGTCGTGATTCCACAGGATTTCGAACGCCGACTGGCGTCTCCCGTGCGGCAATCGCTGGTGCAGGTGATCACCGATGGTTCGCAGCCCAACACGGCCAATTTCGTCGCCAACTACGCCCAGGGCGTGGTGCAGACGTGGGCGGCGGGCCGCAGCACCGACGCGCCGCCTGCGGCGATCATGCTGGAGCCGCGCTACTGGTTCAACGCCGAACTGGAAAGCCGCCGTGCGCTGGTGCCTGGCGCCATCGCGATCGTGATGACCATCATCGGCACCATGCTCACCGCGCTGGTGGTGGCGCGCGAGTGGGAGCGCGGAACGATGGAGGCAATCCTGTCGACCCCGGCTTCGGTAGTGGAGATCCTGATCGGCAAATTGCTGCCGTATTTCATCCTTGGCATGCTCGCTACACTGGCTTCCGCGGCGCTCGCGACCTTCGTGTTCGACGTGCCGTTGCGCGGTTCGCTGCTGGCGCTGCTGACCCTGTCGGCAGTGTTCCTGATTCCCGCGCTCGGCCAGGGCCTACTGATCTCGGCAGTTACCAAGGACCAGTTCCTCGCCTCGCAGATCGCGCTGTTCTCCGGCTTCCTGCCGTCCTTCCTGCTCTCGGGTTTCCTGTTCGAGATCGACGCGATGCCGCTGCCGATCCAGGCCATTACCTACCTGATACCGGCGCGCTACTTCGTGTCCTCGCTGCAGACGGTGTTCCTGGTCGGCGACGTCTGGTCGGTGTTTCTGCCGAACCTGGCGGCGATGGCCGCGATCGGTGTGTTTTTCCTCGTCATTGCCAAGCGCAAGACACGCAAGAATCTGGAGTCCTGAGCGATGCGCAGCCTGATCAAGAAATTTGCGAGCGGCCGCCTACGCGCGCAGATCGTCAAGGAGATGCTCAGCATCCTGCGCGATCCCCGCAGCCGCCTGATCGTGTTCGTGCCGCCGCTGATGCAGTTGTTGATCTTCACCTTCGCCGCCACGCTGGAAGTCCGCAACGCCGATATCGCCGTCTACAATCACGATGCCGGCCACTGGTCGTATGAAATGGTGGCGCGCGTCGGCGCGGCCGATTTCGTCAGCGAAGTGCGCACCGTGCACAGTCCCGACGAGCTGCGCGGGCTGATCGATCGGCGCAAGGTGATCGCCGCACTCGTTTTCCCGCCAGACTTTTCACGCGACATTGCCGCCGGAGATACCGCGACCGTACAGGTCATCGTCGATGGCCGGCGCAGCAACGCCGGCCAGATCACGGTCGGCTACCTCAATGTCATCGCCGCCGACGTCGCCGCCGCCGCCAGGAGGGACACGCGCAACGTATCCCCGGTCGTCGTCCGCCACTGGTTCAATCCCAATCTGATCTACCGCTGGTTCGTGGTGCCGGCGCTGTCGGGCATCCTGGTTTTCTTCAGCGCGCTGATGATCACGGCGCTGTCCATCGCCCGCGAACGCGAGTTAGGCACGTTCGACCAGTTGCTGGTCTCGCCAACCACCACACTGGAAATCATCGTCGCCAAAACCGTGCCCGCACTTGCCATCGGCGCCGTGCTGGGATTGATGATGATCGCCGCAGCAACGTTCCTGTTTGGCGTCCCCTTCCAGGGTTCGTTCTGGCTGCTGCTGCCGAGCCTGCTGCTGTTCACCCTCTCGGTGGTGGGCATCGGCCTGATGATCTCCTCGGTCTCCGCGACGCAGCAGCAGGCCATCCTGGGGGCCTTCGCGATCGGCGTGCCGGCGGTGCTGATGTCGGGCTTCGCCACGCCGGTGGAAAACATGCCTCTGGTGCTGCAGTGGATGGCGCAGGCGATTCCGCTCACCCACTTTCTGGTGATCGTCGAAGGCACGTTCCTCAAGGCGATGCCGGCTTCGGACATTCTCGCCAATACCTGGCCGCTGGCGGTGATCGCACTGGTGACGCTGACGATGGCGACTGTGATGGTCCGCAGTCGCCTGCAGTGACCGACCCCAACTATTGATGAAGGAATTGCCATGATACGTTCATCGAATATCCGACCTCGCGCCGCGCGCACAGTGGTCACCGCGCTGGGCGCGCTGCTGCTCGGCGCCTGCGCCGTCGGCCCCGACTACCGCGAG
>NZ_JAAFHA010000086.1 GCF_010365055.1 Rhodoferax sp.
AACACGCAGATAACGCTTTTGTAGTGGAGCGATTGCATCGCACCCCTATATGGATCAATGACTTACGCGTTTAACTGTCGAAGTCGGGTGACCTGGCGATAGTCTGGCAAACCATCCAGAACGATCTCCCTTCGCTCAAGGCGCAGGTTTTTGCATTGAGTTGAAACGCTACTGATTTGCTACTGTTTTGGTAGCTTGTTGCGCATATTCGACGGGGGCTGTAGCCCGATTTGACATAAAGCCCCAATCAAACCCGTTTTGGGTACAATAAACCCCATTATGGGTATAAAACAGCCTAAACCTCCTTCATCAGCCAGTATGGCCGATGCCTTGTTCCCCAAAGTGCGCCAGCGCGTGCTGGCCGTGTTGTTTGGCACACCAGACCGCAGCTTTTACGCCAACGAGGTGATTGCGCTGGCCCAGTCCGGCACCGGCGCCGTGCAGCGGGAGCTGGCTGGCTTGTCCGGGGCTGGTTTACTGATCGTCAGCAAACAGGGCAACCAGAAGCATTACCAAGCCAATGCCGATGCCCCCGTGTTTGCCGAATTGCGCGGACTGGTGCTCAAAACCGTGGGCCTGGCTGATGTACTGCGGGCGGCCTTGGTGCCGCTGGGCAGGGACATCAATTTAGCCTTTGTCTACGGCTCTGTGGCCAAACAGCAAGACACCGCGCAGAGCGACATTGACGTGATGATCGTCAGCCCCAGCCTGGGCTATGCAGACGTGTTTGGCGCGCTTGAGAACGCCACCACCACACTGGGCCGCAAGGTCAACCCCACGCTGTACACACCTGCCGACCTTGCCAAGCGCATCCAGCAAGACAACGCATTTGTCACCCGCGTACTGCAGCAACCCAAAATATGGCTGATAGGAACCGAGGATCAATTGAATGGCTAACCCGCTTGAGAACCTGTGCGGCCCCGGCAAGCCTTTGAAAGCTGAGGCCCCAGACGCAAATGAAATCGCCGGGCTGCTGCGCACTGGCATCGCCCGGCTCCACGATGCGCGCAACGCTGCTTTGGCGCTGGAAAGCCGGTTTGACTTGGCCTACAACGCCGCACATGCATTGAGCCTGGCCGCACTGCGCCGCATGGGTTACCGCTCTGGCAACCGCTACATCGTGTTTCAGGTGCTTCCACACACGCTAGGCTTGGGCCCCGAGGTGTGGCGCGTGCTGGACAAATGCCACAACACTCGAAACCTCGGCGAGTACGAGGGTTTGCTGGAGGTGGATGAGCGCTTGATCACAGACCTGATTGCGGCCACGCAAGCTTTGTCAGACGCGATGAGGCGGTAGTGCCCCTCCTCAGGCGCTATAGGTTGTATAGCTACTCGCGCATATTCCACGCGGGCTAGACGCCCATTTCTTTCAAATGTCACTGCCCGGCGTCGCTACAGATTTGGGTGCCCCATGCGAGCCTGGTCACGCAGACTCAAACCGGATGCTCAAGGGCTCTGTGTCGCTCTCGTTGTACACGGTCTCATAGCCCAGTTTCTTTTGCAGTTTGGCGTCTTCCCAAGGCTCCGTGCTGGCAACCCGGTAGTTGAAATACAGCGTGGGCGGCTGGTGTACCGAGCGCGCAATGATGCGCTCGACGGCTTCTTTGTCCGGGTGCTTGAAGATGTCACCGTTGGTGCTGATCAGGAAGTTGGGCGAATCAATCAGTGCCAGCAGTGCATCGTTGATGTTGGCCTTGCTGCCGTGGTGGGCGACCTTCACCGCATCCACCGCCAGGCAGTCCTGGCCGCGCTCGGCCAACAGGCGCTTGATCGACGCGGCCACCACGTCCGCGTGTGCGTCGCCAAGAAACAGGGCGCGCATGCCGGCGAACTCGGCCAGAAACGCAATGCTGGAGCCGTTGGCGGCCGAGTTGTCGGGATTGGCCTGTTTCTCCAGGGCTGCATCCAGGCTGGGTGTGGAGCCCAGCAGGGTTTTGTTGGGCAGGTATTTCTTCTGCTTGGCAAGCGCCTCCCAGGCGGCCTCCAGGTCGCCTGGGGCAAACGCCTTCACATCTTTCTGCCAGGCGTTTTTCATCTTGTCGAGCGTCTGCACCGTGGGGGACAGCAGGGTAATGACCAGGTCATCCGCTAGTCTGACGCGCGGCAGGGGGCCGCTGTCAGGCACCACGATGGGCTTGCCTTTGAATGCCTTGTTCCATTTGGCGTTGCCAACGCGGGCATTGATCAGCGCACTAAAAAACTCACCCTGGTTGCCGCCCAGCGTGGCGGTGTCCAGGTGTTTCCAGCCGTTGAACCAGACGTCTTTAGTGTCAAACTTCCAGTCTGCCTTCTTGTTGGCAAACAGCCGGACCAGCCCGTCCACGTGGTCCGTGTCCACATGGGTGAGCACCACCAGCTCAAAGCTGCGGTCGCCATCCACCAGCGTGTTCAGCTTCGC
Source organism: Rhodoferax sp. (assembly GCF_010365055.1). GTDB lineage: Bacteria > Pseudomonadota > Gammaproteobacteria > Burkholderiales > Burkholderiaceae_C > Rhodoferax. The sequence goes on from NZ_JAAFHA010000086.1 coordinate 2,399, forward strand.
GTCCAGGAACGCATATTGACCAATGGGGCCACCGTCGATCAGCACGCGGCGCTTACGCGCGCTGGTGCCGTATTCGATCCAGAGGCTGTCGCCGTGGGCGGCGTGCAGCAGCTCGATTTGAAAGAAAGCTGTGCCCATGGTTAAAGCCTCCAGTCCGCATCGCCAAACGCAACGACACACAGTGCCATGGGCAGGCTCGCCAGCAGGGCCTGCCGCTTGGCGTCACGCAAAATCTCGCCAAACCGGTCTGCACCCTGCCCGGCCGGCGCCGCTTCGTCGGTTGTGCGCTGGAACATGCCGGCGGTGATGGAGGTGCCAACCCGCACCGCGTGCTCGCCAAACACGGTGGCAATGGTTGACACCACGATGGCTGCGCCAGCCTGGCGGAAGGCGCTGACGTGGGAAACAAATGCCTCGGCCGTTCCGGCCGTGTCGCAGCCCAGCAGGAGCACCAGCGGGGCCTCGCCCTGGGGCGGACGCACATGCCACTGAATCGCATCGGGCGCCCCAGTAGTGGACTCTTTGAAAACACGCATGCCTTCGGTGGCCATGGGGTCGCCACCCACCTCCAGCGTGGCCGACAGTCCAGCTTCGTCATTGTGCGGAAAGGCGATCAGCAACTGGGGTGAATGGGCCGCCACGTTGCTGGCCCAATCGGCCCAGGACCTGGCGGTGTAAACCCCGTCTGTCACCTGAGAATTGAGCTCTGCCAGCAGGGGTTCCACCGACTCTTTTTTGACCCGGTCGCTGTACCCCACCAGGGCTCCACGGCGGATGTTCAGGCGGTTGCGGGCACTGGTGGATTCACTGGTAACGACCAGGGCCGGATCGCTTGCGCCGACTTTTCTGGCATCGAACGCATGCCGCTCAATCACCATGCGCACGCCCCAGAAGCCCATGGGGCAGACGTGCCCAGCGGGATGCTGCTGGCCGGGGCAGTCTGGGTTGCAAGACCCACGCGCCAGGGCCGCGCGATGCTGCGGGCACACTTTGGCATCGGGCTCGGTGGCGGCCTCGTAGTCGTAAATGAATTCAACCGGAACCACTGCGTCAATGCGGGTTGCCACGATCTGGATGTGTGTGACACCACTGGGGCCCAGGTCGAGGCCGCCGGTGGAAGTGGGGGCCAGCTGGTCGAGCACCAGCTTGCGGCGCAGCGCACGGCCTGCCGTGGCAAGCTCGCGCAGCAGTTGCGGGTTCTCGCCCTGGTCCAGACCGTCAGCATAGTCGGTCGTGTTGTTGGCTACGGCCGTCAGCAGGGTGTTGATATGGGTCACCACTTTTTCGATGCCCGTCAGGTCAGTGGCCCAGGCGCGGCCCCCGGCCACGCCGGTGATGCGCGGCGTTTGTGTGTCGTCGTGGTTGCAAACCAAAGCCAGGTCGAAGCGGCGGCGCTGGTCCAGGCTGGTCCAGTCGTGGCGCACGCGCGCTTCATCGACCAGCTCAATCGGGTGTGCAGGCGAATCGGTGCCCCGTGCCTGCAGAACGGTCGCGCGCAGCAATGCAGTTTGCAGCACACGGCCCCGGTGCAACACCGAAACGCGTGCCTCGAACGAGCCCGCTACTCTGGGGGTGAAGGCAAACTCGGCTTCGGTGCTGGGGCCCGAGCGGGGCAGATCCATGTCGGCCAGCAGGGGTTGGTCGAGGTGGCGCGGTTCATGGAACATCACCGTGAGGTGGTGCTGCGACTCGTTGGGCGGCAGTTCATGGAACGGAAACTCTGTGTTGCTGCTTTGCCATTGCGGGTCGGTGTTGCTCCCGATGCGGATCTTCAGCACCACGGGTTCCGCCACGGCATAGGCGTCAAAGACCCGGGTCGGCGACGCGCCACTGCTCTGGCGGACAAAGCTTTGTTGCTGGACGAAGCGTGCCGCCGGCGTCTGGGCCACTGCGTCGGCGGCCGCATCACGCACGGCACCGGCCAGCTCTGTTAGCGCGCTGGCCTCGTGCGACTCGCCCGAATAGTCAAACTGCGGCGCCGCCTGTGCCATGGCCGCACCCATCTCATCCGGTGGAACGGCACCCGCGGATGCTCCATGAAAATCTTCTGCAGGCCTAAAGCTGGCCATGCGGGGGCGCCCACGCGTCAAGCGATCAATGGAGCGCGTGGAGAGCCGCAGGTTCTGGCCCCGCGGAATTTCGTCCAGCCGGACTTGCAGCAGCCGAAGCTGGTGGCTGACGCGGGCGGTCTGCAGCAGCGACACATTGCCCACCAGCAAAGCGTCGCGGCCGAACGCCGCTTGCAAGGCCACGTCAACCGGCAGGTCGTGCGTCAACTCAAAGGCAAATTGGTGCACGGCCTGTGCGAATCCGGCCGGGCTCAGCCCACCCGAGGCCACCACGACGCCACTGGCTGACAGGCGCGCCGCGAGCATTGCCATGGTGTGCGCCGCCTCTGGCGGTGCCTCGTCGCCCAGCCCGTTGACAAGCACCAGGCAGCACTTGGGTCGCACGGGAGATTGCTGCAGTGCAGCCCAGGCCAGGGCCAGCGGCTGCGAGAAGACGATGATCTGGTGGCGATCTTGCTGCCGGTCGGCAACGACGTGCCGAATCGGCCAGTCTGCCGCCATACCCGCGTTGTAGCCGAGCAGGCTCTGCGACGCAGCATCTGCGGGCAGGCTGGCAATGGAGATGGGCAACTTCCACGCGGTAGCGGGCGCCCAGGCGCGGGGACTCTCCAGCGTGACGCCCGACACCCCGGACAGTTGCCCCAGCAAACGGGCAAACTGCCAGCGCTCTACAAAGTCCACACCCTGGCTGAGTTTGACCACCAGGCTGACTGGGCCTTGCCTGGCAATACGGGCCCGCCAGCGGGCGATCAGCGCTTGCGGGTCGGCAAGCCGTGCAACGTCCTTGGGAGCGAGACGCCAGGCGAGCCGCACTTCACCCTCCCGGCGCAAGGGGTCGGCCGGGTACGGCCAGGTCCACGACCCCCCGCCACGCGTACCGGCAGCGGCCAGCGCCTGGGCGAATGCATCGTCATCGAGCCCCCGACCCCAGGCTTCGAGAAACAGGCGATCCATCTGCGCCTCAATTCAAAGGGAATTCAGGCCGGGGCAATGTGCTTGCGGGTGCAACGGCCAAGTTGGCGCGCGACGGTGCGCGCAGCGCCGCGTCGGCCAGCGCATAGCCCCAGTTGATCAGCCGCCCCTGCTGGTCGAGTTCGACGCATGCCAGGCGCGTTGGCATCGACTCGAGGGCCGCCGTGCTTGCACTGTCAACGGCAAGCTTGGCATCCACCGCATAGTCCCCTATGTCGGTGCCCACACCCCAGTAGGCGCCGCGCTCACGCTTGGCCTCGAAGTCTTCCATGAGATGGCGCTTGCGCAGGGCACGGGTCTGGTCGATCAGGATGTCACGCACGCGCGCCAACTGGCTGAAATAGTCCCCACGGGGGGACTCTTCATACGAAAACGGGGCACCCGCATCGCTGATGAGTTTGACCGATTCGTTGAGCGACTCCACGCCCATGTTGTCGTAGATTCCGCCATCGGCCAGAATAATGTCTCTGCGCAGCCGCTCCAGAACGCCGGGGTCGCCGTGCCATGCGGCGTCGCTCCAGGCGTTGGGATCGGTCTTGATGTTCACCGGCGAGAAGATCGGTGGAAATGCACTGGACGCGGTCACCGCGGTGGCCAGCGTGAAGTTGTCAGTTGCATTGATGCCGAGCCGGTAGTCCGCAATGAAGTCCTGGCGGAAACGGAAGTTCCGTCCGGTCTGCATGTTGGTGGCATAGAACACAAACAGCGGCGTGGCGTTGTGCTCCCTCGGGGGCAAGTCATGCATCTTCATCTGGCCGAAAAGCGCATCCTGGTAGTGGCGGCACAGGTAATCGCCCGCAGAGCGGAACGGCGTAATCCAACCCAGAATGCCGGCCTCGATGTCGGCGGTGTGTGAACAAAACTCCTGCAGGGGCCTGGCAAGCACACGCTCAAAATTGGTGGCCTTGCCATCCACAAATTGAAGCTCCCGCCATCGACTCGCCAGCACGCCAGCGAGGATGGAGCCGCCGGACACGCTCGTCACCCGGTCCAGGCGCCCCAGAAGCCCCGCATCATTGAGTCGCCAAAGGCTCCCCAACCCGAATAGCGTGGCGCGAAATCCACCACCAGAAAGCGCAATACCCAGCGTTGACCCGTCAATGAGTGCCATAGTATTTTCTCCCCATACCAGACCAATTGCCTCAGCCGCTAAACGCCAAACGCGTCTGGCGAGAAGGCGTTTCATAAACGCGCCTTTCGCCGGCAACCCGCGCGGCATGCACGTTGCCGAAACCACGCAAGAGATGCTAAGCGTGATCAAAGTGCCGCGCAACCCCCTGCTGGCGAACATCCTCCAGATCCGCCAGGCGCAACAGGTGGGTGTGCAACCGCAAACGCACGCGCCTTTGCTGGCCACGCTGGGCCAGCAGTTCCTGAATGACGAATTCCTGCGCGTTGTCGGCGTCGATCGGGGCGGCCAACGACGCCCCGATCGCGGGCAACCCATAATCGCGGCAACCACCCTGCCCACACCATGCCGCGCCGCAAGCACCACCACGTTTATGTGGTCGAACTCTCCCCAGACGTACTCTTTGAGCCGCGCTTTCGCAAGAGCAACCCGGACTACATCGAAGGCAAGCCCTGCGTCTATGTGGGCATGACCGGGCTGGACCCCGACGTGCGCTTTGACAAGCACAAGGCCGGCATCCAGGCCAACCGCTATGCGCAGCATGCGGCTGCTGCCCGATCTGTACGAGGCCTTCAACCCCATGCGTTATGAAGACGCCGTGGACAAGGAGATCGAAATCGGCATCGACCTGCGTTCGGCAGGGTTTGGCGTGTGGCAGGCGTGAGGCGACGCATGCCTGTAGGTCCGAATTGCATTTGCTTTGTTTTTTATAGCGCCTTGCGCATATTCCACGTGGGCTAGAGGCTTAAACGGCTATAAAAATACAGTCAGACCGCCTTCACTCAGCGAAGGGATGCGTACACCACTGCTGCTCACAGGGTACGCCGTCGTGGTTGCCGTCCATCTCCATTCCCGGGCAGTTTTTCAGGAAGGCTTTGGCCTCTTTGCATGACGTCATTTGCGAGCAGTGCTTGCGGCCATCGCATCGAAAGCCGGCAGGCGTTGCGAATGCGGACTCCGCCCGCGTGGCGGGTGCTGCGGGCGCAAAGGCACTCTGGGGTGCTGACGGGATCTTCATCGCGTAGTTGGCGTACTTGCTGTACCCATACCCGCCCAGCGCCGCCAGCATGGCCAAGATTATCAATTTGCTGCCAAACCCTGTCTTTCGCTGGTCGTGGCCGCTTCGACTGAGGCGGGGACTGCGCTTGGCGGTGTGGGCTCGCGCTTGCGGCACGGCACCCGCGCGCTGCACGCGCACGGCGCGTTTCCTGCCGTCTTGGTCTGGTTCCACCTCAAATGAAAGTCGCTCGCCCACGGTGGGCAACTGGCCGTCGCGCGCAAAGGCGGAGATGTGGGCAAACAGTTCTTGCCCGCCATCGTCGGCAACGATGAATCCAAAGCCGCGCTCAGTGTTCCATTTTTTCAGGCTTCCGTCATACCGCATGACGACGCCCCACCGAAAGGTTTGTGCAACAACGTGCTGCGGCTCTGAAGACCATAGGTTTGACTCCCGTTTCACCTGCCCGTGGGCAAAGTACTGTTTGAATTTGTTCACAAGATTCTAGATATACCGGTTGAAGGCAGCCGGTTGCCGACGCCCTCTTCCCCAAGGGGCGCCAGCGCGTGCTGGCGGTGTTGTTTGGCAACCTGTGCGGCCTTTGGTCACAACCTTGTCGCGACTAAAGCAATTCCAAGCCACGCACACAAAACGCTTGTGCTGTGTAGGATGGCACCCTCTGCACCGCGAAAGGTCCGTCATGTCCACCTACATGCTCCTGATCATCGAGCCGCCGGCTCAGCGCGCCACCCGCACCGAAGCGCAGGGGCGTGAGGTTTACGCCCGCATGCAAATTTTCGGCGAAGGCCTGCGCAAGCAGGGCAAACTGCTGGCGGTGGAGTCGCTGGCCTCGCAAGCCAGCGCGGTGCGGGTTAGTCTGTCGGACGGCCACAGCAGTGTGCTGGACGGACCCTTTTCCGAAGCCAAGGAAATGGTGGGCGGTTTTTTCCTGATCGATTGCGCCACGCAAAACGAGGCCGTGGCCATTGCCCAGCAATGCCCGGCGGCCGAATGGGCCACGGTCGAGGTGCGCTCACTCGCGCCCTGCTTCGACGACAGCCGGGATTGATCTGAACACCAGGGTTTGTACCTAGAGGGGTGCTGTCGAAAATGCCCAGGCTGTTTCGTCGTACCCATAGAAGCCTTTGAGTCGGCTTCACGCAAGGCTCGGCAAACCCGCCGCCGCCCAAGACAACCACTTTGGAGTGCCCCATGAAAACCCAGCATTTCGACATCCTGATCCACGCCCCACCCCAGCTGGTGTGGGCCACCATGCTGCAGTCACCCACCTATGAGCGCTGGACCACCGCCTTTGGCGAAGGTTCGCGTTTTGACGGTTCTTGGGATGAAGGCCAGAGGATCTGTTTCCTCAACCCCCAAGGCCAGGGCATTGTGGCCGAGATTGCAGCCCACCGGCCGGCCGAGTTCGTCTCGATTCACCACCTGGGCATGATCGACCAGGGCGTCGAAGACACCACCAGCGAGGCGGTGCGTGCCTGGGCGCCGTGCTTTGAAAATTACACCTTCACCAACGAGGCGGGCGGCACCCGCTTGCGCGTCGACTGCGACGACTGCGGCGCTGGCGAGGACTGGATGTTGCAGACCTGGCCCAAAGCCTTGCAGGCCCTGAAGTCCCTTTGTGAAACCCCCACCTGAGGAGATCGCCATGACCACCACCGTCCCCATGTGTGCCGTCGTGCATTTTGAAATGCCCTACAAGGACCGCGAGCGCGCGGCGCGCTTTTACACCGCCGCCTTCGGCTGGACCCACCAGATACTCGGCCCCGAGATGGGCGACTACCTGCTGGTCAGCACCGCGCCGCCGGGCGCACGCCCCTTGATGCCGCCAGACGCGGCGCTGGGCTCGATCAACGGCGGCCTGTTCCCCTTCAAGCCAGACTGGCCGATGCAACACCCGTCGGTGGTGATCGGCGTCGACGACATCCGCGCGGCCATGCAGCGCGTCACGGCGGCGGGCGGTGAGGTGATGGGTGAACCCATGGCGATTCCTGGCGTGGGCGAGTACGTGTCCTTTGTGGACACCGAAGGCAACCGCAACAGCATGATCCAGCCAGACATGGCGCCGCCGGCCTGCAAGACCTGAGCCACCAAGGAGAACCCCCATGCGATTCATGATCATCGTCAAGTCCTGCCCCGCCTTCGAGGCCGAGCTCTCACCAGCGGCGCCCGAGGAACTGATGGCCGAGATGGCCGCCTACCACGAGGAACTGATGCGCGCCGGCGTGCTGCTTGACGGCAGCGGCCTGCATCCCAGCCGCACCGGCTGGCGCGTGCACTATGGCCCCGAGGGCAAACGCATCGTGGACGGCCCGTTTGCAGAAGCCAAGGAACTCATCGCCGGATACACCCTGATCCAGGTGCGCAACCGCGAAGAAGCTCTGGAATGGAGCCGGCGTTTTCCCAACCCCGCCGGGTGGTACAAGGAGGCGGTGATTGAAGTGCGCCAGCTCACCGAGCTTGACGAGTTTCCTCCCAGCCCGGCGCTGGACAAGTTCAAAGAGATGGAAGCCCGCCAGAAAGCCTGATCCCCCGCGCAACCCATCCACCCACCAGGAGAACCCATCGTGTTCCGACAAATCTTCGTCAACTTGGCCGTCAAGGACATGGCCCGTTCGCAGGCCTTCTTCAAGGCCCTGGGCCTCACCTTCAACCAGCGTTTCACCAACGCCCAGGGTGCCTGCCTGGAAATCGGTGAAAACTTCTACGCCATGCTGCTGGTCGAACCCTTCTTTCAGGGCTTCACCAAAAAGCCCATGAGCGACGCACACAAGGCCACCGAAGTCATTCTGGCGCTGTCGGTTGACAGCCGTGCCGAGGCTGAAGAAGTGGTGCGCAAGGCCGTGGCCGCCGGTGCCGCCACGCCAAATGCGCCGCAGGACCACGGCTTCATGTACCAGCACGGCTTCGCCGACCTGGACGGCCACCAGTGGGAGGTGTTCTGGATGGACGAAGCGGCAGCGCCCGCGCAGATGTAAAAGCGGCGCGTGCATTCCGCCGTCCACGACACCATTGCCGCCGTTTGGCGCATCGAGTCAGCGCACATCGTCGCTGCCGTGGCGCGGCGTGTGCGCGACCTCGGCGTGGCCGAAGAACTGGCGCAGGACGCGCTGGTGGCCGCGCTGGAACACTGGCCCCAGGACGGCATGCCGAACAACCCTGGTGCCTGGCTTATGACCACAGCAATCAACCGCGCGCTGGATTGGCTGCGCCACCGCCAGATGGCCCACGCGCGGCATAGCGACATCGCCAGCGACCTCGAAGCGATGGAGGCCCATGTGGTGCCCGACTTCACCGACGCGCTGGACACGGCACGCGAGCACGCGGCCATCGGTGACGACCTGCTGCGCCTGATCTTCACCGCCTGCCACCCGGTGCTTACCCGTGACGCGCGGGTGGCGCTCACGCTCAAATTGCTCGGCGGCCTCAGCACGCACGAAATCGCACGCGCCTATCTGGTGCCCGAGAGCACCATCGCGCAGCGCATCGTGCGCGCTAAGCGCTCGCTGGCCGACGCGAACGCGCCTTTTGAGGTGCCGCGCGGCGAGCAATTGACCGCACGTCTGGGCTCGGTGCTCGAGGTGGTCTACCTGGTGTTCAACGAGGGTTACACCGCCACCAGCGGCTGCGACTGGATGCGCCCTGAACTCTGCTTTGAGGCCTTGCGCTTAGGCCGCATGTTGGCCGAACTGGTGCCGCAGCAGGCCGAGGCGCATGGCTTGGTCGCCTTGATGGAAATACAGGCTTCGCGCACGGCGGCACGCACCGACGCGCAAGGCAACCCGGTGCTGCTCAACCAGCAGAACCGCGCGCGCTGGGATCACCTGTTGATCGGCCGTGGCCTGGCCGCGCTGGGTCGCGCAGAAGGTCTGGGGCAATCACCGGGGAGTTACCAACTTCAAGCCACTATTGCCGCCTGCCATGCCCGCGCGCCGACAGCCGAAGACACCGACTGGGCGCGCATCGCCGCGCTCTACGCCAGGCTCTCGCGTGTGGCGCCCTCACCGGTGGTCGAGCTCAACCGCGCGGTGGCCGTGTCCATGCACGAAGGCCCAGTTGCAGCTCTTGCCATTGTCGAAACCTTGCTGCAAGACAAGACCTTTCAGCGCTATCACCTGCTGCATGCGGTGCACGGTGATCTGCTGCATAAACTGGGACAGCGGGATGAAGCATGGGCAGCGCTGCGCCGCGCTGCGGCGCTGACGGGGAACGAAAAAGAGCGTGCCTTGCTGGTGCAGCGGACACAGGAGCAGGACGGGTCAGCTTCTGCCGCTGTGCAGCGCGACTGGCTTACAAATCCTGTCCGGCGTGGTGATACTGCGCCTTCTGTTCGAAAGGGCCCCATGGTGACTGTGGAATTTGCGGCCAGCCTGCGCCGCCATGTCGAGTGTGCACCGCAAAACGTGGCGGCGGGCAGCCTGCGTGTCGTGCTTGAGGCGGCCCTGGCGGTGGCCCCCGAGTTGAGGCATTACGTGTTGGACGACCAGGACAACATCCGCAAGCATGTGGCCGTGTTTGTCAACAAGACCATGGTGCTGGACCGTCAGAACCTCACCCAAGCGCTGGCCAGCGGCGACAGGGTGTTGGTGATTCAGGCCTTGACTGGCGGCTAGCCTTTGATCAATCAAACAGCAAAAACCCAAGGAGATCGAATATGCAAACCTTACTCGTAGCCAGCCGAAAAGGCCTGTTTGTGGTGCGTGGCCAGGGCACGCTGTGGGAGATCACCGGCCACCACTTTGCAGGCGACCCGGTGTCGCAGGTGATGGTGGACCCACGCAACGGCCACTGGTATGCCGCGCTGCGCCTGGGGCACTTTGGCGTGAAGCTGCGCAAAAGCGCCGACCAGGGTGCCCACTGGGCAGAGGTGACTTCGCCCGCTTTCCCACCCAAGCCGCAGATGGGCCCGCTGGCCGCAGACCCCACACCGTGGAATGTGGAAATGATCTGGAGCCTGGCCGCGGGCAGCACAGATCAGCGAGACACGTTGTGGGCGGGTTGTATGCCCGCGGGCTTGTTCAAGTCAGACGACGCTGGCCAAAGCTGGGCGCTGAACACCGCGCTGTGGGAGAACCCCAAACGCCTGGACTGGCTTGGCGGGGGCAATGACTTTCCCGGCATGCACTCGGTGCTGGTGGACCCGCGCAATCCAGATCACATCACGGTGGCCGTGTCCTGCGGCGGTGTCTGGCAAACCACAGACGGCGGCCAGTCCTGGCTGCTGACGGCCGACGGCATGAAGGCCGACTACCTGCCCCCCGACATCGAACAAGACCCCAACGCCCAGGACCCGCACCGCATGGTGCAGTGTGCGGCGCAACCCGATGTGTTGTGGGTGCAGCACCACTGCGGGTTGTACCGCTCCACCAACGCCGGTCACTTCTGGGCGGGCATTCCCGCGCCCGCGCCATCGGGCTTTGGTTTTGCTGTGGCCTGTGACCCGCTGGACCCGCTGCGGGCCTGGTTTGTGCCGGCACAAGCCGACACGCACCGCTATGCGGTGGACGGCAAGATGGTGGTGAACCGCACCGATGACGGCGGCACCACCTTCAAAACCTTTAGCCGTGGGCTGCCGCAGGCCCATGCCTACCACCTGGTCTACCGCCACTGCCTGGAGCTGGCACCTGACCGCAACACCCTGGCCATGTCGTCCACCACCGGCGGCCTGTGGATCAGCCCCGATGCGGGCGAGCAGTGGCATTGCGTCTCACGCGACCTGCCGCCGGTGGCAGCGCTGGACTGGTCGCAGCAAGGCTGAAGCCAAGCACCATGTGACACCAGCAGCGCGTCTTGATTTTGCTATATTTTCACTAGCTGCTTGTCCATGTACTACCTGGGCTGGAGGCTAATTTGGTATATATTTTGTTCGCACAGCTCAACGTCAACGCCTCAACCCTGAATCCCCGGCACCGGCGCTGCACCCAGTGCCACCACGTCAGCCCCGCCACGTGCCGGGCGCCAAGCCATCCAGTGTGTAAGGCCCAATGGCAGCGCGAATCAGCCGCAGCGTTGGGTAGCCCACTGCGGCGGTCATGCGGCGAACCTGGCGGTTGCGCCCCTCCGATATCACCAGTTCCAGCCAACTGGTGGCAATGGATTGGCGAAAGCGCACGGGTGGTTCTCGCGCCCAGAGCGACTCGGGCTCAGGTATCAAGCGGGCGCGGGCTGGCCGGGTCGGGCCATCGTTCAATTGAACCCCCTGGCGCAGCGACACCAGTGCGGCTTCGTCGGGTACGCCTTCAACCTGCACCCAGTAGGTCTTTTCCATCTTGTAGCGCGGGTCGCTGATGCGGGCTTGCAGCTTGCCGTCATTGGTCAGCAATAGCAGGCCTTCGCTATCGGCGTCCAGCCTTCCGGCTACGTACACGCCAGGAATATCGATGAAGTCCTTGAGCCCGCGCCAGCGCCCCTCATGAGTGAACTGACTCAAGACACCATAAGGTTTGTTGAAGCAAATCAAACGGGAATCCGGCGTAATGGTCATGGCAGGCCGCATGGCAGCGGGAATATTAGGGTTCGGATGGCTTGAATTTGCTACAAATTAGGTAGCTGTTAGAGCAAGCTGCACGGGGGATGCAGGCCAATTTAGCATGCAAACTCCAGTGCCGCACACACGGCAGCCACTTGCGCGGCGATGCATTGCTCTAGCGTGGCGCGGGGGCTGTCGGGGTAGACCTCGGTGGTGGTGGTGTAGCGCGCGCCGGTGATGCCCGCGCACAGGCCCAGCGCCTGCATTTGGTATTCGATCACACCATGCGCCACCAGCGGCGAGCCGATGATGCCACCTTGGTCGTGCGCCGGTGCGATGTGCGTCACCCGCTCTACCGCCCAGATGATGGCGCGCTGAAACGCCGGCTGGGGGTTGGCCACGTCGTCCACCAGGTAGAAGCCGTCCGGGATGGTGCCGGGCTCAAAGGGTATTCCATCGCGCGCGGCCACGGCTGGGCGGTATTCGGATTCGTCTGTGTCGGTGGTTTCGTGCAGGTCGACGTGGGCGACGAACTGCCCAAGCAAAGGCGCCACCAAGCGCATCAAGGCGGCAGACTCCTGCGCCGGGCTGGCCTCAAAAAACGAGCGATTCGGATCGATGGCATCAAAGTTCCAACGCTGGATGCGCTCATACGCCCAGGGGCTGACGCACGGTGCCACCAGCAGATTGGCCCGGCCCGCGTAGGCTTGCGCATGCGCGTCCACAAAGCGCAGCGCGCCGTGCACGCCACTGCTCTCGTAGCCATGGACGCCGCCGGTGACCAGTGCGGTGGGCAACTCTGGCTGCCAATGGTGACTGCGCATCGCCATCAAGGGATAGCGCTCATGGCCGTAGGCCACCTCGCCATAGGCCGACACCTCAAAACGCCCACGCAGGCGCTCGACAACGCCCAGCACATCGTCTGCGTAACTGCGCTGGCGCACCTGGCGCGCCCGCCACCGGGCCAGTTCTGCCGGCCCCCATGGCTGGCCGGGGGCACCGATGGGGTAGAAATGTGGGTTGCTCATGGGGGTGTTGCCAGCTTTGGGGCTGTTTGGGTTAGGCCGCAGGATGATGTCGTTGCGCTATTTTGCCCGCCTGGCCGAAGCATTTGACGCCACGGTGTGATCCAATCCGCTCTACTTGAACGCCTGAGAACCTCAAATCCATGAAACACAGTGGCATGACCGCGCAAACACTGGCAGCAGTGCAGTGAGTCAAATTCTCCCGATTCGTTACATCAACCCGGTATTTCGCCCACCCAGCGAAGCCGAGTCGCTGATTCTGCCGCTCACCAACGGCTGCTCCTGGAACAAGTGCACCTACTGCGAGATGTACACAGCGCCGCAAAAGAAGTTTGCCCTGCGCGACGAGGATGAAACCCTGGCGGCGCTGCGTGGCTGCGGTGAACAGTTCGCAGACCAGGTGCAGCGGGTGTTTCTGGGTGATGGTGATGCGCTGGCGCTGTCCACCCGGCGGCTGATGACGGTGCTGGCCGCCATCAAAGCGCATTTGCCCCGCGTGCGGCGCATTTCCAGCTATTGCCTGCCGCGCAACCTGCGCCAAAAAACGGTGTCAGAGCTGCAAGAACTGCGCGAGGCCGGTTTGTCGCTGGCCTATGTGGGCGCTGAATCGGGCGACGACGAGGTGTTGCTGCGGGTCAACAAGGGTGAAACGTTTGAATCCACCCGCGACGCACTGGACAAGCTGGGTGCGGCGGGCATCACCCGCTCAGTGATGTTGCTCAATGGGTTGGGCGGTGCGGTGCTGTCGCAGCAGCACGCTGCCAACTCGGCCCGCTTGATCAATCAGACGCAACCGGAATTCCTGGCCACGCTGGTGGTGAGCTTCCCGCAGGGCGAGGCACGATTTCGCCAGGGTTTTTCGCAATGGGAGCCACTTGACCAGCCCGCGCTGTTTGCCGAGATGGCAGATTTTTTGCGGGCCTTGGAGCTCAAGCGCACGGTGTTTCGCAGCGACCATGCCTCCAACTGGCTGGTGCTAAAAGGCACACTGGGGGCGGACAAGGAACGTCTGCTGGCCCAGGTGACCACTGCAATGCAGCACCCGGAATCGGCCAAGCTGCGCCCAAGCTGGCAGCGTGGGCTTTGACCGGCGCTGCAGTCACCCCTGAGCGTTTCAGGCTAAAGGCAAAAATGGCTATGAAACGCCAGTCAAACTGCCTTCACTCAGCGAAGGGATGCGTGCACCACTGCTGCTCGCAGGGCACGCCGTCGTGGTTGCCGTCCATCTCCATTCCCGGGCAGTTTTTCAGGAAGGCCTTGGCCTCTTTGCACGAGGTCATTTGCGAGCAGTGCTTGCGGCCATCGCATTGAAACCTGGCAGGCGTTGAAAGTGCGGGTTCGGTCCGCGTGGCGGGTGCTGCGGGCGAAAATGCGCTCTGGGGTGCTGATGGCATCTTCATCGCGTAGTTGGCGTACTTGCTGTACCCATACCAGCCCAGCGCCGCCAGGATGGCCAGGACAATCAATTTGCTGCCAAACCCTGTCTTTCGTTGGTCGTGGCCGCTTCGGCTGAGACGAAGACTGCGCTTGGCGGTGTGGGCTCGCGCTGCTGGCACGACGCCCGCGCGCTGCACGCGCACGGCGCGTTTCTTTCCGTCTCGGTCTGGTTCCACCTCAAATGAAAGTCGCTCACCCACGGTGGGCAACTGGCCGTCGCGCGGAAAGGCGGAGATGTGGGCAAACAGTTCTTGCCCGCCGTCGTCAGCCACAATAAATCCAAAGCCGCGCTCAGCATTCCATTTTTTCAGGCTTCCGTCATAGCGCATGGTGACGTCCCGCCGAAAGGTTTGTGCAACAGCGCACTGCGGCTCTGACGGCCATAGGTTTCACTCCCGTTTCACTTGCCCGTGGGCAAAGTGCTTTGTTGATCTATTGGCTGGATTCTAGAGAGCGAGGTTCAGGGCAACCAGAAGCTCCATTTTTTATAGCTACATGCACTTATTCCACGTGGGCTAGAGGCGGAAGACGTCAAAACAGATACCTTGAATTCACCCTGTTTCATTGGGCCACTGCAGAATCACTTGCCGACCACCACTGCAACCCATGCGCCCCATTTTTTGAGGCCCTTTCCCGGCGCCGCGCACGCATCGACAAGATTGCGCTGAACCACCACGTCAGCGGCGTGCGGGTGTTTGGGTCGGCGCAACTTGCGATTTCTCAAACTGCCTGGAGCGTGTTGTCTTAGGCTGAACGGTTCAGGCAGACCAAGGAGAGGCAGCATGGCCGACATTCCATCACCCATGAATCCAGTGGGCTGGTTTGAGATTTACGTCACCGACATGGCGCGCGCCAGAAAGTTCTACGAGGCGGTTTTCGGGCACCCTATCGAAAGCCTGCCGCCCATGCCCAGCGACCCCGACATGCAGATGTGCATGTTTCCCATGAGCGCGACCGCCACAGGGACGTCCGGCGCTCTGGTCAAGCATTCAAAAATGAAGCCCGGCGTGGGCGGCACGCTCGTTTACTTCAGCTGCCAGGACTGCGCCCTTGAGGCGGCGCGCGTGGCGGCGGCTGGCGGCACGCGGACCTTGCCGAAAATGAGCATTGGCGAATACGGCTTTATCGCCATGGCGCAAGATACTGAGGGCAATCTGATCGGGCTGCATTCGCAAGCGTGACGTGTGCTGGCATTCGGCACAGGCTGGTTACTGGCGATTCCAATGCGCTTTGTGTGATGCAGGCGCCGTAGATTTTTGCGTTTGATCGCACAATGGGGCCTCCCTCGTTTGTCACATCTACATCACCAGCCGTGTCCATTCCTCACAATCCCCTGACCCACCGACACCTGACTCGCCGCTCTGCCCTGCTGGGCGGCATCGGCCTGCTGCTGCTGCCCGCCCCACACCTGGCAGCAGCCCCTCAGCCCCCGGATATCTGGCCGCAGGCCTCACCGGTGCCCGGTGGCATCGCCCGACTGTCGCTGGGCCCCGCAACGGCGCGACCCCTCGCCTACGCGGGCGATGTGCCTTTGCTGGTGCTGGGGGAGGTGATCGAGTGGACGGCACTGGTCGGCATTGCGCTGGCCGCTGCGCCCGGCGAGGCGAGCATCATGGTGCAGGACGCTCAGGGCGGCAGCGCGCGCCAGATCCACTACACCGTGGCACCCAAGCAGTACCAGGAGCAGCGCCTGAAGGTGTCGCCGCGCACGGTCGATTTGGCGCCGCAGGACCAGGCACGCTACGAGCGCGAGCGCGTGCACCTGGCGACGGTGATGGCCACCTTCAGCGACCCTTTGACGTTGGCATCCATCTTGCGCATGCAGGTACCAACGCCGGGGCGGCGCTCCAGCTCGTTCGGACTGCGACGCGTGTTCAACGGGCAGGCGCGCAGCCCGCACAGTGGCATGGACATCGCCGCCAGCACCGGCACACCGGTCGTGGCGCCGTTGCCGGGGCGGGTGATCGATACGGGCGACTATTTCTTCAATGGCAACACGGTGTGGCTGGACCACGGCGGCGGGCTGTTGAGCATGATGTGCCACCTGAGCGAAATCGACGTCCAGCCCGGCGACTTGCTCAAGACCGGCGAGCGCCTGGGCGCCGTGGGCGCCACCGGCCGCGTGACCGGGCCGCACCTGCATTGGGGTGTGCTGCTGAACCGCGCCATGGTGGACCCCGCGCTGTTTCTTCTGGCCTGATGCGGGCGCAACAAGCCTGGTGTTGGCAGTCAATGAACTTGAAAGTCTGACATTTGCTCTATTTTTAATAGCTACTTGCGCTTAATCCACATGGGCTAGAGGCTCATTTGGCACTAAATTCACGGAGGGCATCAGACTTGTCTGTATCCTTTCCCTAAACGTACAACTCAGGCTGAAGCTTGCCGCCCAATCGACAAGGTTTGCCATCAAAACCATGCTGAGTCCACTCAAAAACCTACTGACCCAATTCTTCATGCTCGATGAAGCCCGCTCGACCTTTGATGAGGCGCATAGTCTGCAATTGGCAACGGCAGTGCTGCTGGTCGAGGTGATGCGCGCTGACGCCAACGTCACCGCTGCGGAACGCGCCGCAACGGTCACGGCGCTGCGCAAAAAGTTTGCTCTGCAAGACGACGAACTGGCTCGACTCCTGGCTGAAGCGAAAAACACCGCCAAAAGTGCCAACGACTACTTTAGCTTTACCAGCGCAATGAACGACGAGTTCACGCAGGCCCAAAAAATTCAGGTCGTCGAAGATATGTGGCAAGTCGCCTATGCCGATGGCCAGCTGGACGCCAATGAAAACCACCTGATCAGCAAAATTGCCGGTTTGCTTCACGTCACCCACGGCGACTACATTGTGGCCAAGCTGCACGCCAAGCAAGCAGCACAACAGAGCAAGATTGCGCGTGCTTGAGCAAATGCAAAATCATGGAAAATCCACATAGATCAGCGTTAATTGAAAAAGAATGTCCATGAACGAAACCACTCCATTTCCCCCACTGCCCGATCACCTGTCGATTGACCAGCGCAGTCCTTTTCACGTCGCTGCCGTGTTCGAACATGACGTTGGTATTCGATTGAATGACAAGGAGCGTCTGGATGTCGCGGAATACTGCATCAGCGAAGGCTGGGTCAAGGTGCCCGCAGGCAAGACGCTCGATCGCAAGGGCAATCCGCTGTTGATCAAGTTGAAGGGCAAAGTCGAAGCGTTTTATCTGTAAGCGACTTCCATTCGCCAATGGCGCACTGGTGTGCCGATGGCGCGAGTACCCGGCACCGGGTGCGCTGCACTACGTGGTTGATGCTTGCGGCGTGTTGCTTCAGGAAGCCTATTTCGTCTTCGATCCAATGCTTTCGGTGAACATGTAGAGCACTGCAGCCCGCATTTCGGAATCACTGATGTCTGCCATGCCGCCGCGCGCTGGCATGGCACCGCGTCCATGAATTCCTGACGCGATGACGGTATTCAGACCTTTGCTGACTCGGCCGACCCAGGCATTCTGATCACCAATCTTCGGCGCTCCATCTTGCCCAGTCAGGTGACATTCACCACATTTTGCTTTGACCAATTGCTCACCCGTACGCTGCGCCCCGGGAGCCGCCGCACTGGGGGGTTCGATCCAGTTGCCGCCCGACTGATTGACCATGTACGTGATCGCGCGCTCCAGATCCGCGGAACTCAAGCCAGCATTCCCCCCGTGTGAAGGCATGTTGCGGATACCCTCCAGCGCGTGTTGCGTCGCGTTGGTGAGACCCTGTGCCTTTCGCGTGGCCCATGCGTTCTGGTCACCAATGACCGGAGCACCGTTCTTGCCATCCCTGTGACAATTGGCACAGACTTCATTGACGATACTTTCTCCACTGCGTTCAGCGCCGTGCGCGGCCGTCAGGCCGAGCGCGAACGGGATGGCCATGGCAAGCAACGCGCCACGAACCAACGGCTTCATGCGGATCCGCATCGATGAAAGAGAACGCTGGGTTAAATTCTTGGACATGTTACGGACTCCTGCTGTACAGAAACCAGGGACCACGAGCGAGCGCCGTGCATGATGGGACGGGGAGCGTCAAGCACGCAGGCACAGTCTATGCCGCGCCGCCCACGCCACGTATTGACCATTGTCAAACTAGCAAGTCTTACCGTCTTCAAGTCGCCGCGTCTTGGGTCATGAGGGCTGCCAATGACGTCGGCGAGTTTCGGTTAACCTCCACCAGTCACATGCAAAGGAACTCACCATGAAAAAACTCAACGTCACCATCAAATTGTCCATGTCCGTCCCCGATGACTGGGAGCTGGTCGAAACGTCTGAAGGCGGACACGTGTTGAAGCTCCCCAACAACCAGTTTCTGGACCTGGCCATCGAGCCGCTGTTCGCCAGCAACCCCGAGGAAACCTGGAGCAGCACGGAGGACAACGATACCTTGAATGACATCCTGGACTTGGTGGAGAGCGAAGAAGTGGTGTACGAGTTCGTCACCCACTGACCTTTGCAGTGACCGCACTCGCGCTCAATTTTGTCAACGCCAATGTGTACAGCGTGCACCTGCCCGACGGGTCACACGTGGGCAATCTCAAGCGCATTGGCAGCACCTGGAAATTCAAGGCCGTTGGCTATGACGCCGCGGGCAACGTGCTGCCCGGCGGTGGGCCGCTCACCGACCGGCACAACACCCCGTGCTCAGCCCCTGACGCCGCTGAACTCAGCGCGAAGCTAGGCTTGGTGGCGCAGTCACTTCAGGCGCGGCGAGCACCTGAAGGGTGATTAATAACCCCGACCGCGCCGATCATTGTTGATCGCCCGTTCCACGTCTTGGCGCAACTTCGTCAGTTGATTTTGCAGTTGGCGGCGTTCTTGTTGGGTCACAACGCCGTCACGCTTGAAGCGGACTTCCAGGCGTGCAACGTCGCGCTCGCGGCTGTGCAAACGGCGCGCTTCGCGCTGGCTGATGCGACCAGCGCGGACGCCTTCGTCGATGCGCTGGCTGATATTGACCTGCCGGTTGTCGATGCCCGGGGTGCTGCCGGGTTGGGTAACAACAGCGCGGTTGGCGATTAGGCGTTCAACCTCGGCGCTCAAGGCATTCACATCCGAGCGCAACTGCTGACGCTCCTGCTCTGTGGCCCGGCCATCCGATTTGAAGCGGCTTTCGCGCACATCAATGTCGCGGTCCCGGCGATAGAGCTCACGCGCCTCGGACGGCGTGATGTGGCCGGATGCCAAGCCTTGTTGGATGCGGGCACTGATGGCTTGCTGTGCCTGGTCAATGCGCGGCGTGTTGGTGCCTTGCGCCATGGCCACGGACGGCGCCAAGCCGGCCAACAGGGCTGAAGCCAATAAGGAAGTGGTGAAGAGTTTGGATTTCATAAGGATTCCCAGCTTTGTAGATGAACTCAGAGAGTTCATTGTTGCCCTGCATCGGTTAACGCCATGTAGGACAAACCGAGATTTTCTCGGTATTGACGTCGCGACTCCAGGGGCGGCCGCACTCAACATGGCGCTCATCCCCGTTAGCGCCGACCTTCGTAACGACCGTCGCGTCGACCGTCATAGCGGTGGTCGCCCCGGCCATCGCGCTGGTGAACCACCTGTGACACGGGCGCATAGCTCCGGTCGTAATAACCTGCACCGTAGCCAGAACGAGGTGACTGCACGTGTTGTCGACCATGGCGCTGATTCCAGCCATTGGGGCGACCGTAGTAAACCGGCAGCGGCTGCACATAGATCGGCGCCGGCCTGACATACACAGGCCTGGGCTGATAGTAAATCGGCTCTGGCTCAAAGTAGACCGGCTGCGCGTACCCATACACCGGACCTGCATTGCCGACACTCAAGGACACGCCAGGCGCACCCACGCCCACTGACCAGTACACGTTGTCTCGGGCTTTGGCAGAACCGGTAAAGGTCAGGGCGGCAATAGCCAGTGTTGCCGTGGCGCCGGCCAGAAAGACGGAACGGTTTGCCATGGTGGCTGTCTTCATAAGTTTCTCCTTAGCAGGGCACGAATCGCCCATCTGGTTATTTAACGCAGTTCCCGTGTAACCGTCTACAGCATGCCCGTGAAGAACGTTGCCAAACGTAACCCGCTTTCGATGGCACTCATGGGCTCTCTCTCAGGCCGCAGCCACCGGGCAGTCGCTGCAGCCCTTGGCAGCCGGTCATGGGGCGGGGGGACCATGACATGCCGATCTTTGCGAAGTGCTTGAACACGAATTGACCCAAGCCAGTGCGCGCCAAGACCGTGCGGTAGCGGTCAATCGTACGAAGTCCTGACGCAAGGTAAACGCGCGGCGAACCCATCTTGAACGTTGATCGATAACGCGGCAGTCTTGGAGTTTTCCAAGGAGACTGAAAGTCATGACGAGCAAGAAA
>NZ_JAAFHA010000087.1 GCF_010365055.1 Rhodoferax sp.
GGACTTCTCCTTCTAAAGGTTGCAGATTGACTTCCAAACCCAATCTTGGCACTTGATGCCGTTACCGGGAAGCGGGAAGTCCCTTCGTATTCGTTCTGTATGCTTAGGTAGCTACTACAATGATAGTGAATTGAGGGCTGAACCGGATCAGTGTTCGCACTGGCGATGATGACGCTGTCAATTTAGTCTTAGTACGGCATTGACCACGGCAATGTTCTCATCCTGACCCACACAGGCGGTGCCCGTTCGGAAGTTTCCGCTGGCCGCGTTACCGTCGTCAGTGGCGCGGTCAAGTTGCAGTGCCACATCGCAGTCAATGTTCTGAATGCGAACAACATTCACCCAGTTGGCAGGCAGTGTCGCCAAGCCCGGCAGGCTGGCTGAAAATGCTCGATTGGTCAGGGTCAGGATGACCGACCCATGCAATGTGATGGGGGTTGCTGCGTCACCGTGCAGCATCGAAGCCCGTATCAACTCTTCACTGGCGCAGGCAGACTCGGCACCGGTGTCTATCACCCCGTTGCCATTGCCAATACAAGTGGCTGCAAGGCCGGGAATAGAAGCAAGGGCGGTTGTTAGGTCCCCTGGCCATGCACCATAACGGTCGTGAAATTGCTGGCTTGCCGTGGCTATGTCACTAACACCCTTGATGACGTCCTTGGTCTGTGCGTTGCGGATCACAGAGCGCGCGTTCAAGACGCCGGCCATGATCAGCCCAATGATGATCAGGACGATGGATATCTCGATCAGAGAAAAGCCAAGGTGGCGCGATGGTTTGCGGCGCATGGCCTTGCAGACAGGTTGGCGCATTCGAACTAGCTGTCTCTGTGCGTTAAAGCGGAACAAAATAACGCGTCAAGCTGCCACCCGCCGTACAAGCGACGATGCCCATCGCGCGCCCAGTGGTGTCAACGCCGTCATCAAGAGCCCGATCCACGTCAAGCACCACTTCACAAGGCAGACTGAAAAAAATGATGACGTTTCTGACGGCGGGATTAGCCGCCACATAAGCGGCACTGGTGTTGGCGGCCGTGGCCGCAGCGACGTGCACCGCACCAAACTGGGACTGCAAGCGCATTTGTGGGTTGGTGCCAAGCTTGCCTATCAACCCTGCTGCGTAGAGCTGAACCGGGACCACCCCAACCTCATTGACGGCTGTGACCAAGCCAGCGGCACTGATGCCACCCGCTATGAGACCGTCACCCTGTGCCCCCCCGGTACCGCCAACTGTGATGCCGGGTAGCTGGTTGGCTGCATAGATCCAGTCCCCCGGCAAATAACCGTAACGTTGTTTGAAGCTCAGGGAGGCTGTCTGCAGATCGCTGGCGATCTGAATGACGTCCTGCGCCTGAGCCCGGCTGATCTGTCCGCGCCCCGCCATCAGGCCGGCCGCCAACAAAATACCACCCAGTACCACCACAATGGCCATTTCGGCCAAGGTAAAGCCGTGTTGCCGATGTCGATTCAATTTCATGGGTCTTTTCTCTTAAGGGACTAGCCCGCATCTTAGGGGCAACGAGTGGAAATGCCAGCAAAGGCGGCCAGCAATTGGCCATAGGTGACATCTGCTGGCGCAGCGCCGAACAGGGATAACTGATAAAGCTGTTGCGCCGCCAGGGTGCTGGCGTTGGACACGGGCGTTGGGGTCCGGCAGAAATAGGCCCCACCTGCCGGGCACGCATAAACAATGGTGCCATTGCCTATGTTGGGCTGGATGGCGAGCAAGCTCGGGGCAACCTGTGGCGGTATGCAACTGGTCAAGGCCACCTGTTGCATCGCTTGCTCGCGGTAATACGCCGCGCTGCTGCCTTTGAGGGTTTTGTCATCCACCAGTGGCTGCAGCAAATCGCGTGGATTCATGCTGGCCACGACATCATCGAAAATACCCCCCGCAGCGGCCGCGACATCGGTGGGCGCGCGACTGACAAACGCGGTTGAGGCCACGCCGGCATTGGCCAATTCGTCGGCACCGGTGGGCGCTGCGATCAGGGTGCCGCGCAGCGTTCGCGCACCTGATCCGTTCTTGCCGTGGGAAATAAGCATCGTGACCGGGCTGGGGACAACGGCGGCCCCCAACACACCAACGGCATCGCGCTCCTGCAGGGTGAAGGTGGTCAGTGGCGCTGTCAGCTCAGAAATTGTGAAAGCGGTGGCTCCCGCCGTGAGCGTCCAGTTGCTGCTGGTGATGGGGGTTCTGTTGGCAACGCGGTAGGTGAAAAAATTGCCCCAGCCGTCTTGGGCATCCCCGACGGACAGTCCCACGGCCTGCCACGGCACGATGCCACGACCGGCGTTGACCAAACAAGGCGTATCTTCGGCACCGTCCCATGGCGCCACCGAGTTGGGGCAGGGCAGTCGACCATTGGTACGCAAAAAAGAAACTAGTGCGACCTTGATGCGTTCTTGCTTGAGCCGGGTCTCACTCCAGGCCGCGCTTTCTTGCGTGGCTTGCAGCAGGCGCAAGCCCAGGGTCATGGCGATGGCAATCAGGGTGATCACCACGGCCATTTCAACCAGGGTAAAGCCAAGCGCACCACGCCGGGCGTCACGGTTGGATTGATAGGGTGATTGACATTTGTTCATGGATCACTGCTAACCATTGCTTCCAAAAAATAGCCGCTTGTGGGCGTTGCAACAGAGGTCCGAGCAATTTTGCTCTAATTCTTGATGGCGGGGGAGTAGCCTCACTCTACCCACAAAAAACCCGCCGAAGCGGGTCTGACTGTGACGATCTACTCGTCAACCGGTCCGTGTCACGGTTCGGGCAGTCACAAAAATTACAGGGTCCGGCAAACCGTGTATTGAAGATCGTCGCTATACCCCGTAGCAGGTGCAACAGGCACAACGGCTATGCCGGGCGCCGTATTTGCACCGGTAACGCCCAACGTGGCGAGGACGTTACCGCTGTTTGTGATGCCATCGTCAAGCTGAGTGTCGATGGCGCGTGCGGCCTTGCCCGGTACCTGTGACAGACAGACAGACAACCTAGCGGTTCCGACTGTTGGCGTCACGCCGGTGCCGACACCGGTTAGTCCGTTAAAGGCATTTCGAGGTATGGCAGCTACCCCAATATCAGCCGAGTTACCAGAAATGAAACCGGCCGCTTTGAGGGCTTGCCAGAAAGGGACGCTTTCGCCGCCTGTAGCGAAGACTTGGCCTGCGGTGATAGCGATCGCGCCATTATTATTCCCGCCGAGGGTTACGTTGGTCCATGATCCGCCGCGGGCCGTCAGCGTGTTGATAGGGCCGTCATCGCCAGGCAGTCTGTGAAAGCGGTCAATGTAGGACTGGTAGGCTGCAGAGATGCCATTCATGTCATTGACGCCGTTCTTGACCTTTGCATTCTCAATCATCTCCTGCCCCTTGAGCACGCCGCCCAGCAGCAAACCGATGATGACGAGCACAATGGCGATTTCGACCAGGGTGAAGCCCGATTGACGGGCAAAATTGCGATGTTTCATTAAATTTCCTTGTGTTTGAATCAGTAGGCCGACCTCACGACAAGGGCGGCATCCGTGGAGCGAATATAGAGGGAATCTGCCAAGTCAGGAGTCTGAAAACTTTACGGTGTCTTGCTCGGTATCAGCAGCAGAAAGCTCAAACCCTCTTCCCTGGGCTCGGCGCGCAGCTCGCCACCGGCTTCACGCAAGCTCTTGCGGGCCTGGTACAACCCCAGCCCCAAGCCACCCGGGCGGCCGCTGGCAAAGGGTTCAAATAGTTTTTCGGGTGCTACTTGCTCAACGGCAGGAGGCCAGGGGCTGAAGAACTCGACTTCTGCCATGGCCGATGTCGCAGCCGTGGCAGCCATGTTTCGTAGGTGCAGCGTCGGTTTGTCTGCCTGCGGGTCACGCCAATTGGGCGCCAAGTTGGAGAACAGGTTGTCCAGCACGCGCGCCATCAGGCCGCGCGCAATCCAGGCGTGTGCCTGGCCCAACAGGTTGACCTCAAGGCCTGCCAGTTGCGCCGCCTTGGTGATGGCCTGGCGCAGATCAATCTCACGCGCACTGTCAGTCTCGGGTTTCTTGCCCAAGGCGACGATCAGGCGATGCGCCCGTTCCTGCGCCAGAGGTGCGTTCTCTTGCAAGCGACGGGCGGTTGCCAGCAAGGCCTGCGGGTCGGAGCAGGCTGCGAAGTCGGCACAGACCCAACCCACCCATTGCGCCAGGTTGCGCATGTCGTGCTGCAGGTAGAGCGACAGGCGGGCGCGCTCGGCCAGTGCCACTGACAGCGCTTCCGTGCGCATGCGCAAGCCGGTTTCCAGCAGCAGCACAAAGACCCGTGCCAGTTGCTCGGCAAACAAGCGCTCGCCGCCACGGTCGGCGCGGTGGCTCAGGCGGAGTGCCAGATGAACATCATCGCCGCTGTCGATCTGGTTGTGCAGCCAGTTCGTGTGTTCCAGGTTGGTGGCCGCCAGGGTGGCCGCGGGCACTGGCGCGGGAATGCCTAGCTCGGTATGCACCGCGTGCCCAAACCAGTCCCCAGTCAGGCTCAGGTGTTGCCAGCCCGCTTCATGCAGCACCGGCCAGGCAGCAGCGGGAAGCTGCAGTGGCTCCAGGTTCTGTCTGCCCAGTTGTAGCAGCGCTTGCATGTTGCGGCGATTGCGCCGGGCGCGCCGCGACAGCGTTGCCCCGGTGATCAGCAGGACCAGCCCGGTCACCACCAAGGCCAGGGACAGGCTAGTCAGGACGGCGGATGCCATATTTGTTCAGGTAGTAATACACGTGCTCGCGCGCCAGACCCAGTCGGCGCCCAGTCTCGGCGACGTTATAGCCGGTGGCGGCCAGCACCCGGCGCAACAACTGCTCTTCGACGGTGGCGGCGGCTTCTTTGGGGCCTTCACCCAGCCGGGCGGTGAGCTGCAGCCGCGCTTCACCGACCTGGGTCAAACGGCTCTCCTGGCGCACAAACAACTCGGCCCGGCGCAAGGCGGCAAAGACGGTTGCCATGGTGGCGGGCTTCACCAAGAAATCAAAAGCACCACGGCGTACCGCCTCCAGCGCGGCAGCGTCTTCATCCTGGCCGGTCAGAACAATGATCTTGCTGCTGGGTGCCATACGCAGGGCAGCATCGAGCAGCGCCAGACCTTCGGTCATGGTGCCGGGATGCGGAGGCAAACCCAGATCCAGCAGCATCAGCGCGGGCGGCTGCGGCACGGCCAGTATCTTGAGCGCTTGCGCGCGGTCATGGGCTGCTTGCACGCAATAGCCCGCGTCCCGCAGCGCCGACGCCAGGTAACCACTGAGCGCCAGATCGTCTTCGACCAGCAAGACAGCGCGCTCCGAGTTGGCCGCTGATTGGGTCGGGTCAGTCGTCACCACCGGTGATCCTGGTCAAGATTGGCAAAACGGCGACGCCAAAACCGACAAACAACAAGCCAAACCCGGCAGCGACCCGCAGCAATACCCACTCTGACGGCGTGTCCGGGCTGACCGCCAACAAAGCATAGCCCGCCAGCAAGAGCAAGAGACCGATGATGATCGTCAGCCTTCGACGCGTGGTGCGCGCCCGATAGCGCGTGCGCAGTTGATCGAAGTTGGTGTCGCCCATGGAAATTTACTGGCTTAAACGATCGGGGTCGCGCCGAGTTGTTGCTTTGGGGCTCTTGGTGGTCACTGCGCCGGGGCTCACGATGTCGGTGCGCGCCTGCGTGCTGCGGTCCAGCGTTTCACCAACCTGCACGCGCTGGCCGTCCAGAGTCGCACCGGTGAACGAGATGGCCGTGCGGGTGGTGGGCGGCAGAGACTGGCCTTCATTGACGGCTTGGCCGTTGATCCAGACAGTGCTATTGCCTCCATGGCGTTTGACCACGCCATTGACTGTCATCAGGTTGGCAACGGGCGTCGCATCTGCCTGCCCCAGCCGGGTCCGCGTGATAGCGCTGCGTTCAGCAGCGGAATAGAGCAGCGTGCCCAAACGCTCACCGGATTGGATCGGTATGTCGCTGGCCAGGGCCGGCAACGCCAACATGGTGCCGAGTACAGCCAGCCCCGAACAGCGCGTCACAAGCCGCCAAGAGGCCAAATGCGGTGATTGCGCCAAATCACGATTGCCGTCGGTTTTCTCGGGTGCATTCATGGTTCAAGTCTAGTCACGGTGGTGGGCTTGGTAAGCAAGAATTGTTCACTGTGGACTTGCCGGGGCGGGGTTCGGGGCGGTATCTGGCAGGCTGAAGAAGCGCAGCGTGCAATGCGCCGCCAAACCGGTCTCGGTGCGATCCGACAGCAAGCAGGCGTTCACTCGAAAGTGTCCTTTGACCTGCGCCCGATAATCGCGCAGCAGGGCCAGCAGCTCTTCTTCATGAATGCCGGTCATGCCGATGTTGAGATCGTGAAATACCGGGCCAGCCTGGCTGCCGCTGCCCGCGTCGGTCAATGCCGGCGCGGGTTGATTGCCGGCTGCCACGCCAACTTGCAGCGCCAGCGGTCTGGAGGCTTCCAGGGAGTAGACCAGCGTGTCGGGCAGGCCGGTGCGCTGACGACTGGACAGCAATTGCTCAACCCAGCCTTCCCGATCGGGCGTGCCCACCATGCCTTGTTGCCGCAAGCGGTTGAAGCGGCTGATTTCAGCCTGCATATTGGCCAGATCGGACTGCTTTTCAGCCAGACCGGCTTGGTTGGCACCCTCGGTCTGCTGCGCTTGCGTCAATTGGGACCGTCCCCGGTCCTTGAAATAACTGGAGCCCAAATACAGGGCCAGCGCGATCAGCAGCGCAGCGGCCAGCACCATCAGGCAGCGCCGCGCCAACGAGAGGATGTGGAGTTGGTCTTTCATGGTCGGGTGGTCGCCGGGGATGCGTCGGGGTCGGCGGGCTGACCCGGCAGGCTCAGGCACCATGACAGGGCTTGTTCGGCTTCTGGGCGTGCCCCACCGCCGCTCAGCGTTGCCTGCGCCATTGTCTTGGCGGGGTCCTGGATGAGGCTCACGCCGTGGAGCTTGGCCAGCAGGGTGGACAGGCTCGCCACTGACTGTGCACGGGCTCTGGCGGGTTGGTCTTGGGGCAGGGTGATGCCAAAACTGATTTCGACCTGGCGCTTGGGCGCGGCGGCCTCCGTCACGGGCGTTTCGGAATTGGCCGCAGGGGCGGGCGCACCACGGGTACACGCCGCTTGCCCTGGTTGCAGAATGCGCCACTCGAATTGCCCGACGCGCATCTCTGGGTGCTGACCAACGACCTGCCCGAGTTGTTGCATGTGGGCTGCCAGCGAGGGCGCAGTGGTCAATTCTTCCCGGTCCAGCGCGGCCGCCTGGCGAACCAAGTCGGGCGCGACGCCAAAGCCCGCCATCTTTTGTTCGACTTCATTTAGTTGTTCTGTTAATTGTTGGGTACGCCCGTCAATCTGGATGCGAGTGGAATGGCTGGCCACGATCTCGCGCAAGTTGCCGACCGACGCCCACAGTGCCAGGCCCAGGCTGACCGCTGCCAGGGCATATGCCGGCTGGCGGAGACGGGCCGCGACAAAGCTGGCGCGACGTGACAAGGACGCCAACTGACCCGCTGGGGAGCTCAGTACCAGGTCAAACAGTGCAAAGCGCCAGTCCGCCGGTGCGGTGTTCGCCCAAGGCGAAGGCGGATCCAACAGCTGCAACTGGTGTGCTGCCAGCAAGGCGGCCAAGTCTTGCGTGTCGCCGAGCATCAGCACCGCGTGCTTGCGCCCGGATCGCTCGAGCACGCGGGTGTTTTCAAGATGCCGCAGCGTACGCACAATTTCCGTTACCTGCTCCGAGGCCTGGGTGATGCCGGGAATCAGACGGCTCAACACTGGAACCCGGTTCTTGATAAAGACGATGCGCAAGGCTTGCGCCGTTGGCAACACCATAAACAGCTCGCTCGGCAGCCCTTTCTTGACGCCGATGAGGGACAGCAGCATCGACATGGCCCAGACGCCGGCAATCGGAGCTGACAGCGCATCCAGCGCCTGGTTGACCTTTTGCGCTGCATCCACCCCCAGCAGCGTCAGACGCGGCGGTGCAATGCGGTCCATCAATGTCCCGTTGGTCGGGGTGGGCAGCGTGGTGCGAAAAGGCGTGTCGGGGAATCGGCTGACCAGTTGCCGGGCAATGAAGCCTTGGCGGTCGCGCCCGAAGATGCGAGGGATCAGGATTTCAGCAAAGCTCTCTTCGGCCAGATCCGTCACCACCCAGACGGGCCCTTTCGCTGGGCCGTCGTAGGCCTGCCAGCCGTCGCGGCTTTTGCGCCAGAGTTGCGGGCCCGACGTGGCAAGATGGAGCACGGTCTTCATGGCGGGCTCAGGTTTTCATCTTGGCGATGGTGTCGTAGATCGGACCCAGAACGGCCAGCATGATCCAGCCCAGAATCAGCCCCATCAGCACCGTCAGCGCGGGCTCAATCATGGCCTGCACCTTGCCAACGGATTCGTCAATGTCACGGGTGTAAAAATAGCTGATGTTGCTCAGTGCCGAGTCCAGCGCGCCGGTGGATTCGCCGACTTTGAGCATGCGAATGACGAGTGACGGAAACAGCATCTCAGCGGCAAAACTTTCTGACAGGGATGCGCCGTTGATGACCCGCTCACGGGCACGCCGAATGGCTTGCTGAATGACCACGTTGCTGGATATTTCCTGGCAATAGACCAGGCCTTCTATCAACGGAATGCCGGTGCGGTACATCAGCGCAAAGGTGTCGGCAAAGCGCGCCAGAATCATTTTCTTGAGCACCGGACCAACATACGGAATGCTCAATTGCATTTGGTGCAGTCGGTAGCGCACCGCGGGAAACGCCGCCGACAAGGACAAAGTCAGCATGACCAGACCCGGCGGGACCGACAGAATCAACCACCAATAATTCACGAAGAAACTGGACAAACCGATGAGCAGGCGGGTTTGCAGCGGTATCGCCTGTCCCATGTTGTTCAGAAAACCCACCAACTGGGGCACCAGATAAATCATCAGGAAGAAAACGACGCCGCCGATCACCACCAGCACGAAGCTCGGGTACATCAGGAGCTTCTTGGTGGTGGAGGCCATTTCATCCTGCCATTTGAGTGAGCGCACAATTTCCTTGAGCACATCCGGCAGTTGTCCGGTGACTTCACCCGATCGGATCAGGCTGATGTTGGTTGGCGAAAAAACGCCGGGGTAGGCTGCGACGGCTTCACCAAAGGTGGCGCCGGCCTCAATCTTCTCAAACAAACCGCTGGACAGGTCGCGGCTCGCCGGTGACTCCGCTTCGTCGCGCATATCGCCCAGTGCTGTGAGCAAGGGAACGCCCGCACGCACCAGCATTTCGACCTGAAAAAAGAAATCAATCACCTCGCGCCGCGGCATGTGCTTGACGATGCGCTGGCGCGACTTCAAGGCTTTGGCCGACACCAGCAGCAGGTCAATGCGTTTGAGTTGGGCTTCCAGATCAAGCTCGTGCAGGGCTTCAATCTGGCCCTTGTTGATCTGCCCTTCGGCGCTGGTGGCGCGGTATTGGTAGAGCGCCATCAGCCGATCAGCTCTGTGAGGTCCACCACGCGGCCCACTTCCTCAACCGTGGTGAAGCCTTCGCGCACCCGGCGCATGCCATCTTCCGCCATGGAAACAAAGCCACGCTGGCGCAGGTGATCGCCCATGGACTTGAGGCTTGCGCGTTGGGTGACCAATTCATCCAGGTCGGCATCAAATTTGAGCAACTCCATGATGGACAGGCGGCCCTTGTAGCCCTGGTGCTCACAGGCCGGGCAACCGACCGCCTTGTAGACGCTGGCGGACTCGCCAGGCGCGAGCTTGAGCAGTTGCCGCTCGATCGGGCTGGGCGTGTGGTGTGTTTTGCAGGCTGTGCACAAAGTCCGAATGAGCCGCTGCGCAATGATGCCGATGACGTTGCCAGCCAACACTTCGGGCTGAATGCCCAAATCAATCAAGCGCGGAATGGAGCGAATCGCTGAGTTGGTGTGCAACGTGGTAAACACTTGGTGACCGGTCATGGCAGCCCGAAAGGCCATCTCGGCGGTGTCTTTGTCGCGCACCTCACCCACCAAGATGATATCCGGGTCCTGCCGCATCATGGAACGTATTCCTTCGGCGAAATCCATCTTGACTGCATCCGACAGGGAGGTCTGGCGAATGACCGCCATCGGGTACTCGACCGGATCCTCCAGCGTCATGATGTTGACGCCCTCACTGTTGAGGTGGCTTAGCACGGAATACAGCGTGGTGGTCTTGCCAGAGCCCGTGGGGCCGGTGACCAGCAGAATACCCTCGGGCCGGGACAGCATCAATTGCAGCAAATTGAGTTGTGGCTCCGACAAGCCCAGGCCAGTGATGGCCACAATGCCGCGCTTGCGGTCCAGAATCCGCAAAACAAAGTTTTCGCCATGAATGGTGGGTTGCACGGCCGAACGAAAATCAACTGGCCGGCCTGAAATTGACAGTGAAATGCGGCCATCTTGCGGTGCCCGCGTCTCGGCAATGTTCATGCCCGCCATCACCTTCAGGCGCACCACCATGGCCGACCAGTAGCGCATGTGCAGCACGCGCACCTGGCGCAAGACACCGTCAATGCGGTAGCGAATGCGCAGGAACTGCGTTTCAGGCTCAAAGTGCACGTCAGAGGCACCGCGCAATGTGGCGTCTGCCAGCAGCGCGTCAATCAGGCGCACCACCGGGTGGCTGTAGCCTTCGGATTCCTGGATCAGGCTGGCCATGTCGATGGTGCCGGTCTCCAACTCCTGCAGGATGCCATCAATCGACAGTTCATGGCCGTAAAACTGCTCAATGGCGCTCAGCACCTCGGCGCTGCTGGCCAGGCGCCAGCGCGGTTGCGGCCCCCCGGCGAGTAGCGCATTGATCTGGTCGCCAGCCACAATGTCGTTCGGGTTGGCGCTGGCGATGATCAGTTCGTTGTCGCGCAGATCCAGGCTGACCGGGAAAAGCGCATGGCGTTTGGCCATTGTCTTGGGAATCAAGGCCAGCGCACTGGGATCGGCCACAATGCCCTTGAGGCTGATGGCCTGCTCACCCAGTTTGTCCGCCAGCGCGCTGCGCATGTCGTCCTCAGTGACGAACCCCAGTACCAGCAAGGCTTCACCCAGCTGCTTGCCGGTGCTCTTTTGCTCCTGCAGGGCAATGCGAAGTTGATCCTGGGTGATCAGCCCCAACTCGACGAGCTTGTCGCCTAGCCGAACTGGAGGTTTGCTTTGGGTGTTTGGCATCGTGTTTTTGGCACTGTTCATGGGCGCGACTCGACCGGGCCGGCCACGGCTGCAGCTTGCAATTGAACCAGTCGTTGTTGCACGACGACATGCTGCACCCCATTGCTGCGCTCACCACCAGATTGGGCTGACAGTGCCAAGGCCAGTTCGTAATAGTGACGGGCTGCCGCGTAATTGCGCAAGCGATCCAGCGCCACGGCCAGATTAAAGGCATGCAGTGCCACATTCGGTTCCAGCAGATGGGCACGCTGAAACGCCAGTCGGGCGTCCGCCAATCGACCCTGACGTACCAGGCTATGTCCAAGAACCGATTGCGCCGCGGCGGAGTCGGGATTCTGTTCGGCCACGTCGCGCGACTGGCTGCCGAGCGCTTGCACATCGTCCGTCGGATTCAAAGTCAACAAGCCGGCCCGTGCGACTGCGTTACCTGGTTCCTGCCGCAACACCCGCTTGTAATAGGATCGCGCTTCTTCTGTGTGACCCTGCTGCTGGGCGATGTAGGCGACGCCCAGCAGGGCATCGCGTTCCTCCGGGTTGCCGGCCAGGGCCTGGGCATAAGCTTGCTTGGCCTCTTGCAGGCGGCCCTGGGTCAAGGCCGCATAGCCCGATTCGAGCGACGACGGCCCAGTGCTTCGACTTTGCAGCATTGGCTGAACACTCTGACCGGGCGCGGCCACCACGGCGGCGCTTGGCGGTGTGCTTGGTCTGACTGCATCTGGCGACCTGTGAGGTATCTGTGGTCGGGATCGTACCTGTGTCTCGATGCGCCCCACCGCAATGGTGGTCGCCTGAGGTGCCACAGGGGGTGGTGGCGCTGTCTCAACGGCGCTTGCTGGCGCGATCACCGTCGCCATGGCAATTGGTGGCGCAATCGGGCCATTGACTGCTGTGCTCTGGATCCAGACCATCGGGTCGCCCCACCAGCCCAGCAAGACGCTGCCCAGTCCGGCGGCAAGCAGGACCGCGACGCTCACCAGAGCGATCAAGCGCTTGGGGACTGCTGCCTTTGGGCTCGGTGCTTTGGCTCTCACAATGCTTTGTGCGACGCGCGTCGCATTGTTCGGCGCAGGCCTGTTATCAGAAGGGGCTGGAAGCGGCTGAGATTTTGATGGAGGCGCCAACGCCATCGGCGGCTCGCTTCGACGCTCTGGCGACTTCGGTGGCTGAGGTGAGGGTCGTGGCTCTGGTGCTGGGGCCAGCGGCTCGGGCTTGGCCACCAATCTCATGCCCGGGTCGATCGCTTTCGTCATCCCGCCTACGCGTAGCGGGACAACTGGCGCCATGGCGGGCATGGCGCCAGTAGGTGCCAGCGCCAGCCCCAACGTAGGCCATTCGTTGCCCGGCGCCGCTTCGGGCGGTGTGGCATGGGTGAGTGCAACAGGGGCAGGTTTGGGGGCGGGATCGGGCACATCTAATGCCATGTTGCTTGGAGTCGACGCCGAGGCCACGGCTGCTGCCGCAGCCGCCTTGTCCTGGCTGGCGCGGTTCAAGGCGTCAAGAAGCAAGCTCATGGTCAGTTACGCACCGACGGCAACATGACCCTGTTCGGACCCTCATTGATGCGCACCGCATCAATGGATGCAGGCAACAGCGCGCGAAAATCCTTGAGGTCCGCGTCCAAGCTGGCGTCTTTCAGCACCGTTGGCCGCAGGAAGATGACCAGCTCCGACTTGGTGCTGCTGTCATTGCGGTACTTGAACAGATCGCCCAGAATTGAAACCCGATTCAGGCCGGGTACCTCATCGGAATTGTTGTTGCGGCTGTCTTGCATCAAGCCACCCAGGATGGCAATGTCACCTGACTGCACCCGCAGCACCGACTCCATCTCACGCGTCTGAACCTCGGGAATGCGGTTGACCAGGTTGTTCTCTGCAAGCACCGGGTTCGGGTCAGTGGCATACCCCGTGATGCGGCTGATAGTGGGGCGCAGGTTGAGCGTGACTTCGTTCGCTTCACTGATTTGTGGCACCACCGTCATCAGGAAACCAATCGGCACCGTGTTGATGGTCGTGCTGTAGGTTGCAGGCGTGGCTGCCGTCTGCAGCGTGGCCGGGGTGCCCGGCGTGACCGTGATCGAGAAATAGACCTTGTTGTCCACCACCTTGAGTACGCTGCTTTGGTTGTTCAGCACCGACACTTTCGGGCTTGACAAAACGCGCAAGGTGCCAAAGGACTCCAACAGACTCAGCATGGCAGACAGATCGGTATCACCGTCCCAAAGCCGAAACTGTTTGAAGCTCAGCGATGCAATGGAACTGACCAGACCGCCGGTCTGCAAGCCGCCACTACCGCCAGTGGGTCGCACCGTGATGCCGGAGCCGGCGTTGGCGCCCCCCGTTTGTAGCAGCGACCAGTCGATGCCTTGCTGATAGCGGTTGGAGAGATCGACCTCGACCACGGTCGCTTCAATCAGCACCTGACGGCGCGCTGAGCTGAGCACCCGGTCCAGAAACTCACGCACCTTGGCATGCTGGTTCTGGGTGGCGCGCACGCTGATGTTGCCGGTTTCCGGGTTGGCGATGACGGAGGCAGCTTCGCGAAAGGTGCTGCGCGGCCCTGCTGCTATTGGTGTAGCGACGACGCCTGCGCGTTGGACGGCGGCACCGGTGGCCGCGCTGGGCTGGCTGATCGCTGGCAGAGGCGCGGCGGCACTGGCGCCATCCGGTATCACTTTGTCGGTTTCCCGCAGCAGGTCGACCAGGTTGCCGTAGAGCGTGCTCCAGAAGCGGTTGTTTGAAGTGTTCTCAATCGATGAGGTCGACGCATTGCTGCCGCCTCCACCGCCGCCCCCGGCCCCACCACCGGTAGAGGCAACATTGGTTGAGGTGCTGATGCTGGTTTTGGCATCGCGCTGGATGTTGGGGTAGTCCACCCGGTAATGTTTGAGGTAGGGGGAGTCCGGTTGAATCGACAGATTCTTGCCCTCCATCTCATAACGCAGATCGACCTGACGCGCCACCCGATCGAGGATTTCGGTGAGGGTCTGGTCGCGCACGTTCATGGTGACGGTGCCCGTGATGCTGGGATGTATGTCAACGTTCAGCTTGGCATCGCGCGCCAAGGCGAATAACAGGTCCTGCACGTTCACGTTGCTCATGACCACGCTGTACAGCTCCTGGCGCACACTGGGGCGCGGTGGCCGGGGAAGCGGCGGCGCCACCGCGAAATCAGGCGCGCGACCTGTCACCTGGGGCGCGGGCGTCAGGTGCTGTGCCGAAGGCGGTGGCGACGGGGTCACTGCACAGGCGGCCAAGGCCCCAACCCAACTGGTCAGAAGCAGCCTGAATGACAAGCGGGTGTGTTGGTTGGATACCAAAGAGCGTAATGATGGAAATGTCACGGTGTCTGTTCTTGCTTGATTCTGGCCCAGGATCTCACCATGGGTCGGTTGCTCTTGAAAACGGCAGGTAGCTCATCCATGGCCAGCGCAGCCGCCCGGAATGACTCAAAAC
The DNA here is from genome assembly GCF_010365055.1 of Rhodoferax sp. GTDB lineage: Bacteria > Pseudomonadota > Gammaproteobacteria > Burkholderiales > Burkholderiaceae_C > Rhodoferax. The sequence goes on from NZ_JAAFHA010000087.1 coordinate 14,609, forward strand.
GACCTGAATATACCGACAAATAGGTTCTTCCTCGGTAGACACTGTGACGTGCAAAGACTTGTGCCGGGTCCAGCTGGGTTACCGCCAGGCTCAAGTTGCGGTCCGGGCTGGTGCCTGATTCCAAGGCCGCCAGTTGGATGGTGTAGCCGCCCAAATCGGTATGTTGCAGCCAGGTTTGGGTGCGCGCCAGGATTGCATCCAGGCTCATGTCCGACGCTGCGGCCGGCGGCGCAATCGGTGCAAGAGGTTTCCGCACCAACGGCGCCGCAGCGGCAGCTAGCAGCGGCCGGGGTGACACTGCAGCGACGGCCGAAGGCGCCGCCACGATTGCCGGATTGGGTCGAACTGCGGCCACCGTGGCAACAGTTGTCGGCGCACTGCGGAACCAACCCAATAGACCAATGGCGCCAACGCTCATGACTGTTGCCAACGCAAAGCTCCAGCCGGCTAGGCGCCAACGAGAGCCAAGCATTGTGGTCGACGGCAATCGGCCAAGGGGCAGCTCACGTACCGCGCTGTCGACATGTTGTGCCTCAACGCTGTCCGCCCCTTGCGCGTAGGCAGCCAGCAGGGCCTTGTCGGCTAGCAAATTGATTCGACGCGCGCGCCCGTCGGATGCCTTGACCAGTCGTGTTAACGCCGCCGCTGAAAACAGCCGAGCGCCACGCCAGCCGGCCGCTCGCAGACGATGATCAATGTAGGCACTGGCCTCGTCGGCCAGCAGCGGTTGCAGCTCAAAGCGGTGAATCACCCGGTCGCGCACTTGGCGCAAGCGGGGCTCGGTCAAGAGGGCATCGAGTTCGGGTTGGCCAAACAGCATGATGTTGACCAGCTTGTGTTGGCCGGTCTCCAGGTTGGAGAGCAGACGCACCTCCTCCAAGGACTCAATCGGCATGGCATGGGCTTCATCGATCACCAGCAAGACCCGTTGCCCGCTAGCCTGAAGTTCCTACCCGTTTGACTGTAGAAACGCTCCAGTTTCGAAGGATTCTCCCAATGAAGACCGCTTATAACCGGTCTTTTTTTGGATTCC
>NZ_JAAFHA010000088.1 GCF_010365055.1 Rhodoferax sp.
CAAGCGCGGTAGCCGCTTGATGGCACGCACGGCCGAGGGGACGGTGACGGCAAAGTTTGGCGTGCTGGCCGGAAACTGCACGCTGGCTGAATACGGTCCAGCGGTGGCGCCCGATATCACGCCGCGCATCATGCCGGTGGGAACCTACATCATTGGCACCGCGCCGCTGGCGCCAGACTTGTGCCAGCGCCTGATCCCGAGCAACGCCAGCGCCTGCGACAACAATTTCATCCTCGATTACTTTCGCTTTAGCGCCGACCACCGCATGCTGTTTGGTGGCCGCGTCAGCTATACCACCCGAACACCGGCCCACTTGCAGGAAATCATGGCGCGGCGCATGGGCGACGTATTTCCGGCGCTACGGCATGCGCCGATTGACTTCGTCTGGGGCGGTTTTGTCGACATCAGCATGAACCGCGCGCCCGACTTTGGCCGTTTGGGCGACAACCTGTATTACCTGCAGGGCTTCAGCGGCCACGGCGTGGCACTGACCGGATTGGCCGGGCGCGTGGTGGCGCAAGCGGTGGCCGGGCAGGCCGAGCGCTTTGATGTGTTTGCCAGGTTGCAGCACCGCAAGTTTCCGGGTGGGCCGCTGTTACGAATGCCCAGTCTGGTGCTTGGCACGCTGTATCACCGGCTGCGCGACGCGCTATAAAACTCAAGCCTTGGGTGCCAAACACGCCAGTGCGCCGGCAATCGCTTTGGCGACCAGTGGGCCGTGATGTTCAATGTCATTTAACGGCGCATAGCCGTAACCAATGACCAGACCTTTGGCGTCGCTACGTTGTAGACAATACGCAGACAACGCGCGCACCGTCAGACCAAGTTCTCCAAGGCGCTGCGCCAAGGCCTTGTCGTCGAGTGCATGGGGCAGCCGCACACACAGGTGCAAGCCCTGCTCAGCGCCGGAGATTTGAGCGTGTTGCCCAAGGCAGGGTTGCAGCGCGGCAAGCAAGCACTGCCTGCGCTCGGCGTAGCCCTGGCGGGCACGGCGCAGCGCGCTGGCGAAATGCCCCATTTCAATGAATTCTGCCAACGCCGCTTGCAGCGGCATCTGGCCCGGCCGGTTCAGGTCGTAGTGCGCCTGCTTGAAGGACGGCACGAGTACCTTGGGCACGACCAGGTAGCCCAGTTTGAGGCCGGGATAGAGCACTTTCGAGAATGAACCCATGTAAAGCACGCGCTGGTCAGTGTCCAGGCCGGCCAGTGACGAAATCGGTGGCCCGCTAAAACGGAATTCACTGTCATAGTCGTCTTCCAGAACCCAGGCTTTGTGGCGGCGGGCAATCGACAAAATCTGGTGCCGCCGCGCCAGCGACATCACGGCACCGGTCGGGTACTGGTGGGATGGCGTCACATAGATCAGGCGTGGCGGCTTGGCTTCGTCCTCCGCTTGGGGTGCAATACCTTCCTGATCGACCGGCACTGAATGCAGGCGCAGGCCGGTCGCCATGAAGGCTTTGACGGCACCCCAATAGGCCGGGTCCTCTAGCCAGACCGTATCCAGGTGATCGGCGAGCAGTTGCGCGCACAGTTCCATCGACTGTTGTGTGCCGCTGGTAATGATGACTTGATCGACCTCAAGCGGCACGCTGCGAAAGACGCGCAGATAGTCGGCCACAGCCCGGCGCAGCGGCCCGTAGCCGCCGGAGTAGTTGTAGTCCAGCATGTCGGGATAGGTCATGCGCCAGTGCTTGTTTTGCAGGCGCTGCCATAACGCCACGGGAAAGGCGCTGAAGTCGGCGATACCGGGGGTAAACGGCTGAATCTCAAGTTGCGTGGCACAAAACGTCGTCGCCAGCGCGTGACCGCGTCGGGACAATGTCGCGCCCTGCCTCTCTTGGGCCGGCCGGTGGCGGGCCGCAGCCTTGGGGACACTGTCGTTGACAAAGGTGCCGCTGCCTATATGGCTGACCAGGTAGCCCTCGACCCCCAACTGGTTGAGCGCTGCCACCACGGTATTGCGCGACAGGCCCAGATCCTGTGTCAATTCGCGACTGGACGGCAGGCGCTGGCCTGCGGACAATTTGCCATCCAGCAGGGCGCGGCGTAGCGCTTCGTATAACTGTCGGTGCAGCGGCAGCTTGTTCTGCATGCCCAGGCGTGCAATCTCTGTCAATAGATATTCGGAGAGCATAAAGTGGCACCATGCACTAGGTTAAACCAGCCCCCATTGTGAGCCAATTGCGCAGGCACAATAGTGAAAAGTATACGGAGTCAGTTATGACAAAACCGCCTTCCAGGGGCCGGCCACCGAAAGCTGACAGCGCCAAACGCAAGCCCGTGGTGCTGATGTCCATGGGCGCACAAGCACGCAATGGTCATGACTATCAAGTGATGACCGTCAAGTACATTCGGCCACTGATTGAGCAGGCTGGCTGCGTGCCTCTGCTGGCGCCCACCTGTTTTGGCACGCGAGACATCGAACAATACCTGTCCATGGTCGATGGGGTCTACTTGACCGGCGCCGGAACAAATATTGATCCGGCCCTGTACGGCCAGCACAATCTGACGCCCGAAAAAGCGCAAGACAAAGACCGCGATCTGTTTGATTTACCGACCATTCGCATGGCGCTGGCCATGGGCCTGCCGCTGCTTGGTGTTTGCCGCGGGATGCAGGAAATGAACGTTGCGTTTGGTGGCGACATCCATCAGAAGCTCTACACGATCCCTGGCATAAAGGATCACCGCGAGGACCCCGCGGCGCCGGTTTCTGAACAGTACGCCGCGCGCCACACGGTACGCCTGGTGCCCGGCACCTGGTTCGCCGAGTTGATGCAGCAGGATGAGATTGCGGTCAACTCCTTGCATGGGCAGGGCATCAAGACCCTTGGTCATGGCCTGCAAGCCCTGGCGCATGCAGAAGATGGCGTCATAGAAGCCATCCACATGCCGGGGTTCACGCAATTTACGCTGGGTGTGCAATGGCACCCTGAGTGGATGACGGCGCAGAACCCGCACTCGATCCGCCTGTTTGAAGCTTTCGGTGAAGCCTGTCGCGGTCGCGCCGGCGTGATTGATTGAGAATAGAGTGGCACCGTGCGCTTGCTTCAACTGGCTCCTTTCTAGAACCAATTGCGACCACACAATGATGAAAAGAAGACGGAGACGGTTATGACAACGCCACCCTGCCTGGTTTGGCTACCGATGGATCACCGCATGTTGGGTGATCACGAACACCAGGCGCCCTATCTTGTATTGGGCGACAAGTATGCCCGTGCGGTGATGGTCGGCATGCAGGCCCAGCCGGTGCTTTTTCCCTTGGCGCAAGCGCAGCAAATTGGGCCGCTGCTGAATTTGGTCGACGGTGTCATGCTGACGGGTTCTCCCTCCAACGTGCATCCTTCGAATTTTGACGAGATCGTGTCAGACCCTGACCTGCCACTGGATGTGGAACGTGATTCCCTGACGCTGGCTTTGATCAATGCCTGTGTGGCGCAGCACATCCCCCTGCTGGGCATTTGCCGTGGGTTTCAGGAAATCAATGTGGCCATGGGCGGAACGCTGCATCAGCGGGTGCACTTGGTGCCCGGACTGATGGATCACCGGGAACCAGAGAACGTTTCGATTGCGCAGCAATATGCGCCGCGTCATGCGGTCAAGTTTTTAAAAAATTCTGTATTTGCACGCTGGGCGGGTGGGGAGCAGGCGCAGGTTAATTCGCTGCACGGGCAAGGAATCGCTCGCTTGGCACCGGGTTTGCGCGCACTGGGCCATGCGCCCGATGGACTGGTGGAAGCCTTTGAGGTGGTGGGTGCCAGGTCTTTTGCCTATGCAGTTCAGTGGCATCCCGAGTGGCAGTGCTGGGACACTCCTTTTTACGCGGCTATTTTTAACGCTTTTGCGCAAGCCTGTCGCGCACGACAATGTGCACGGGGGTCTGATTCCGAGCATGTGCTGTAGAAAGCACCCTGAGGAGTAACCAATGAACGACAAGAAAACCATGAACTTCAACGATTTGGAGCAATGGCTCAATGAACGCCGCGTGACCGAGGTGGAATGCCTGGTGCCCGACTTGACGGGTGTCGCTCGCGGGAAAATCCTTCCGCGCGCCAAGTTCACTGAAGACCGGGGCATGCGCTTGCCGCAGGCAATCGTGGCGATGGGTGTTACGGGAGAGTTTCCTGAAAGTGGGCCGTACTACGACGTGATTGACCCCACCGACAAAGACATGCAGTTGCGCCCAGACCCCACGACGGTGCGCATCGTCCCTTGGGCCACCGACCCGACGGCCCAGGTGATTCATGACTGCTTCGACCACCAAGGCAATCTCGTGCCTTATGCGCCGCGCACTGTTTTGCGTCGGGTCTGCGATTTGTTCGCCGCGGAAGGCTTGCAGCCCATTGTGGCGCCCGAACTCGAGTTCTATCTCACGGCCCGCAACACCGACCCCAACACCTTGCTGCGGCCACCGATTGGTCGAAGCGGACGCTCCGAAACCTCGCGCCAAGCCTACAGCATTGATGCGGTCAACGAGTTTGACCCCTTGTTTGAAGAAATTTACGACTTCTGCGACAAGATGGAACTCAATGTCGATACCTTGATCCATGAAGTCGGCGCCGGCCAGATGGAAATCAATTTTTTCCATGCCGAGCCTCTGGGACTGGCGGACGAAGTGTTCTTTTTCAAGCGAACGGTCCGTGAGTCGGCGCTGCGCCATGACATGTACGCCACGTTCATGGCCAAACCGATTGCCGGCGAGCCAGGCAGTGCCATGCATGTGCACCAAAGTCTGCTGGACGTGGCGACCGGCAAAAATGTATTCAGCAACGAGGACGGCACACCGTCCGAGACCTTCATGCACTACATCGGCGGCTTGCAGCGCTACATTCCGGCGGCCATGGTGCTGGTGGCGCCTTACGTCAACAGCTACCGCCGACTGTCCCGCAATTCGGCCGCCCCGATCAACATTGAATGGGGCTTTGACAACCGGACCGTGGGCATCCGCTCGCCGATATCGTCGCCGCAGGCGCGCCGGGTTGAAAACCGTGTGATTGGCGCCGATGCCAATCCCTATGTGGCCATGGCCATGACCCTGGCCTGCGGCTACCTCGGCATCAAAAACAAGATAAAGCCCAAGCCGGAGATGAAGGGCGACGCCTACCTGGCGCCCCATTCCTTGCCGCGCAGTCTGGGTGAAGCGCTGGACTGGTTGCGCCGCGAACCGGACCTGCATGAGGTGCTCGGCAAGGAATTCATCACGGTGTACTCCGAAATCAAGGAGCTTGAGTTTGATGAATTCATGAAGGTGATTTCGCCCTGGGAGCGCGAGCATCTGTTGCTGCATGTTTAGCCCGTGTGTTTGAGCCGGCTTGTCAAAGCTGTCACGTCCGAACCCGTTTGAGGAGCCCACCATGAACCCGTCGACCCTGATTCCACCGCCTGCGTTGGTACGCCGCACCGAACACTACGACACCCGGGCGCTGCAGGCGCTCGACAGTGCGCACTTCATTCACCCCTTCACCGATCATGCCGACCTGGCGACACGCGGCGCGCGCGTGATCACCCGGGCTGAGGGTATTTACATCTGGGACTCAGAAGGCGAGAAGTTGCTCGACGCCATGAGTGGCTTGTGGTGTGTCAACGTAGGCTACGGACGCAAGGAGCTGGCCGATGCAGCCTACCAGCAAATGATGACGCTGCCGTTTTACAATAATTTCTTCCAGACCACCAATGTGCCTGCCGTGAAACTGGCGGCGCGCCTGGCCTCCTTGGCGCCCAAAGTGGACGACCGCAGTTTTGAGCATGTGTTTTACTCGTCCAGTGGCAGTGAAAGCAATGACTCCAACGTGCGCATGGTGCGTCGCTATTGGGACCTTCTGGGCCAACCGCAGCGCAAGGTCATCATCGGTCGGCTCAATGCCTACCATGGCAGCACCATGGCGGGCGCCTCACTGGGGGGGATGAGTGGCATGCACGCGCAAGGGGATTTGCCCATTCCGAATATCACCCACATTGATCAGCCATACTATTTTGAAAACGGCCTGCCCGGGGAAGGTGAGTCCGAGTTTGGGCTGCGTGCGGCTGGCTGGCTGGAGGCAAAAATTATCGAAGTGGGTGCAGATAAGGTGGCCGCGTTCATTGCTGAACCCATTCAGGGTGCTGGTGGTGTCATCATTCCGCCTGCGACCTACTGGCCCGAGATTCAGCGCATTGTCGACAAGTACGACATCCTGCTCATCAGCGATGAAGTGATCTGTGCTTTTGGACGTCTCGGACATTGGTTCGCCTATGAAAAATTTGGCTACAAACCCGATCTGGTGACCTTCGCCAAGGCCGTCACGAGTGGCTACATCCCGCTAGGCGGGGTCATGGTGGGAGACCGCGTTGCCAAGGTGCTGATTGAAAAAGGTGGCGAGTTCAATCACGGTTACACGTATAGCGGGCACCCGGTTGCCTGCGCAGTGGGCTTGGCCAATCTGGCCATCATGGAGCGCGAGCAACTGCCGCAGCGTGTGCGCAATGACATTGGCCCCTACCTGGCTCGTGGTTTCGAAAAAATCGCCGAACACCCATTGGTCGGCGTCGCTGAAACCTGCGGCTTCACGGCAGGTCTGGTTCTGGTCAAGAACAAGGCGCGGCGCGAGCGCTTCGCCGAAGCGCTAGGCGTTGGCATGATTTGCCGCAGACACTGCTTTCAAAACGGTCTGATCATGCGCGCCGTGGGTGACCGCATGATCATCGCACCGCCATTGACCATGACGCACGAGGAAATTGATGAGATGTTGCGCCTGATTCGACAGGCGCTCGATTTAACGCAACAGGAATTGCACCAAAACGGGCTAATCTGATCGTTTATACCAATAGTTTTGTGGCGTGTTTATTGCTAGCCTTTCATTCGCAATACTTTCATTTTCTTTCCCATAAACGGAGTGTTCCTCATGATGAAAAAGTACCTATGGTCATTTGCGCTGTCTGCGCTGGTGTTGGCTGCTTGCGGAAAAAAAGAGGAGCCACCGGCCCCCGTGGCAGCACCCGCCGCGGCAGTGAGTGCGCCTGCAGCCGTGGCGCAGAACACCGAAGAAAAAGTCCTCAATATCTACAACTGGCCTGACTATGTTCCCGAAGGTCTGACGGCCGCGTTTGAAAATGAAACCGGCATCAAAGTCAATTACGACACCTTCGAGACCAACGAAGCGCTGCATGCCAAGTTGGTGGCGGGCAACACCGGCTATGACATCGTGGTGCCGGGTTCGGTGTTTGCCAAGCCGCAAATTGAAGGCGGCATGTTCCAGCCACTGGACAAGGCGAAAATCAAGAACCTGGGCAACCTGGACCCGGCCATCATGGCCACACTGGCCAAGTACACCGACCCTGACAACAAGCATCTGGTGCCGTGGGCTTGGGGCTTTACCACCGTGGGCATCAACCAAACCAAGGTCGCCAAAGCGCTGGGTAAAACGCCCATGCCTGAAAACGCCTGGGACCTGGTGTTCAAGCCCGAATACACCAGCAAGTTGAAATCCTGTGGCATTGCCTACCTGGATTCGCCCACCGAGATCATCCCGGTCGCGTTGCACTACATTGGCAAAGATGCGTATTCGAACGATCCTGCTGATTACAAACTGGCGAGCGACATGCTGGCCAAGGTGCGCAAAGACGTGCGCATTTTCAGTTCGACCATGATCGATGACATTGCTGGCGGAAAAGCCTGTGTGGTCATTGGCTGGTCCGGTGACATCAACATTGCGGCTGATCGCGCCAAGGAAAACAACTCCAAAGATGTCATCGAGTCGCTGTTGCCCAGCACCGGCGCATTGATTTTCTTTGACACCATGGCCATCACCAAAGATGCCAAGCACCCCAACAACGCGCTGGCCTTCATCGACTTTTATCTGCGTCCTGAAAATGCGGCTCGCATGGCCAACGAAATGAACTACCCGACGGCGAATAAGGCAGCGATGGACAAAATCAAGCCTGAAATTGCCGGCAACAAGACCATTTTTGTAGAAGCAGATTACTTCTCCAAGATGATTGCCCCGAGCAGTTTCACCAATGAAGCACGCGAAGCCATGGCCACGGCCTACAACAACTTCAAGAAAGGCAAGTAAGCCGGGTCCTTGCCTGATCCAGGGCTGTTTGTACGCCGGGTATAAGCAGCCCTTTCTATTTGTTCGGTTGAGTGTTCAAACCTGAGGTCAACGCATGGCTGAAACTGGCTCCAAGGACAATTATCTGGTGACCGAAAAACTGGTCAAGCGCTTTGACGAGGCGGTGGCGGTCGATGAGGTCAATCTGTCGATCAAACAGGGCGAAATTTTTGCTCTGCTGGGTAGTTCAGGCTGTGGCAAGTCCACCCTGCTGCGCATGTTGGCCGGGTTTGAGACGCCCACTTCCGGTCGGATTTTGCTTAACGGGCAGGACGTGGCCAGGCTGGCGCCCTATGAGCGGCCCTTCAACATGATGTTTCAGTCATATGCCTTGTTTCCGCATCTTGATATTTGGGAAAACATCGCCTTTGGTCTCAAGCGCGAGGGTCTACCCAAAAGCGACATTCAGCAGCGTGTCGGCGAAATGCTCGACCTGGTGCAACTCACCCCTTATGCCAAACGCAAGCCGCACCAGTTGTCGGGCGGACAGCAGCAACGCGTGGCGCTGGCGCGCAGTCTGGCAAAAAAGCCCAAGGTGCTGCTGCTGGACGAACCCCTGGGGGCGCTGGACAAAAAGTTGCGCGAGCAAACCCAGTTTGAGCTGGTTAATATCATCGAAAAAGTCGGCGTGACTTGCGTCATGGTCACGCATGATCAGGAAGAAGCCATGACCATGGCCGGGCGCATTGCCGTCATGAGCAAAGGGCGCGTGCTGCAGGTGGGGTCGCCTGAAGAGGTTTATGAACATCCGTCCAGCCGTTTCGTTGCGGATTTCATTGGCAACGTGAATTTGTTTGACGGCAGGTTGAGCATTGATCAGCCCGACCATTGTGCGGTGACAGCCAGCATTGGTGAAATCCATGTCAATCACGGGGTGAGCGGGGCGCTGAACATGCCGACCGCGATTGCGGTGCGGCCAGAAAAAATTGAAATCAGTAAAGAACCGCCTGCCGCAGACCACAACATATTTGCCGGAAAAGTCAAAGAAATCGCTTACTTTGGCTCGTACAACACCTTCATCGTCCAGACGAAAGAGGGCAAGCGGGTGAAGATTACCGAGGCCAATACCTCGCGCCACGAGCTGAGCCACATCACCTGGGAGGACGATGTCTTCTTTTGGTGGAGCGACAGTGCTGGCGTGGTGTTGCGCGACTAAACGGGCTTTGCCATGACCAAGTCAAACCTCACCCTGCCCGGCAAGCGCTTTGTGATTGGCGTGCCTTACGTCTGGCTCGTTGTGTTTTTCATGTTGCCGTTTTTGATTCTGCTCTACATCAGTTTTGTCGATATGGGCAACGACATCTCGCCCTTTAAACCCATTTGGGACTCTGAAACCGGCTTGCTCAAACTAAAGTACGAAAACTACTACTCGATCTTTCAGTCGGGTGACGATGGCGGTCTGTTTCAGACCATTTACATTGAGGCTTACCTGCGTTCGATCTGGTACGCGCTGTGCACTGCGGTGCTGTGTCTGGTGATCGGCTACCCGTTTTCATATTTCATTGCGCGCTCGGCTGCGAGTGTGCGGCCGGCGTTGCTGATGATGGTGATGCTTCCGTTCTGGACTTCGTTTTTGCTGCGGGTCTATGCCTGGAAGGGAATTTTGGCGGATCAAGGCGTGCTCAATCGCGTTCTCATGACCCTGGGGCTCATCACCGAGCCGATGCAAATGCTCTACACGGATGTGTCGCTGCTGGTGGGGATGACCTATGTGTACCTGCCCTTCATGGTGTTGCCGCTGTATGCCAATCTGGTCAAGATGGATGTTCGGCTGTTGGAGGCCGCCTACGACTTGGGGGCCTCGCCCTTCAAGGCGTTCTGGCTGGTCACTGTGCCGCTGTCGAAGACCGGCATCATTGCCGGCTTCATGCTGGTGTTTATTCCCTGTGTCGGTGAATTCGTGATTCCCTCGCTGCTCGGCGGGCCGGAAAACATCATGATTGGCCGGGTGGTATGGGACGAAATGTTCACCAGCAACAACTGGCCGCGTGCCTCTGCGCTGGCGGTGGTGATGATCGGTCTGATTGTCGTTCCCCTGGCCATTTACCACCACTTTACCGCTGATCCGGCCGAAGCGCGTCAATGAAGGAGCGGTCATGAAACATCTGTTGAATCGTTATTTTGGAAAGGCCTGGCTGGCCGCCACTTTTTTGTTTTTGTATCTGCCGCTTTTCTTTATGGTCGTGTTCTCGTTCAACAGCACGCGTCAGGATGCCGAGTTCACCGGCTTCTCACTGCGCTGGTACGAGGCTTTGACGCGTGACACCAAGATCGTCGATGGCTTTTGGCTGTCCGTGCAAGTGGCGACCGCGGCTGGTGTGGCCTCGGCGGTGCTGGCCACGTTTGCGGCTTTTGTGTTGGTGCGCTACCGCCGCTTTGCCGGGCGCACGCTGTTTTCTGGCATGGTGAATGCGCCGCTGGTGATGCCTGAAGTGGTGATTGGCTTGTCGCTGCTGCTGTTGATGGTGGGCGTGCAAAACGCCCTGGACTGGCCGCAACGCGGCATGCTGACCATCGTGCTGGGGCACACCTTGCTGGGCATGGCGTATGGCATGGTCGTGGTGCAGTCGCGCTTGTTGGAAATGGATCGCGCCATAGAAGAGGCGGCCATGGACTTGGGCGCGAGACCGCTTCAGGTGTTCTTTTTGATCACCATGCCCAATATCTTGCCAGCTATTTTTGCCGCGTATTTGCTGGCGTTTACCTTGTCGTTTGATGATGTGGTAATTGCCGAGTTTCTGTCTGGCCCAGGGGTCAATACCTTGCCGCAAGTGATTTTTGGTTACGCCAGGCGCGGCATCAATCCGACCATTTACGCAGCGGCCACGCTGCTGATTGTGTCGGTGACGCTGGTGGTCATCACCTACAGTGTGTGGGTCGCGCGCCAGACGCGCAGACGCGAACGTGAAATTGCGGCCGCGGCACGCGCCGAGCTGCTTGCCTTGCAGGCGCCGTAACAAGCCCCCTATGCCTGCAAGGACGCTTTGGGTGCCCCTGCGCACCTTCCTTTTTTTGTAAGAGGTCACGATGGTAAATCAACAATTTGATGGTCGCGCTCTGATCAATGGCCAGCGTGTCGATGCCCGCGACGGTGCGACTTTTGACTGTATTTCCCCGGTGGATGGGCGCTTGTTGACGGTGGTTGCGCGCTGTGGGCAGGCCGATGTGGACGCGGCAGTTGCGGCAGGTCGCGCTGCGTTCGAAGACCGGCGCTGGCGTGGCATGGCCCCGGCGGCGCGCAAACGGGTGATGATCAAGTTTGCTGACCAGCTGTTGGCGCACGCCGATGAGCTGGCGCATATGGAAACGCTCGACATGGGCAAGCCCATCCAATACGCGCGTGCGGTGGATGTCAACAGCGCGGCCAATTGCATTCGCTGGTACGGCGAAGCCGTGGACAAGATCTATGACGAAATCGCACCGACGGCCAGCACGGGACTGGCCCTGATTCAGCGCGAGCCGGTCGGGGTGGTCGGCGTCATCGTGCCGTGGAATTACCCGATGATCATGGCCGCCTGGAAAATTGCACCCGCGTTGGCGGCGGGCAACTCGGTGGTCCTCAAACCCAGCGAAAAGTCGCCTTTGACCGCGTTGCGTCTGGCAGACCTGGCGCTGGAAGCGGGCATTCCGCCTGGCGTCTTCAATGTGGTGCCGGGTTACGGTACGCAGGCCGGCTCGCCCCTGGCCTTGCACATGGATGTCGATTGCATCGCCTTCACCGGTTCGACTCGGGTGGGCAAACAGATTCACATCATGGCCGCGCAGAGCAACCTCAAGCGCGCCTGGACCGAGCTTGGGGGCAAGTCGCCCAACATTGTGTTTGCCGACTGCCCGAGCCTGGACGGGGCGGTGGCGGCGGCGGTAGGCAGCATGTTCTTCAATCAGGGGGAGAGCTGCAACGCGCCCTCGCGCCTGTTCGTCGAGGCCAGCATCAAAGAGAGGTTTTTGGAAAGGGCGTTGGCGCTGGTGCCGGGCTTTGCACCGGGCAATCCCTTGGACCCGGCCACCGTCATGGGTGCGATCGTGGACAAGACGCAGATGGACTCGGTCTTGCGCTACATCGAAATCGGCAAAAGCGAGGGCGCCCAATTGCTGGCTGGTGGTGAGCAGGCGCTTCAGGAGACTGGCGGCTGCTATGTGCAGCCGACCATTTTTGATGGTGTCAAGAACGACATGACGATAGCGCGTGAAGAAATCTTTGGCCCGGTGCTGTCGGTACTTTCTTTCACCGATGCCGCCGACGTAGTACGCCAGGCCAATCAAAGCGTCTATGGCCTGCAAGCCGCCGTCTGGACGCGCGACATCAACAAGGCACACGGCGTGGCGCGTGCTTTGCGCGCCGGCACGGTGCATGTGAACCAGTATGACGAAGACGACATCACCGTCCCCTTTGGTGGCTTCAAGCAAAGTGGCATCGGGCGCGACAAGTCACTGCATGCATTTGACAAATACACAGAGACCAAGACCACCTGGATCCGCATTGACAGCCCGGTTTGATGGGTCTGAAGAGATTTATAAAAACAGGCTGTAGCCCCTGTTGAATATGCGTATATAGCTACTAAAACAATAGCTATTTGAGGCGCGGAAGTTGCCCACGCGGTGTGTGATGATGACGCCAAGGCCTTTTGAATGATGACCACCCAACCGAAAGCCCAGCCCATGACCGAACCGATTGCCCAACTCATCGCGCAGCACCACATTCATGAAGTGGAATGTGTGATCCCCGACATGACTGGCATTGCGCGCGGCAAGATACTGCCCAAGGACTTGTTCCTCAGTGCCGGTGAAATGCGGCTGCCGAAAAGCGTGCTGCTCAACACCGTCAACGGCCAGCAGCCTGATAACGGTCCTTACGTCGGCGACACCGACCCCGACATGATCTGCAAGCCTGACCCGGCCACTTTTCGTATCGTTCCCTGGGCGGCCGAACCGGTGGCCGTTGTCATCCATGACTGCCTGGAGCCAGATGGCTCCCCGGTGAGCTTGTCGCCGCGCGCGGTGCTGCGCCGCGTGCTTGACCTTTACCGTCAGCGCGGCTGGCAACCGGTGGTGGCACCCGAGATGGAGTTTTTTCTGGTGGCGCGCCAGCAAAACCCGCACGAGCCGCTGCACCCCCCGATCGGGCGCACCGGCAAGCCCGAAGCCGGGCGGCAAAGCTATTCAATCGACGCGGTCAACGACTTTGATCCGTTCTTCATGGAGCTCTCCAACTTCTGCACCATTCATCGGCTTGGCGTCGAAACCCTGATTCATGAAGCGGGGGCGGGCCAGATGGAGATCAACTTTGCCCACGGCGAACCGCTGGAGCTGGCCGACCGGGTGTTCCTGTTCAAACGCACCGTGCGCGAGACCGCGCTGCGCCATGGCATCTTTGCCACCTTCATGGCCAAACCGATGGAGGCCGAGCCCGGCAGCGCCATGCACATCCACCAAAGCCTGCTCGATACCGATGGCCGCAACCTCTTCAGCCAGAGCGACGGCAGCGCCAGTCCGGCGTTCTTTCACTACATCGCCGGCTTGCAGAGCTACGTGCCGCAGGTGATGCCGATGTTTGCGCCGTACGTCAACTCTTACCGGCGCCTGGCACCCTACATGTCGGCCCCGACCAATGTCCGCTGGGGATACGACAACCGCACCTGCGGCATCCGCATTCCCCAGTCCACGCCAGTCAACCGCCGGGTGGAAAACCGGGTGCCAGGGGTCGATGTCAATCCCTATCTGGCCATTGCAGCCACCTTGGCCTGCGGTTTGCAGGGGATGCTGGAAGCACGCCAACCCGACGAAGCCTTGGGCAGCAGCGCCTGGAATCTGCCTCATGAGTTGCCGCGCCACCTGGAGGATGCGATCGAATTGCTGCGCGCCTGCACGCCGATGCGCGAGTTACTTGGCACTCAGTTTGTCGAGGCTTTTTGTGCGGTCAAGGAACTTGAATTTGGCACTTACAACCGCGTCATCAGTTCGTGGGAGCGCGAACATTTACTGCTGCTGGTCTGACACGCATCATGCATGACCACCCCCTTTGCCCCAGCCGTAGCGGCCTGGACTGGGCGCGCGCCCAAGCGCTCTTGCGAAAAGAACAAGCGGCCTTCATCTTGCGCAACCCACACTCGCAGGCGCTGGCCCGACGTGCCGCGCAGCACCTGCTGTTTGGCGTGCCCTTGCACTGGATGAACGACTGGGGCACGCCGTTTGCACTGCAAGTGGTCCAAGCCCAGGGGGCACACTTGGTGGACGCCGACGGCCACACCCTGGCTGACTTCTGCCTGGGCGATACCGGCGCGATGTTCGGTCACTCGCCCGCCCCTGTCGCCCGAGCGGTGACACGTCAAGCCACGCAGGGCTTGACCGCCATGCTTCCAGGCGAGGACGCTGCAGTGGTCGGCGAGTTGCTAAGCGCGCGTTTTGGCCTGCCCTTTTGGCAATTTGCCATGACCGCCAGCGACGCCAATCGCTTTGTGCTGCGCTGGCTGCGCGCCGCCAGCGGTCGGCGAAAACTGGTCGTCTTCAATGGCTGCTACCACGGCACCGTCGATGACGTATTCGTCGACCTGAAAGGGGGGCAGCCAACCCAGCGCAGCAGCCTGCTCGGCCAGGTCCATGATCTCACCGCACACACCGTGGTGATCGAGTTCAACGATCTCGCCGCACTGGAAGCGGCCCTGACCCAGGGCGACGTCGCTTGCGTGCTGGCCGAGCCGGCCATGACGAACATCGGCATGGTGCTGCCCGCGCCAGGCTACTGGCCGGCGGCGCAAGCCTTGATTCGCCGCCATGGCGCCGCGCTGGTGCTGGACGAAACCCACACCATCAGCTGCGGCCCCGGTGGCTACGCGCGAGCCAATGGCCTGCAGCCCGACGCCGTGGTGCTCGGCAAGCCCGTGGGCGGTGGCGTGCCTTGCGCGGTGTATGGCTTCAGCGCCGAGTGGGCCGAGCGCGCCGTGCGGGCCAAACACAGGGCGCCGCCCGGCCATTCCGGCATTGGCACCACGCTCAGCGGCAACCTGCTGGCCATGGCTGCCATGCGCGCCACACTGAGCGAACTGATGACGGACGCGGTCTATGCCCCGATGCTGGCGCTGGCGACCACGTTGGCCGATGGCTTGCGCGAGTGCATTGCGCGGCACCACTTGCACTGGTGTGTGACGCAACTGGGAGCGCGCACTGAGTTCCAGTTCCGTGCAACGGCGCCGCGTGATGGCAGCGAAGCTGCTGCCTCGCTGGATGCCGAGCTGGAGCGCCTGGTTCACCTTTCGCTGCTCAACCGCGAAGTCATGATCACGCCCTTTCACAACATGATGCTGGTGTGCCCCGCCACTGCGCCAACCCATGTGCAGAAACTGATCGACGCCTTCGACCAGGTACTCGATGAAATCGGCATGGGTTAGGCTGAAGTTCCTCCCTCAAAAAACCGATTTTCCCCTGTGACGGACCCGACAAATGCGGTTCCGCGTTCTGTCTACGTTTTGATCTGCGCGATCAA
>NZ_JAAFHA010000089.1 GCF_010365055.1 Rhodoferax sp.
CGCAGTCAACCGAACCCGCCGCGCGCGTTGGGGGTCCAACTTCGCGAATGTCCCCCGGCTTGGGGCTTCGCCTTAGCCTCCTCCTTGACTTCGCTACGTCAGACCCCCAACGCACGCCGCTAGGAGCCTGTCGGACTATTGGCATCGAAGCGAAATTCGGCCCCAGCGAGGATAGTTTTTGCCGGATTTGCAGGCCAATAGCCCCGCTATTGGTCAAAAAGACGGTGAAAAATAGACCGCTGCGGTCGGATTGCAGCCGATGCTTCCGATAGTCCGACAGGCTCCTAGTCATTGCCAAGTCAATTCATCGATCAGGTTGGCGGTTGACCATGGGAGTTAACGTGAAGTGACTTTTTTGATATCGGGTGGTCGGCCAACAACTGCACCACGGCCTGCGTCAAGCGTTCACTGGCCCCGCACTGGCTGCGGGCAAAGGCGTCGGCAGCATGCTGTGCGCCCGCCAACGCGATGGCGTCAACCGCCAACTTGGCAGCCGCTTGCACCCCTTGCGTCATGTCGGCCACGCGCTGCGCGGCACCCGCCGCCAGCGCCTGCTCGGCAGCGTCAGCGAAGTTGAACGTGTGCGGGCCCATCACCACCGGGCAGCCACAGGCCGCCGCCTCAATCAGGTTTTGCCCCCCGAGCGGCTCGAAGCTGCCGCCCAACAGCGCCACGTCGGCCAGGCCGTAGTACAGCGCCATCTCTCCCAGCGAGTCACCGAGCCAGACCGTGGGCCGGGTCGATGGCGCGTCAGCCGGTGCAAGGCGCGGCAGCGGCCCATCGGGCCAGCTGCTGCGACGCAACAACGCAAAACCCTGCTGTTCGATCAACGCCGCCACCGACTCGAAGCGCTGCGGGTGGCGTGGCACGATCAACCATTGGACTTCATGAACTACTGAAATAGTAGCGGTATGTGCAGTATTCACGAGGGCTAGAGGCCCAAACGATGCCAAGACTTGGAGCAAGGCCGCTTCTTCGCCCTCGCGTGAACTGGCCAGCATCACCACCGGCCGGGCGAAGCGCTGACGCCACGCCTGGCCCAGCGCCAGCTGCTCCGCGTCGGGCGTGGCGTCAAACTTGAGATTCCCGAAAACGCCTTGCACCGGCGCCCCCAGACTCGCCAGGCGCGCGCAATCGTCTTGCGTCTGTGCCCACACCGCACTCAAGGCGCGGTAGGCCGGCCGCGCCAACCAGGCCAGCTTGAGTGTCTTGCGCCGTGACTGCTCGCTCAGACGCGCGTTGGCCAGCACCAGCGGCACGCCGCGCTGCGCGCAGCCGGCGACCAGATTGGGCCAGATTTCGGTTTCCATCAGAATGCCGATGCGCGGCTGGAAGTGCGCCAGAAAGCGCTGCACCGCGCCCGGTGTGTCCCAGGGCTGCCAGGCCTGCAGGTCGCCCGCAAGCAACAACTGCGTGCCCTCGGCACGGCCGGTGGCGGTGCCGTGCGTGAGCAGCAGGCGCATGCCGGGAATACGCGCGCGCAGACCGGCCACCAGCACGGCGGCGGCGCGGGTTTCGCCCAGTGACACCGCATGCACCCAGATCGTGTTGCCATCAAACGGTGGCGCCACCGACGCGTAATGCCCGAAGTGCTCGTCCATGGCCAGCAGGTAGCCCGGCTCCTGCGCACCGCGACGACGCAGTTTGAGGCGCAGCAAGGGCTGCGTCAGCCACATCAGCAGGCTGTACAACAGGCGCGTCACCTGGCAGCCTCCGGGTCGCCCATGGGTATGGCGCGCGCCACCGGGACCAATGCGGGACCGGCGCCGGCGGAAGCTGCCGCCCTGACGGCCAGCCAGGCAGCCCAGACCGCATCCACCGCGGGCGTTGGCTGGGCAAACACGCTGCACTGGTGCGCCCGGTCCAGTGGCCCGGTGCGCCAGGCGGTGTCAAAGTTGTAGATCTGCACATGGGGCAAATCCAGCGCCACGGCGATGTGGCTCAAACCGCTGTCCACCCCCACCACCCCGGCACACATCGCGAGCGCGTCGCTCAAGGCGTCCAGGGCGAGCCGGGGCCAGACCACGGCATGGGCCAGCCCCTGTGCGATCTGCTGTGCTGTTTTCTGCTCGGCGTCACTGCCTTGCGGCAAGGCCACGGCGTAGCCGCTGGCATTGAGACGCTGACCGAGACTACGCCAGTGATCGAGCGGCCATTGCTTGTCAGCGCGTGAGGTGCCATGCACGAAGGCGACCGTGCCGTTCGGACAGGCGGCATCAACTGCTTCAGTATCTATAGCTGCTTGCGCAATGGGGACGGGGGCTAGAAGCCCAAAAGACATAGAAGTTGGCAGCGCGTAGCCCAGCGCCTGGGCGCACAGCTCGCGCGAGCGCACCACGGCGTGGCAGTGCGGCTCAACCCTCACCGCCACATCGGCCACCCAGCGCGCGGGCGCCTCATAGCTGGAGCCTTCCGTCTGGTTCGCCAGACCGACGCGTTTGCCGCCAGGCGCCAAGCGCGCCAGCCAGGAGATCAGCGCCGACTTACTCAAGCCCTGCAGGTCGATGACAGCGTCATAGCGTTCGCGCTGCAACTCGGCTTTGAATGCGCGCCAGGCCTGGCGGGTCTGCCCCGAGAGAGGCGACTTGCGCCAGCGCCGCAGTTCGCACTCAATCACCCGGTTCAGTCCGTCACAACGCTTGAGCAAGGGCGCAAAGCTGCGCTCCACCACCCAGTCAATCTGCGCTTCGGGCCAGGTGCGCCGGATGTCCTGCACGGCCGGCATGGCGTGCACCACATCGCCAAGCGAAGACAGCTTGACGATCAATACCTTCAATGCGCGGCCTGGTCCAGCACCGCGCCGGGTTTGACCTCGCGGAGCAGCGTCAGCATCGTGCCTTCGATGCGGTGCAGCGCCTCGGGCGTTTGGCCCTCAAAGCGCAGCACCAGCACCGGCGTGGTGTTGGACGCACGAATCAGGCCAAAGCCATCGGGCCAGTCCACGCGCAAGCCGTCGATGGTGGAGACCTTCGCACCGGCCTTGACCGCATTCATCAGCGTGCCGCCGCCGGCACTGGCGCTCATCGCCGCGCTTGCTGCGGCCAGCAGTTGCGCCACCACCGTGTGCTGCTCGCCCTCGGCGCACTTGACGTTCAATTCCGGGGTGGAAAAACTGGTCGGCAAACCGTCCAGCACGGCACTGGCATCAGGCGAGCGGCTCAAGATTTCAAGCAGGCGGCAGCCTGCGTAGGTGCCATCGTCAAAGCCGTACCAGCGTTCCTTGAAGAAGACGTGGCCGCTCATCTCACCGCCCAGCGGCGAGTTGACTTCTTTCATCTTGGCCTTGATCAGCGAGTGGCCGGTCTTGAACATCAAGGGCACACCTCCCGCGGCTTCAATCGCCGGGGCCAGGCGCTGCGAGCATTTCACGTCGAACAGGATCGTGCCGCCCGGCACACGCGTCAGCACATCCCGCGCAAACAGCATCAGTTGCCGATCCGGGAAGATATTGTTGCCCTCTTTGGTCACGATGCCCAGGCGGTCGCCGTCGCCGTCAAAAGCCAGGCCCAGTTCGGCGTCGCTGTTTTTGAGCGCGGCCATGAGGTCGCGCAGGTTCTCCGGCTTGCTGGGGTCGGGGTGGTGATTCGGGAAGTTGCCGTCGACCTCGCTGAACAGCTCGATCACCTCGCAACCAATGGCCCGCAAGATGGCCGGCGCGCTGGCCCCGGCAATGCCGTTGCCGGAGTCAACCACGATCTTCATCGGACGCGCCAGCTTGATGTCGCCCACGATCCGCGCCTGGTAGGCCGCCAGCACATCGACCGAACGCGTCTGGCCACCGCTTTGCAGGACCCAGCTTTCATCCTCCATCATGCGGCGCAGCGCCTGAATTTCTTCGCCGTAAATGGCGCGACCGGCCAGCACCATCTTGAAGCCGTTGTGGTCTTTCGGGTTGTGGCTGCCAGTGACCTGAATGCCGCTGCTGCACAAGGTGTTGGCGGCAAAGTACAGCATCGGCGTCGTCACCCTGCCGATGTCGATCACCTCGACGCCCGCGGCCACCAGGCCGCGCGTCAAAGCCGCGCTCAACTCCGCGCCCGTGAGGCGACCGTCGCGCCCCACCGCCACCACGGTTTCGCCCTCACGCCGCGCCGCCGTGCCAAAGGCCCGGCCCAGCGCTTCGGCCACCGCCTCATCAATGGTGACTGGCACGATGCCCCGTATGTCGTAGGCCTTGAAAATGGAAGTTGATAACTGCATGGCTGGGTCTCCTGAAAATGGATGAGCTCGGTTCGTGCCGTGAATTGTAGGCGGCGGCCACCGCCAGGGACATGTCCGAAAACGGCCGGTTTTGCAGTGATGGGCGCGTATCATCATCGGCATGACAGCCTATCCAGCACCGCCCGACGACGACGCCCGCTACCTCGCACTCAAGGCGAAAGACGCGCGCTTTGACGGCTGTTTCTACACCGGCGTCACATCGACCGGCATCTATTGCCGCCCGGTCTGCCGCGTACGCACCCCCAAGCGTGAAAACTGCCGGTTTTTTGTTCACGCGGCGCAGGCGGAACAGGCCGGCTTTCGGCCCTGTCTGCGTTGCCGCCCGGAAATTGCGCCGCGCACTTCGGCCCTGGGCCAAGTGTTTGACGCCAAGCCGTGGTCCATCCAGGACGCCTCCAGAATTTTGGCCGGACAGGCGGCGCGTCTGCTGGATTTACCCGAAGCCTGGGGTGACAGCGCACCCACCGTGCAGCGGCTGGCCCAGCGTCTGGGCGTGAGCGATCGCCATCTACGCCGCATTTTTGAGGCGCAGTTTGGTGTGTCGCCCCTGCAGTACCTGCAAACACAGCGCTTGCTGAGCGCCAAACAGCTGCTGACCGACACCACACTGGCCGTCTCCCAGGTCGCGCTCTCCAGTGGCTTCACCAGCGTGCGGCGCTTCAATGCCGTGTTTGCCGCGCACTACGCCCTCAACCCGACGCAGTTGCGCCGCAATGGCGCAAAGCACGGGCACGACGCAACAGGCCAGAGCCTTCATATCCGGCTGCATTATCGTCCGCCCTATGACGTGGACGCCATGCTGCAGTTCTTTGGCATACGCCAGGTCACCGGGATTGAACGCGTCACGCTGGAGCCCGGCAGCCAGAGCATCGGCAAAACCGTGGCCGTGCAATGCGGCAAGACACGCTACACCGGCTGGCTGGTGGCACGCTTTGACGCTGCCGGCCACCGCGTGGATCTGCGCTTGAGTGATTCGTTGCGCGAGGTGCTGCCCTGGGCGATGTCACGCGTGCGGGCCTTGCTCGATCTGGACGCGGAGCCCAGCGCCATCAACAGCCTGCTGCGGACCAGCTTCCCGTTGGGCGACGGTTTGCGCGTGCCCGGCACCCTGGACGGCTTTGAGCTGGCCGTGCGCGCCGTCCTGGGCCAGCAGATCACGGTGGCCGCTGCGCGCACGCTGGCGGCACGACTGGTGCAACGGTTTGGTGAACCGATCGAAACCCCCATCGCCGGGCTGAACCGCCTCTTTCCAAGCGCCGGGGCGCTGGCCGCCGCCACCGGCGATGCGCTCGGCGAGTTGGGCATCGTGCGGCAGCGGCAAGCGGCCATTCAGGCCATCGCCAGCGCCGTGGCGGCGCAGCGCCTGACTCTGCACGCCGGCGCAGACGTGCCCGGCACGCTGGCCGCCCTGAAGGCGTTGCCCGGTATTGGCGACTGGACCGCCCAGTACATTGCCATGCGGGCACTGCGCTGGCCCGACGCCTTTCCGGCCGGCGACGTCGCCCTACACAAGGCACTGGGCGTGCAAGACGCCAAAAACCCGGCCAAAGAAGCGCAGGCCGCGTCGCTGGCTTGGCAGCCGTGGCGCAGCTACGCCATGATCCGCGCCTGGGCCACCCTGCCGGCCGCTGCAGCCGGCCGGCAAGTCACTGTAAGTTCTATTAAATAGATAGCTGTATAGCCATATTCCACGGGGGCTACAAGGAGAATTGATATGAAGTTTGCATCATCCACCGTTCAAACCAGCTGTGACAGCCCGCTCGGACGCATCGTTCTGGCCGCCGCGCACGACAGATTGGTGGGCGCGTGGTTTGACGGCCAAAGCCATCAGCCCGACACCGCGCGCTGGCCCTCGGACCGCAATCAACCGGTGCTGCAACAGGCCCAAACCCAGTTGAGTGCGTACTTTGCCGGCGAGCGTCAGGCCTTTGAGCTGGCGCTGGATTTATCGGTTGGCACTGATTTTCAACAATCCGTCTGGCGCGCCCTGCTGCAAATTCCGTTCGGCGCCACCGTGAGCTATGGCGCCCTGAGTGCCCGCATCGGCAAGCCCGCTGCCGTGCGTGCTGTGGCTGGCGCGGTGGCCCGCAATCCCTTGAGTATCATCGTGCCCTGTCACCGCGTGCTCGGGGCAGGTGCATCACTCACCGGCTATGCCGGTGGCTTGCCACGCAAGACGGCGTTGCTGCAACTCGAAGGCGCGAGCTTCAAGCCCGAACAACGCCAACCTCAAGAAACCACACCTTGAATTCCCTGCCCCCCACCAAGCCCTGGCGCACCGAGTTTGTTCTGCTCGCTGCCATCTGGGGTTCGTCCTTTCTGTTCATGCGCCTGGGTGCCCAGGAGTTCGGTGCCATCCCGACGGCAGGCCTGCGGGTCGGGATTGCAGCCCTTTTTTTGGGACCGCTGCTGTTGTGGCGCGGGCTCTGGCCCGAGCTGGCCAGGCATTGGAAGAAAGTCTTTTTCGTCGGCGTGCTCAATTCCGCCATCCCGTTTGCCTGTTTTTCGTTTGCGCTCTTGTCCATCAGCACGGGTTTGTCCGCCATTCTGAACGCCACCGTGCCCTTGTTTGGCGCGGTCATTGCCTGGCTTTGGCTCAAGGACCGTCCGCACGGCCTGCGCATTCTGGGTTTGCTGATCGGCTTTGCCGGCGTCGCGCTGCTGGCCTGGGACAAAGCCAGCTTCAAACCCGGCACCTCGGGCCCGGCCACCGGCTGGGCCGTGCTGGCCGTTTTGACTGCCTGCCTGTGCTATGGCATCTCGGCCAGTTACACCAAACGTCATCTGGGCGGCTTGCCCTCGCTGGTCACCGCCACCGGCAGCCAGTTTGGGGCCACCCTGGGCCTGGCGCTGCCCACCCTGTGGCTGTGGCCGACGCGCGCGCCGGGCACCGCGGCCTGGCTGGCCCTGCTGGCCGTCGGTGTGCTGTGCACCGGCGTCGCCTACATCCTGTACTTCCGGCTGATCGAGAACGTGGGGCCGGCGCGCTCGCTGACGGTCACGTTCGCGATCCCGGTATTCGCGGTGATCTACGGTGTCCTGTTTTTGGGTGAGGTGGTGTCCCTGTGGATGCTGTTGTGCGGCGCCATCATCGTCTGCGGCACCGCGTTGTCGGCGGGCTTGATTCAACTGCGGCGCTAAGAGCACGAGCTGCCATGGCAGCGCGGGCCGGCATGGTTTGAAGCGCGGCCCAACTGGATCTACTGAGTGGCGCTGCGCTCTGCGGCTGCAGGGTGCGACGGTTATCATGGTCGGATCCACAAGGACCACTCTCTCGGCGCTGCATTTGGCTGGCGCAAGGCTTAAAAATGATGACTTCGAGAGACGCAACCACACCCACTTGGCGCCTGCCTCAATTGCTGAGGAACTCAGACTTCTTGGTGGTCGGCGTGCTGCTGGCGACCATTGCCGTACTGGCGGTGGCCCGGTCCACGCACTACCTGTTCTTTCACACGATGGCGGAGATTTTGGCCATTGTGGTGAGCTTCTCGATCTTTGTGTTGACCTGGATCAGCAGCCGCTACCTGGTCAACGGCTACCTCATTGTCCTGGGCGGCTCCTACGCCGCGGTGGGTTTGGTTGATGTCTTGCACACCCTGACTTTCAGAGGCATGAATCTGTTCCCCGGGGTCTCGACCAACTACCCGACCCAGTTTTGGCTGATCGCGCGTTTTCTGGAGGCACTGGCGCTGCTGTGTGCGCCATTCGCCATCACCAAAAAGCCGAATTTCCATGCTGTGAGCGCCGCATTTGCCGGCGTCGCTGTGGTCGCCTGCGTGGCGGTGATGGCGCAATGGTTTCCTGCCACCTTCGTGGATGGCGTCGGCCTGACCGCCTTCAAGGTTTACGGCGAGTACCTCATCATCACCATGCTGGTGGTGGGTTTTATCATGTTGTATCGCTTCAAACATCATTTTCAGCCGAGGATATTTTTTCTGCTGGTCAGCTCACTGTTTCTGGCGGTGGCCACCGAATTTTGCTTTACGCGCTACGGTAGTTTCTATGACTTCACCAACGAACTCGGCCATTACTTCCGGTTTTTGTCGGTCGCCCTGGCATTCATGGCAATTGTTCTGTCCGGCGTGCGCCAGCCGTTTGAGTTGATTTTTCGGGAGATGGCGCGACACAAGCGCGAACTCGGCGAGCTCAACACGCGGTTGGTTGCCAGTGAAGGTCAGCTCAATCGAGCCCAGGCGGTTGCCAAGGTCGGCAGTTGGTACCTGAATATGGGTACCAAGGTGCTGACCTGGTCTGATGAAACCTACCGAATGTTTGGCGTGCCTGTTGGCACCACTCAGACTATTGACGCCTTTGCCAGTTACGTCCATCCCGATGACCTGGCCTCGGTCCTCTCGGGTTGGAATGGGGCGCTGGCAGGTCACCCTTACGACCTTGAACACCGAATCGTCGTCGGCGACCAAGTGCGCTGGGTCAGGGAAGTGGCTGAAGTCACGTTTGGTGTCGACGGCACGGCGCTGGCGGGCCTGGGCACCGTGCAGGACATCACCGAGCGCAAGTTGGCACAAGAGGCTGAACGCGAAAGCGAGGAGCGTTACCGACTGCTGTTTAAAACGTCGATCGACGGCATCCTGCTCACGGCGCCCGATGGAAGAATCTTTTCGGCCAACCAAGCCGCCTGCGACATGCTTGGGTGCACAGAAGAAGAGCTACGGCAGTTGGGGTGCCATGGTGTCGTTGACAACGCCGATCCGGGGCTGGCGAGCTTTCTGGAAGAGCGCAGCCGCACCGGCCGGTCGGTGGGCGAACGCGTGTTCATGCGCAAAGACGGCACGAAATTCCCCTGCGACGTATCGTCCACGCTATACAACGACAAGAACGGCAAGCTCAAGACCAGTGTGATCTTCCGCGACATCACGGAGCGACGTCGCATTGAAGCCGCCTTGCGCGATAGTGACACCCGCATGTCGGCAGTCTTTCAGGCCAGCCCGATTGGCATTGTCATCAGTCGGATCGACAGTGGCCGCATACTTGATGTCAATGATGCTTGCCTGCGTCTGTATAACTACACGCGTGACGAAGCATTGGGGCGAACCGTCGCCGAGTTGAGCACTTATGCCCATCCGGAACAACGTGCCAAGGTGCTGCTCCTGCTGCGCGAACACGGTCGCGTGGACGGTTTCCTGATCGACTTTCGCACCCAAGGCGGCAAGGTCGGCATGCTGGAGATGTCTGGGCGTCTCATCGAGCTGCAGGGCGAACCTTGCTTGCTGGCGATGCTGACGGATGTGACCGAGCGCAAGCGCGCCGAGGCATTGATTCACGCACAGGCTTTTCATGATGCCTTGACCCAGCTCCCCAATCGCCGACTTTTAGGCAATCGCCTCCAGCAAGCCATGATCACGGCCAAACGCAGTGGCTGCTATGGCGCGCTGATGTTTCTGGATCTGGATAACTTCAAGCCGCTCAACGACGCACACGGCCATGAAGTCGGTGACCTGCTGCTGATCGAGGCAGCGGCAAGACTCAAACGCTGTGTGCGCGAGGTCGACACCGTGGCGCGGGTCGGCGGCGATGAATTTGTGGTGATGCTCGGGGCGCTCGATTCAGACCAGGCGAAATCGACGGTGCAAGCCGCGGCAGTGGCTGAAAAGATCCGCCATGCTTTGTCCAGCTCTTATCATTTGACGCTGCAGCGCGCGGGGCAAGCCGATAACGCCGTGCTGCACCATTGCTCGGCCAGCATTGGCGTGACGCTTTTTGTCAACGATGCAGTCAGCCGTGACGACATGTTGAACCGTGCTGATGTCGCCATGTACCAGGCCAAAAGGGCCGGGCGAAATTCCATCCGCTTTTATGACTCAAATGTTTGAGTAACAACTACACCAGCCACCAAAGCACCAGCGCCGAAATGACCACGGGCAGCGACAGCACCAGAAACATCAGGGCGGTCTCAAAAAAAGCCACCAGGTCGCTGAGCCAGAGCTTGAGCAACTCGATCAGATCGACGGTCCAGATACTTTGCTTTTTCATCCTGCGACCATAACCCGGCGCGCCCTGCCTGTAAATGCGGGTTAGTGCTGGATTCCGGTCCTTTTATTGCGCTTTAGCCGACCCGATCCTGCTTGGCGCCGGTTGGCAGCGCCCCAAGGTGCTGATCGTCCGAACGCTTGCGTTTTCTCAAGCAGCCCGCCGGGCGTCGCTCTTAACCTTGAATACCGTCTGATCCATCAGGCGCCAGGGCAAATACAGGAGAGCGGAACATGAACATGGGACGGGACTGAGGAATGCGACATCGTGATCCCAGGGCTTGGATGCTGGCCGAAGCGGTCGAACTGCTGTACACCGCCGATCAACTGCAACGCCAGTTTTTCCAGATTGGCCACGTCGACAACGCGCCCTGCTGGGAGCCGCCGGTCGATATGTATGAGAACGGGCACGAACTGGGCCTGCTGATTGCGATGCCGGGCGTGGCACCGGATCGGTTCGAAGTCAGCCTGGAGCCGCAGGCGATTGTGGTGCGCGGCGAGCGCACGTTTGGTGCGAGCCTTGGCAAGGGCGCCATTCTCCGGCTGGAAATTCCTTATGGTCGCTTCGAGCGCCGCATTGGCTTGCCCGACGCAGGCTATCGCATTGCTGACATGCAGTTCGAAAACGGCTGCCTGCGGCTCCACCTAGAGCAACGCATATGAGTCAAGTCATCCACTTGCCCGACAAGGGCGACAGCCAGGTTGAAGCCGAGCCGGAGCCCACGCTGCCGAGCGACGCCTTGATCATCGTGCCGGTGCGCAACATGGTGTTGTTTCCTGGCATGGTGGTGCCCATCTCCATCGGGCGTGCCAGCTCGATCGCGGCCGCCCAGTACGCGGTCAAGACCGAGCAGGCGGTCGGTATCCTGATGCAGAAAAATCCGGAGGTTGAAACCCCCGGGCCCGATGATCTTTCACCTGTTGGCACCATCGCCGCCATCCTGCGCTACGTCACCACCCCGGACGGCACCCATCACATCGTGTGCCAGGGCCAGCAGCGCTTCCGCGTGACGGGTTACGTGGCGGGCTTTGCCTTCACGGTGGCGCGGATCGAGCGCATTGCCGAGGCCGCCGTGCCGGACGACCCCGAAATCGAGGCGCGCTTCATGCGGCTCAAGGAGCGCGCCGTCGAGGTGCTGCAATTGCTGCCGCAAGTGCCGGCCGAGATGGTCCATGCGGTGCAGGGCATCGATACGCCGGCGACGCTGGCCGACCTGGTGGCGGGCTACGTGGACATCAAGCCGGCCGAGAAGCAGGAGATTCTGGAGGAGATTGATCTGCGCCGACGCCTGGACCGGGTGCTGGACATGCTGGTGCACCGCATCGATGTCTTGAACCTCTCGCGTGACATTGACAAGCGCACCAAGGCCAGTCTCGGGCAGCGTGAGCGTGAGTTCTTGCTGCGTGAGCAATTGAGGTCGATTCAAAAGGAACTCGGCGAAGACGCCAGCGGCAATGCCGCTGAAATCAGCGAACTGCGCAATTCGATCGACGAGGCCCACATGCCCGAGGAAGTCGCCAAGCAGGCGACCAAGGAGCTCAAACGGCTGGAGCGCATGGCAGACGGCTCGGCCGAATACTCGATGGTGCGCACCTACCTTGACTGGCTGATTGAACTGCCCTGGAAGGCGCCAGAGCCCGACACGATTGACGTCGCGCAGGCGCGCCGGGTGTTGGACGCCGATCACTTTGATCTGGAAAAGGTGAAAAAGCGCATTCTCGAATTTCTGGCGGTGCGCAAGCTCAAGCCCGGCGGCCACGGCCCGATCCTGTGCCTGGTGGGCCCGCCCGGCGTTGGCAAAACCTCGCTCGGGCAATCCATCGCTCGCGCGCTGGGGCGGAAATTTGTGCGTGTGTCGCTCGGTGGCGTGCACGACGAGGCCGAGATTCGCGGCCACCGGCGCACCTACGTCGGCGCCCTGCCCGGCAACATCATCCAGGCACTGAAGAAAGCCGGCACCCGTGGCTGCGTCATGATGCTCGATGAAATTGACAAGCTCGGCAGCGGCATTCAGGGCGACCCGTCAGCGGCGCTGCTTGAGGTGCTCGACCCGGAGCAGAACAACAGCTTTCGCGACAACTACTTGGCCGTGCCCTATGACTTGTCACAGGTGCTGTTCATCACCACCGCCAACGTGCTCGACACCGTTCCCGGTCCGCTGCGCGACCGCATGGAAGTCTTGCACTTGGCGGGCTACACGCAGGAAGAAAAGCGCGAGATCTCGCGGCGTTATCTGGTGGCACGCCAACTCGACGACAGTGGCCTCAAGCCCGAACAATTTGAGATCACCGATGAGGCGATCGCCGCCATCATTCGGGACTACACGCGCGAGGCCGGTGTCCGCAACCTGGAGCGCCAAATTGGCGCGGTGTGTCGGCGCGTGGCCGTGCGCATCGCCGAAGGGGAAATTGAAGGCGCCCGAATCGACGTGCCGGATTTACTTGAGGTGCTGGGTCCGCCCAAGTTTGAAAACGAAGTCGCGCTGCGCGCGGGCCTGCCCGGGGTGGCCACCGGGCTGGCCTGGACGCCTGTGGGCGGTGACATTCTCTTCATCGAAGCCAGCCGCATGGCGGGCACCGGTCGTCTTATCCTGACCGGCCAGTTGGGCGACGTGATGAAAGAATCCGCGCAAGCCGCGCTGACGCTGGTGAAATCAAGGGGCGCCACTTTCGGGCTTGACCCCGCCTTGCTGGAAAAGACCGATGTGCATATCCATGTGCCGGCCGGCGCCATCCCCAAGGACGGCCCCAGTGCGGGGGTGGCCATGTTCATTGCGCTGGCCTCCCTGTTCATGAACCGTCCGGTGCGCAGCGATGTGGCCATGACCGGCGAGATCAGCCTGCGCGGCTTGGTGTTGCCGGTCGGCGGCATCAAGGAAAAAATGCTCGCGGCCCTGGCCGCTGGCATCAAAACAATCATGTTGCCCGCGCGCAATAAAAAGGACCTTGAAGAGGTGCCGCTGCCGGCCCGGCAACAGCTCGAATTCGTTTATCTCGACGACATTGACGAAGCGGTGCGCGCCGCGATTGAGGCGGCGCCTGACGCCACTTGACAACGCGCAAGTTGCGCAAGACGCGATCTCACTACAGTTAATCCAAGTCACACATGAGGAGAGGGTCAATGGAAAACTCATCATCAGGCACCAACGTTGAAAACGCTTTTCAGGAAATCAGTTCCGCGTTGTTTGAGTTACGCGACGCCCTTGTCGAGTTGTCGCTGTCGATGCGGGATTTGCAGTTTGAAACC
The DNA here is from genome assembly GCF_010365055.1 of Rhodoferax sp. Taxonomy (GTDB): domain Bacteria; phylum Pseudomonadota; class Gammaproteobacteria; order Burkholderiales; family Burkholderiaceae_C; genus Rhodoferax. The sequence goes on from NZ_JAAFHA010000089.1 coordinate 13,456, forward strand.
GATGTGGAGAAGCGCCACGCCACCGAATTGTCGGTTCAGCAATTGCTGCAAAGGATGGCTTCAGACTGAGTGACAGCGGCCCGAAAGCGAGACTGCCCGCGCCAATTCGGGCCGGTCCTTGTTGTCAATTGATAACGGTCAAACGACCGATTTCCCTCTTGCTCAGTGGTAATGTTTTTTGCCAGCCAACTGGCCCGGTTTGAGGCTGATGGCCAGACTGCGTATGCCGGGCACACGCCGAGCCGTTCGCTCCACCTGAAACCGGGTCTGGGGCGTGTCGACGTGGCCGCTCAAGGTCACGACGCCACTGTCAACATCGACTTCAATATCAGATGCGTTGACGGCAGGAATCGCGTCCAGCAGTTCCATCACTTCAGCTTTCAGTTCGGCATCGGTTCTCATCATTGGCTCCAGCGGTAGATATCTTTGTTGGTCAGCCCCACGCTCTGTCGTGTTGCGCGATTGAATGTAGATAAAGCGGCTCGCGGCCAATTTGAGATTTCTCAAACCAGGCGCCAAACCAGGCCTTGAAGCCGACCGCGCCTCTTAGCCCCGGGCCAGGCGTTGGCTGTGCTTGCGAATTGTCAAGCGTAGCCTTGGCCCTCGCTCCTAGGATGGCATCAGCGCTTTGTGAACAGGTGCATACCGTGAAACCCAAACAACTTCTTTTCCATGACGACGCCCGCGACAAGATTCGCCGCGGCGTTGACACGCTGGCAGAAGCGGTCAAAGTCACCCTTGGGCCGCGCGGACGCACCGTGATTCTGGAGCGCGACTTTGGCACGCCGCAGATCGTCAACTCCGGCGTGCTGGTGGCCAAGTCGATCGAACTGGAGGATCGCTTTGAGAACATGGGGGCGCAGCTGCTGCGCGAGGTGGCAGCACGTACCAGCGAAATGGCGGGCGACGGCACCACCACCGCCACCGTGCTGGCGCACAACATGATCCACGAGGGCTTGCGCTATCTGGCCGGCGGCATGAATCCGATGGACCTCAAATGCGGCATCGAGATCGCCATCGACACGGTAGTGGCAGAGCTCAAACAGATGGCCAAGCCGTGTGCCAGCTCGCAGGAGATTGCCCATGTGGCGTCGATCTCGGCCAACAACGATCGCTCCATTGGCGACCTGCTGGCCAGCGCGATCGACAAGGTCGGGCGTGAAGGGGCGATTTCGATCGAGGACGGTTCCGGCCTGGTCAGCGTGCTCGACGTGGTGGAAGGCATGCAGTTTGACCGTGGCTTTCTGTCGCCCTATTTCATCAACAATGCCGAACGCCAGAGTGCGGTGCTCGAAGACGTGGCGATTCTGTTGTGTGAGGGCCGCCTGGGCTCGCTGAAAGACTTGCTGCCCTTGCTCGAAGAAATCGTCAAGGAGGGCCGGCCCCTGCTGGTCATTGCCGAGGAGGTCGACAACGATTCGCTCGCGGCGCTGGTGATCAACACGATACGCGGCACCCTGAAAACCTGCGCGGTCAAGGCGCCGGGCTTTGGCGACCGGCGCAAGGCGATGGTGCAGGACATTGCGGTGCTCACCGGTGGCAGCGTCGTGAGCGACGAAATCGGGCTGACGCTGAGCAAGGTCAAATTATCAGATCTAGGGCGCGCCACCCGCGCTGAAGTCAGCAAGGAAACCACCACGCTGATTGGTGGCGCCGGCCAGCCCCAGGCGATCAAGGATCGTATCGCCACCATTCGCAAAGAGCGCGAATTGGCGAGCAGCGACTATGACCGCGAAAAGCTCGACGAGCGCGCAGCAAAATTGGCCGGTGGTGTGGCCTTGATCAAGGTCGGCGCCGCCACTGAAACCGAGTTGAAGGAGCGCAAGATTCGGGTTGAAGACGCCTTGCACGCCACCCGCGCGGCGGTTGAAGAAGGCATCGTGCCGGGCGGTGGCGTGGCGCTGCTTCGTGCCCGGCGCGCCTTGCTCACGATGACTGGCAGCACGCTCGATGAGACATCGGGCATACGCCTGGTGGCCCGCGCCCTGGAAGAGCCCTTGCGCTGCATCGTCAGCAATGCCGGTGATGAACCGTCGGTGATCCTGAACCGGGTGGATGAATCGCCGGACCCCGTTTTTGGCTACAACGCCGCGAGC
>NZ_JAAFHA010000090.1 GCF_010365055.1 Rhodoferax sp.
CGGGCCAGGGCTGGCCGGAGAGCGGGTCCACTGCGGCGTAGCGGTAGCCGCTGGCGCTGGACACCTAGCCCAGCGGCCCGCAATTGCTCATGGCCACCGACATGGTGTAGCCGCCGGGGGTTTGCCAGTGGCGCAAGGGGGCTTGATGCAGGACGGACTCGACGGCTTGCAGCAACGCGGCATCCCCGCCCCGGGCAAAGCCATGCAGCAACATCGCGCCGGGGGCGATCTGCGTCTGTGCCGCATCGGGGGGTGGGTCGTCAAACAGGTCCATGGCCACTATTTACTATGTTTTTAGCAGCTATATATGCAATAGATATGAGGGCTAGAGGCCAATTTAATCTACATGAATTCATCAGAGAGCCGTCGATCAGGGCAGCCTACAGCCCCTTTTCCACCATATCCAGCAGCCGCTGCCCGACTTGCTGCATGTGCGGCCCGACGGTGCTGGCCAACGGCCCGTCAATCACCAGCATGGCCAGGCCGTGCACCGCCGACCAGGCCAGAAACTCGGCCCCGGGGCGGCGTTCAGGGGGCATGACACCGGCCTGCACCAGCTTGTCCAGCGCGGCACCCAGCAGCTCAAACGGGTTAAGGCCGCCCGGGCCGGCGGTCGGAAGTTCGGGCGTGACTTGCAGAAATTTGTCGGAGGCCGCGAAGGCGGTGCGAAATAAACCGGTCTCGCGCTGGGCGAAACGCAGGTAACCGGTGCCCACCGCCCGCACGCTGGCGCGCGCCAGGTCCGCAGGCGACAGGGTGGCGGGCAAGGCGGCCAGCTCGTTCTCCATGGCCTGGGCCAGCGCCGACAGGGCGGCCGCGCGCACCGCCTGCAGCAGTGCCTGGCGGCTGGCGAAGTGGCGGTACGCGGCGTTGGGTGCCACACCCGCGCGCCGGGTCGCTTCGCGCAGCACCACCGCATCCGGGCCGCCCTGGCGCGCCAGTTCGATGCCCGCCTCCAGCAAGACGCGACGCAGGTCGCCATGGCGGTAGGTGCTGCGCGTGCGTTGGGCAATAGTTGATATGGCATTCATGTTATTTCTTGTATGTGGACACCGTCCATTAGCTTTGCTATTCTAGTTGTGTACGGCGTACACATTACAGGGGATGACAAGGGAAACCTGCCAACCTGTCCTTCATTCCCCCGAATGGAATGACCCTTTTTGCAACCGCTTTGGTCGAATAACAGGAGACCCCCCATGCGCAAACTGATCATGTGGAACCTTCTCACGCTCGATGGCATGTTTGAAGGTGCTAAGAGCTGGGACCTTGACTGGCACCAGGAGTTCTGGGGCCCGGAGCTGGAACAAATCTCCATCGAACAGCTGCACACAGCCGACATGTTGCTGTTCGGGCGAACAACCTACGAAGGCATGGCGGCGTACTGGCAAAGCGCACAGGGTGAGATTGCAGACCTCATGAACCAGTTGCCCAAGGCGGTCTTCTCACGCACGCTCAAACATGCCGACTGGTCCAATACTCGGCACATCGAAGGCAACGCCGTTCAGGAAACCATCAGGCTCAAGCAGGAGGGCTCGGGCAATCTGTTGGTCTTTGGCAGCGCCGATTTGTCATCGACATTTATCGAGCATCGTCTCTTCGACGAGTACCGCCTGGCTCTTGCCCCGGTGGTCCTGGGCCGTGGCAAACCCTTGTTCAAGCCGGGCCAGGACCAACTAAAGCTGCATCTGATCGAAGCAAAAACGCTCAGCACAGGCTGCGTGATCCTGCGCTACGAACCCAAATCACCCCAATGAACGCTCAGGCATGGTTTATGAACCCATTCGAATGCGCTCGCAAAGACCAGCGCGCCTGTGCGCAAACCTGAGGGGAAGCCGTCTTGCCTCTCCAACCCATTGACCCAGGAGCACTCATGAAAACCACCAACCCCGTCCCGCCAGGCTTTCACGCCATCACGCCCTATCTTTCCGTCAAAGACGGGCAGGCCGCCATTCTGTTTTACCAAAAGGCCTTCGGCGCGGTCGAGGTCGGACGCATCCTGATGCCGGATGGCACGGTCGGCCATGCCGAAATGCAGATCGGCGACTCCCGCTTCATGCTGGCGCAGGAAATGCCCGCGTGGGGCAACAAGAGCCCGTCCACACTGGGCGGGATACCGGTTGGCATTGCCTTGTATGTGCCGGATGTGGATGCCACCTGCCAGCGTGCGCTGGCTGCCGGTGCCGCCGTGCTGGAGCCCGTGAAGGACCAGTTTTATGGTGACCGCACCGGCTCGCTGCTGGACCCGTTCGGACACAAGTGGCATGTCATGACCCACGTCGAAGACGTGGCGTTCGATGAGATGCAGAAACGTTGCGATGCCATGTTTGCCAGTCAGACAGCACCGTCATGATGTCCGACGGAAACTAGCAACGCGCAAGCCACCTTCAAGGGTTTTTCATTGGGAACGTTTGTTCACAGCACTGGCCAAAGGTGGCCAAGTGCAGATGCCACTGGGCAAGACCTTTTTCTCGCCCCGCTTTGGCATGGTCGCCGACCGCTTTGGTGTGGGTTAGCAGGTGCGCGGACTGGGGATTCCTGTGCAATCCTGATTTAATAGCTGCTTGCGCAGGTGGGACGGGGGCTGGAGGCTGATTTGGCATATGGAAATTCGGCCTCCGGCTGCAACAGGCCCCAACCTTTTCGGCCAAAATATCTCATTCACGGCGCTCACTGCCCACATCCACCCCAAGGAGTCCTCCATGCTTGACCTCTCCACCTTCCCCGTCACCCACAAGTGGCCCGCCCGGCATCCCGATCGGCTGCAGCTCTACTCGCTGCCCACGCCCAACGGCGTCAAGGTGTCGATCATGCTGGAGGAAACCGGCCTGCCGTACGAGCCGCATCTGGTCAGCTTCGAGACCCATGACCAGATGACGCCGGAATTTCTCTCGCTCAACCCCAACAACAAGATTCCGGCCATCCTCGACCCCAACGGTCCGGGGGAAAAGCCGCTGGCGCTGTTCGAGTCTGGCGCGATTCTGATTTACCTGGCCGAGAAAACGGGTCAATTCATGCCCCAGGATGCGGCGCAGCGCTACGAGACGATTCAATGGCTGATGTGGCAGATGGGCGGTGTCGGCCCGATGTTTGGCCAGCTGGGTTTCTTCCACAAGTTCGCGGGCAAGGACTATGAGGACAAGCGCCCGCGCGACCGCTATGTGGCAGAGGCTAAGCGCCTGCTCGCCGTGCTGAATGAGCGGTTGGCGACCCGCGCCTGGATCATGGGCGACGCCTACACCATCGCCGACATCGCCACCTTCCCCTGGGTGCGCAACCTGATCGGCTTTTACGAGGCCGGTGATCTGGTGGGCATGCAGAATTTTCCGAACGTGACGCGCGCGCTGGCGGCCTTTGTGGCACGGCCGGCGGTGGTGCGGGGGCTGGCGATTCCGGATCGGTCCTGATGGGCTATTGATTGAATCGCTGTTTGCGCGCATGCCAGAAGCTGTCCGCGCTGTACAGCGCCAACGCCGCCCAGATCAGATAAAAGCCGATGGCGCGCGCCGGCTCAAACGCTTCGCCGTACAGCCACACACCCAGCAGCATCTGCAGGCTCGGTGAGATGTACTGCAGGATGCCCAGTGTGGCCATGGGTATGCGGCGTGCGCCGGCGGCAAACAGCAGCAAGGGGATGGCGGTCAGCGGTCCGGCCAGCAACAGCCAGCCCAAGGTCGCCGGATCGCCTTGTACCAGAGCGCCTTGCCCGTGCCACGTCCACCACCCCAGCAGGCCCAGCGCCATGGGCGCCAGCAGCAGGGTCTCCAGCGTCAGGCCTTCCAGCGCGCCCAACTTGGCCAGCTTGCGCAGCAAGCCATAGATGCCAAACGAGAGCGCCAGCACCAACGCCACCCAGGGCAATCGCCCCGCCTGCACAGTGAGCCACAGCACGCCTGCTGCGGCCACCGCTACCGCCAGCCACTGCCCAGGGCGCGGACGCTCATGCAAAAAGGCAAAGCCCATCGCCACATTGACCAAGGGCAAGATGAAGTAACCCAAACTGGCATCGACCAAATGGGCGTTTTGCACCGCCCACACATACACCGACCAATTGACGGACAAAAGCAAGGCCGACACCGCAAACGCCAGCAGAACCCGTGGCTGGCGGGCGACGCCGCGCAGCCAGGCCCAGCGTTTGAGCACGGCCAGCACGCACAGCAAGAAAACCAGCGACCACACCATGCGGTGCATCACGATCTCAAACGCATTGACCTGGATGAGCTGTTTGAAGAAGACCGGCAGCAATCCCCAGGCCGTGTAAGCCAGCGCGGCGTAAAGCACACCAGGATTCATGGTTGGGAGGGGGTCATGGGATGGGTCTTGATGGTTTGGGTGCAGCTCAGAGTCTAGTGGCAACGACACGACACATTGACGGCGCTGCCGATTACAGTAGACCCCATCGCGCCCCCATCACGCCTCTCCCGTGAGGCCACAAGAAAACCGTCACCATGAACTTTGGACTTGTCGCACATCGATTGCATCGTCTCGGCCCGGACAGCAGCCTGCTGCGCTGGGCGCGCGCCTGTGAACCCGGTCTGCAGGCGCTGGGCCTGGAGCTGCACGCCACCGGCGGTGCCTATGACGCGCTGAGCAAATACAAACTGCTGGACGGCCAGCTCCACCCCGTGGGCAATGGCCGCGACGGCGGGCTGATGCGCCTGGTGTCGCGCATGGCCGGTGGCCTGGCGCCGCAGGCCGCCCTGGACGGCGTGTTTTTTCTGGTGGACCCGGTGGACCCGACCTCGATCTACCCCGAAGCCCAGGCGCTCAAACGCCAGTGCGTGATTCACGGCAAACCGTTTGCATCCACCCTGGCCGGGGCCATGGAATGGGTGGCGGTGGAGCTGACCAACGCCGGCCTGCACGCGCTGCGCGTGCCCGAGGCCGCGCCGCTGTTTGCGCTCGAATCCCAGGTGGCGGCGCTGGTCGCCCACGACGCGCTGAAAGATGAAATGGTGGCCTTTGCCGCCGAGCATTTCGACACCCTGTCGCGCTTTGCCGGGCGCGTGGCCACCGGCACCACCGGCAAGCGCCTGAACGACATGGCCTGGTCGCGCGGCTGGCCGCAAACGCAGCCCTGGGTCACCTGCTACCAAAGCGGTCCGCTTGGTGGCGACGCGCAGATTGCCGAACTGGTGCTGGACCAGCGCTGCCAGAAAGTCATTTTTTTTGAAGACCCGCATGTGGCCCGCCAGCACGAGGCCGACATCCAGCTGCTGGAGCGCGCCGTGTGCAGCACCCACCACGCCACCACCTGCTTCAACACCCCGGCCATGGCCCGGCGCTGGGCGCAGGCGGTAGTGCGCGGGCCGGGGACTCCGGCTCGGTCCTGATTTGATAGCGTCTCTCGCAGATTGGACGGGGGCTGACGGCCTATTTACTCAACTCATACCCCGTACTTCTTCCCCCACCTTCCAATTTCCGCAACACCCCGCGCGCCAGCAATTCACTGATATCGCGCAGCGCCGTGTCCGTAGAGCACTTGGCAATCGCCGCCCATTTGGCGGTGGTGAGCTTGCCTTGAAAGCCGTCGAGCAGACGGTTGATCAGTTTGATTTGCCGCTCGTTCATGGGCGTGCCTGCCCAGCGCTGCCAGAACTGGGCTTTGCCCAGCACGGCGGCCAGGGTGTCGTCTGCGCCGAGCACGGCGCGCTGCAGGCAACCCAGGAACCAGGCCAGCCAGGGGGTGACGTCCAGCGGGCCCTTTTGCGTGGCCTCCAACTGGTCGTAATAGTCTTTGCGCTCGCGCTGTAGCTGGGCGCTCAAGCTGTAAAAGCGCTGGGGGGTTCCGTCTGCCCGCGCCAGCGCCATGTCGCCCACGGCGCGTGAGATGCGGCCATTGCCATCGTCAAACGGGTGCAGCGTGACGAGCCACAGGTGGGCCAGGCCGGCTTTGATCAAGGCATCGCCTTTTGTGTCGGCATTGAACCACTGCAGGAAATTGTCGGTTTCTGCGGCCAGCGTGTGGGCGGGGGGCGCCCGGTAGTGCACTTTTTCGCGGCCAGCGTAGCCGGACACGACCTGCATGGGGCCAGCGGCATCGTCTCGCCACGCGCCAACGCGGATGCGCGCCATACCGCTGTAGCCAGTCGGGAACAGAGCGGCGTGCCAGCCAAACAGGCGCTCAGGCGTGAGGGCTTGGTCAAAACGGCCCGTGGCGTCGAGCACCATGTCCACGACGCCGTCCACATGCCGATCGGGCGGGGATAGCGCACCAATGTCCACACCCAGCCTGCGTGCGATGGACGAGCGCACGGCCTCCAGATTGAGCCGTTCGCCTTCAATCTCGCTGGTCTTGATGACCTCTTGCGTCAAGACCTGCAAGGTGGCCTGGTCGCGCTGCGCCACGCCCAGCTCAGCCATGCGCCCCAGCAGATGGCCCTGCGCGCGGTGCGTCTGCGCCAGCGGCTCGGCGAGGGCAGCGGCGTCAAAGCGCCAGTGCGGCCAGTCGGGTTGCTGCCAGATGTAGAGGGGCTCGGCGTTGTGGGGCATGCGCCGATTATGCGTTTATTCACCGCATGTCGTGCGTCGAATAAATGAGGTAATCACCGCATAACGCGAGGACGACAATCTAGGCCCAGCAAGCCACCCATCCACAGCATCAGGAGCAGCACCATGACCCAAGACTTGAATCAAACGAACGAATCGAAGCAGGCGGCGCTTTGCGATTCGTGCGCTGGCATCCAGCGCAACTGGCGCCGCGCCCCAGGCCACGCCGAACTGGTGCAAGGCGACAACCGCAAAGAGCCACGCAGCCACGGTCAGGTCACCATCACCAGCTACGTCTGCGACCGCTGCGGCACCCAATGGGAGTACGAAAACGACAAGGTCAACCTGCACGCGGGCTGGTCGGTGGTGGGCGGATAGACGGCGCCTTGCTCAGGCTTTCACCAATTGGAATGTCGCCAGCCGCTCGGCTGAGCCATCGGGAATCTTGATTGCGCTCAAGCTTGACGACGGCGCGAAGCGTACAGGCCAATCAAGGCGAGCACCATCAGCGCAGTCGTGGCTGGCTCGGGAACGGCGGTCGTGAACCGGTCCCCAATGAATTGATGGGCTCTGGCCGTTGGATGCACGCTGTCCCAAAACAGGTAGGAATCGGGGTTTGCGCAGACCGAGAGGCCGTCGAAACAGGGTTGCGTCACGTTTGAGAAACCGTAGCTGGCGGGGCTGTTGATAACGCTGTCAAACAGGCCGAAGGTGTCGAATTCAACAATATTGAGGCCCGGGTCTGCCCCACCCAATGCGCCGGCCAGGAGATGAAGCCCGGCGTTGAAACCCGCAGAGATCGCTGTGAGTTGCGCCATTGCCCCTGAAGCCAGGCCAAAAGGCGTCAGCCCGATGTTCGGCATGTTTGGCATCAGGATCGTGCGGGCCCCATCAAGGTACAGCCGCTGCGCCGCCAACTGCAGGTTGGCCAAGGCAAGCGACATGGCCGTCACGGGATCGCCTGCAGAGGCGAGCGCCGAGAAAAGATCGTTCGGTCCAGCCCATAGCACGACCAGACCCGATGGGTCGGGGTTGTGCGATGAAGTGAAAGCGGCCACTTGTGCCAGCACACCGGTGTTGCTGCCGGAAAATGCCGCAGCGATAAACGGATTCGCGTTGAGCCTGAGATAGTTCGCCCATCCGGTCTCCGCCCCGCCAATGGCATAGTTGCTGCCACCCAGCAGCGACGGGGTCAACGGCAGACCCAAATTAGCCGCCAGTCGCTCGACGGCAACCGGACCGTTGCTGAAGCGCTGCGCATAGGGCGCGGGCGGGAAACCGTTGTCAGGCCCGAAAATCGCTTGCGTGTAGGTGTAGGCGTTGCCCCCGTCCGAGAGGCTGTCGCCGAAGACCGTGATCGACGTGTACGGTGAAGCCGTCGCCACGACTGACGCGCACGCGAGAACCAGCGTCAAGGCCCCGCGCAGTAACTTGTCAAACATTTTTCCGCACTCCCCATCTGAATGGTTGCTCACCGCGAATGGCACGACCTGCTGGCACACGCCCATTCTGGAAAGCATGGCGCTGCATGAGTCGCAGCCAATCCGGGGCCAGCAATATTCGCGCCAATCTGGAAAATGTGTTGCATGACAAGGACCTGCGCGAGGCTCTCCTGAGATTCCGCAGCGAACTGTAAAGCCGGCCGACACTGGGGCGATGTCACGGGACGGCAGCCGGTTTGGCAGCAACTTCATGCGAATTCGCACAGACCGCGCCGGTTGGCCGGTCTATTCTGAGCCCGCATGCCTGAACGCAGGCAAGCGATCCGCAGCAGGGGCAGGCCGCCTTTGCACCCATGTTTTCAACCCGGAGGACTGACCATGTCAACCCGCGACGACTACATCGAAAAAATGAAATTGCAGCTCGACGAACTCGATGCCCAGATGAGCAAACTCGAAGCCAAGGCGCAAGAGGCCAAGGACACGGCACGGGACAAATACAGGGACGAAATGGCGAAGCTGCGTCATCAATCCAGGCTGGCCAAGGCGAAGCTCGTCGACCTCAAGGCTGCGGGCGAAGACAAATGGGAGACCATGGTGACAGAGATGGAAAAAGTTCGCGACGCCTTCAAGCATGCATTCAACTATTTCAAATCCCAGCTGTAGACCGGGCAGGCCGATTGACGGACACGCTAAACTCCGACCACGCTCGTATATACTATTAAATTAATAGCTGTATATGCAATAAACACGGGGGCTAGAGGCCTAAAACATTCAAAAATGGCGCAAACCAGCCTCCGCCCCGCACTCCTGCCTCTGGCCGCCTTCCTCGGCCTGAGCCTGCCCTGGCTCAATCCGTTCTCGCCCGGCCCGACGCCCAACGTGATGCCCTGGCTCACCGCCTTGGTGGGGTTCGCCTGCCTGCTGCCATGGGCAGCGCGGGCCCGCCCGGCCCAGGTGGCCGCGCTGGCGGCCAGCGCCTGGCTGGTGGCTGCGCTGCTGAGTGCCGTGCTGGGTTTGCTGCAGTATTTTGGGGCGGCGGGCGCGTTGACACCTTGGGTCAACAGCGCCGGCCTGGGCGAGGCCTATGCCAACCTGCGCCAGCGCAACCAGTTTGCCACGCTGACCAAGATCGGCCTGGCGGCCTTGCTGTGGTGGGCGGCGCGAAGTGCGGCCGCGCGCGGCATGGCCGGAGCCAGCCCGCGCCCATCGCCCCTCGCTTGGCGCACCTGGATGCCGCTGGCGGCGGCAGCCCTGCTGGCGCTGGGCAACGCGGCATCATCCTCGCGCACCGGCCTGGTGCAGCTGCTGCTGTTGACGCTGCTGGTCATCGTCTGGCGCGCCCCTGGCAGCGGCTGGTGCCCGCCGGCGCTGCGCCTGCTGCTGACCGCCGTGCTGGCCTACGCGGTCGCTGCGGTGGCTTTGCCGCTGTTGGCGGGCCTGAATCTGCAGGCCAGCGGCATGCTGGCGCGCTTGCATATCGGCGACACAGCCTGTGCCAGCCGCCTGACCCTGTGGGGTAATGTGCTGCACCTGATCGCGCAACGGCCCTGGCTTGGCTGGGGTTGGGGCGAGCTCGATTACGCCCACTTCATCACGCTCTACCCGGGCCGGCGCTTTTGCGACATTCTGGACAACGCCCACAACCTGCCGCTGCAGCTGGCCGTGGAGCTGGGCTTGCCGCTGGCGCTGGCCCTGTGTGGCAGCGGGCTGTGGCTGATGGCGCGCGCCAAGCCCTGGCGCGAGCGGGACGCGACGCGGCAGCTGGCCTGGTCGGTGCTGGGTTTGATCCTGCTGCACAGCCTGCTGGAGTACCCGCTGTGGTACGGGCCGTTCCAGGTGGCGTTTGGTCTGAGCCTCTGGCTGCTGTGGCGCCGGCCGGGCGGCACAGCGCCCGAGTCTTGCCCGGAATCCAAGCCTTTTTGGCCTCTAGCCCTCGCTCTACCTGCATCAATAGCTATCTTTATAATAGCAATTGCCGGCTACGCCGCTTGGGACTATCAGCGCGTCAGCCAGCTTTACCTGAGCCCCAAAATGCGCGCTGAAGCCTATCGCGAGCACCCGCTGGAAAAAATTCAGCATAGCTGGCTGTTTCAGGATCAGCTGCGCTTTGCCGAGCTCACCACCACCCCTTTGACCGCCGCCAACGCGGCGCACCTGCACCAGTTGGCCCTGGACATGCTTCACTTCTCTCCCGAGCCGCGCGTGATTCAAAAGCTGATCGACAGCGCCACGCTGCTCGGGCGCATCGACGAGGCACAGTTTTACCGGCTGCGTTACCAGGCGGCGTTTCCTGGCCGGCAGGCGGCCCCGGCTCACTGAAGCAGCAGCACCGCAAGCGCGTCCCGGTACCTGATGGTCACAGCCACCTTGTGTGCCTGCAACAGCATGGCGAATTGTGCCGTCGACGAAGCGAAGTCCGGGTCAGTCTTGGCCAGCGTGAGGAGGCCTGCCGGGTGCATCAACCGTTCCCGCGTGGCAATGCCGACCCACAAGGGCGCAGCGGGATTGTTCGCCGTGCTGACGCTGTAGTCCGTGCGCCAAAGGCGGATCACCAAGCGCTGGGATGGGTCCAGTTCCCGCTCAAAACTCATGGTGGGCGCCTCGCCCTGGTGAAACTTGGCCAGCACCGGGAGCTGTCCGGCCGGCGAGGAGGGCAGCAGCCACAACAGCGCCGCACGCGACGCCCAGGGCGGCGGCCGGTGCCATCCGCCGGCCTGGAGCACCTGCTCGATCCGGTCCGCCGTAGCGGCCCATTGCAGCGCCAGCGGCTCCTCGTGATCACCGTCCACCTCGGTTCGGCGGGCCGGCAGGCGCCGCCATCCCCCGGACGGCCAATCGGCGAGTGTGACGGTGGCGCCCACTTGGCCAGGTGCATAGCGGATGACATCCGCGGCCCGGTGCGTCGCCACCACGCCCGCGCCGGCCAGCACCAGCGCCCCCAGCGCGGTGAGCGACAGGGCCCGGGCCGGCAGGCGCTCGCCGCGCACATGCTGCAAATAGGCCATGCTGAGCAGCGCGACCCAGGCCGTGCCCAGGCTCAGGCTGGCAAGCACGTCCGACAGCCAATGCGCCCCGAGGTACAGGCGCGAGAACGAGATGAGCCCGACCAGCAGCGCCGCCACCAGCGCGATGGCCGACCTGACCCGGGGCGACTTGCCGCGTGCGAGCAGAACGGCCAGGAACCCATAGAGCACGATGCTGGACGCGGCGTGCCCGCTCGGAAAGGAGAACTGCTCCATGCCGGCGTACATCGCTATGGGCCGGGCCCGCCCCAGCGTCAGCTTCAGGATCCAGACCAGTGCCTGGGCAAAGCCGACGGCCGTCAACCAATAGGCCAGCGTGCGCCAGCACCGCTTCAGTGCGAGCAGCAGCGCCACCGCAGTGATCACGGCGAGCGCGACCGGCGCGCTGCCGAGTTCGGTGGCGGTGATCATCAGCTGGTCGGCCCAGGCGCTGCGCAGTTGCTGCAAGGAGGTGAACACGACGTGGTCGAACTGCACCAGCGGGTCGTTCGACAGCACGTCTTCCAGGATGCCAAGGAACATCCAGGCCCCACCCAGCAGCAGCAAGGCCGCCATGAGCAGCCCGAGCGACTCCGCCCGCGCAGGGTCGAGCAGCGACCGGATAACGCGCGGCAACACGCCGGCTCTGGCGTGTGCCCAGGCCACCGCATGATCGCGCCAGCGGCTGACCAGTGGCCAGACCCTTCGGCGAGCCAGGCGCCACAGCACGGCGGCGAGCCAAACGGCGAGCGCCACGCCGAGCAGGAGAATCAACAGACGTGAACTCACCGCGCCGGCCAGCTGCAGCGAAGCGCCGAACAGCACACCGGGCAGCAGGTGCGCGCCGGCCCAGGCGATGGCGGACAGGACGTTCACCACCATGAACCTGGGCACCGGCATGTCGGCCATGCCCGCGACGACTGGCACGATGGCCCGCACCGGCCCGAGGAAGCGGCCCAGGAACACGCTCTTGCCGCCGTTTCGCGTGAAGTACGCCTGCCCACGCTCAAACAGCGCGGGATAGCTCTTGAGCGGCCACACGTTCAAAAGCCGCTCGTGATAGTGGCGACCGAGCCAGTAGCTCATGCCGTCGCCCAACGTGGCGCCAGTGACCGCTGCCAGCCCGGCCCACCATGGGTCCAGGACCTGCAGGCCGACCAGCACGCCGCCCACCACCACCACCGAACTACCCGGAACAACGGTGCCGACCACGGCCACCGATTCCAGCAGCGCGGCAGCAAACACCGCAGCGAGTGCCAGCTCGGGGTGCTGAGAAAGTGCGTTGATCAGCGCTTGCATGGGCAATTCAAGACCCGCCGTCGATCATGACGACGCGAGCCGGCTACGCCTGCAGGCGGTCCACACTCATTCAGGCAGGGTTTTGAGAAAGGCGAACAGATCGGCCAGATCGGCGTCGCTCATTTTCCAGCGCGGCATGTCCGCCTTGACTTCTTCACCATCGGGATGCCGGCCTTGCTCGACCTGCTGACGGAAATCGTCCAGGTCGTATGGACGCTGGCGCCCTTTCAATTCCGACATGGTGCGCAGCGCGGCATAGCGAATGTCGGCCGCGTCCATGACCCGCATGTGCATCAGGTGCTTGCCGCCGCGGCCCTCCGGTCCGTGACAGGAGGCACAGGTCAGCCATTGGCCATAGCCGCCCATCATGGTGCCACCCATCATGGCGCCACCCAGATCGGGTCCACCCGTGTGGCTGAGCGGGGTGCCGCGCTCGCTCACGCCGGTGAAGTAGATGCGCGCGCCGTTCTTGGCGGGGGTCTCAAGCCCCTGCGTCGATGCGGGCATCGAATTGCGCTGGCCGGCCGGTTGACAGGCCGCCAACGTGGTCAGCAGCAGCGCGCACGACGCGCCAAAGAGGAAACGGGTGGGGGACATGGCAAGCTCCTGATCAATTGAAAAAATAGCTAAAACCCCTGCCCTGTCGCGACGAACACAGGGCACGGCGGCAGCGAAGCGCACTTTAGGTCTTTTTCGGTGCCAAGTCTGTGCGCCGGCGAACGCTGGATCTGGCCAGCTCAACAAAAGAGGTCCAGCCATGTTCGCTGGCGCACAGACAGCGCCAGCCCCATGGCGCAAATTGACACCGTTTGTACCTGCACCACCTTGCGCTGCTTCTGCGCTGAAGTGGGCGGATGGATGGATGGGTACGTTGGAGACCCAAATGAATGAACACGAACACGCCGCCAACGATGAAGCGACACCGAAGCCGACCCAGGATGAAGTGGCCAAAAAGGCCTACGCCCTCTATGAGAAGGAAGGCCGTCCGCAAGGACATGCCGAGCAGCATTGGTCGGATGCGCAAGCCCAATTGCAGCCTGGCAGCGCCACCCGCCCTGAGCCGCCGGCGCACTCGGACGAACACGAAGAGGCACATCAGGGCCATCAGGATCACCATGCCCACATGGCGGCGGATTTTCGCAAGCGGTTCTGGATCTCGCTGGTCCTGACGCTGCCAATTCTGGCCCTCTCGCCGCTGCTGCAAACGCTGTTGGGTCTGCGCGAGGCCATCGGCTTCAGCGGCGACATCTACGTCCTGTTTGCCTTTTCCTCAGCGGTCTTCTGGTACGGCGGGTGGCCTTTCCTCAAGGGTCTTTACACGGAGCTCAAAGCCTTCAAGCCCGGGATGATGACGCTGGTGGCAGTGGCCATCACCACCGCCTATCTGTACAGCAGTGCCGTGGTGTTCGGGCTGACCGGCAAGGTGTTCTTCTGGGAACTGGCCACCCTGGTCGACATCATGCTGCTAGGGCATTGGATCGAGATGAGGTCGGTGATGGGCGCATCGAAGGCGCTCGAGGAACTGGCCAAACTGATGCCCTCCGACGCCCACATGCTCATGCCCGACGGCAGCGTGCAGGACGTGCCGCTGAGTGAATTGGCCCTGGACGACAAGGTACTGATCAAACCGGGCGAGAAGGTCCCCGCCGACGGTGTCGTGGTCGATGGTGAGAGTTCGGTCAATGAGGCGATGCTCACCGGGGAGTCCACGCCGGTCAGCAAAAAGAGCGGTGGCAAGGTCATCGGCGGCGCCATCAACGGCGAGGGCGCGCTGACCATCGAAGTCAAGGGCACCGGCAAGGATTCGTTTCTTTCGCAGGTGATCGACCTGGTCAAACAGGCGCAGGAAAGCAAGTCGAAGACCCAGAACCTCGCCGACACCGCCGCCATGTGGCTCACCCTGATTGCGTTGGTCAGCGGTGCCCTCACCTTCCTGGTCTGGCTGGTGTTCATGGACACGGAACTGGCCTTCGCGATCGAACGCGCCGTGACCGTGATGGTGATCACCTGTCCGCATGCGCTCGGCCTGGCCGTGCCGCTGGTGGTTGCTGTCTCGACGGCGTTGGCCGCGGGCAACGGCCTGCTGATCCGCAATCGCGTGGCCTTTGAAGGCGCCCGCAAGCTGCAGGCTGTCATTTTCGACAAGACCGGCACCCTCACCGAGGGCCGCTTCGGCGTCACCGACACCTTGCTGCTGGCGCCGGACATCGACGAAGCAACGCTGCGCAAGTACGCCGCCTCCGTGGACGCGAATTCCGAGCATCCGATCGCCAAGGCGATAGCCGAATCTTCTGAGCAAAAGTCACCGGTGGAGGATTTCAAAAGCATCCCGGGCAAGGGGGCTGAAGGCCGCGTCGATGGCAAAGACATCAAGGTGGTCAGCCCGGGCTACTTGCGAGAACAGAACATTGACCTCGCTGACAAGCGTGTCGAGCCGCTGCAAGCACAGGGAAAAACGGTCGTATTTGTGCTCGTGGACGGGCAATTGAAAGGCGCGATGGCGCTGGCCGACATCGTGCGGCCCGAAGCGAAGCAGGCCATCGCCGCCCTGAAGGCACTGGACATCCGCTGCATGATGCTCACCGGCGACAACCAGGCGACGGCCAAGTGGGTTTCCGACCAGGTCGGACTCGATGAATACTTTGCCGAAGTCCTGCCGCAGGACAAGGCCGCCAAAGTGAAAGAAGTGCAGGCGCGCGGCGTGTTGGTGGCCATGACCGGTGATGGCGTGAACGATGCACCGGCGCTGGCGCAGGCGGATGTGGGCATCGCCATCGGCGCCGGCTCCGACGTGGCGGTGGAAACCGCCGACATTGTTCTGGTGCGCAGCAACCCGATGGATGTCGTGGCCATCGTGCAGTTGTCCCGCGCCACCTATCGCAAGATGCTTCAGAACCTGGTGTGGGCCACGGGCTACAACGTGGTTGCCATTCCACTGGCGGCTGGCGCGCTTTACGCGTGGGGCGTGTTGCTGACGCCCGCCCTGGGTGCGGCCCTGATGGCCGCCAGCACGGTGATTGTGGCCATCAACGCGCGCCTTCTGAGACTGAAAAAAGCAAAAGAATGAAGCGACAAAAAACTGTGTTCGGTGTCGCACAGACGGTAAAAGCCTTTGCGTCTATAAAAGGCATTCTGGCGCTTGCCCAAGCGCCCCGTTCAATCCA
>NZ_JAAFHA010000091.1 GCF_010365055.1 Rhodoferax sp.
ATGGCCCTTGGCGGCCAGCCGCATATTCAATCTCTTTGATTCCCAGACACAGCCACTGCGCTGTGGTCAAGATGGGTTGGCCGCGTGCTTACGATTTACCAATGAAAAAGGCCTTCAAGAATATCTCCTTGAAGGCCTTTGTACTGTCTAGTGGTGCCGATTATCGGATTCGAACTGATGACCTACCGCTTACAAGGCGGTTGCTCTACCAACTGAGCTAAATCGGCACTCTTTCATTTTACTGGACGCATCCTGAATTTCAGGGGCAACCCATCTTTATTTCACCCGTGTCAACGCCGGTCGAGCGCCGGGGGTCGGGGTGCGCGGCGGATTTGGCTTTTGACCGGTCTTGTCACTGCGCTGGCCTGATTCGACGCTGGACAATTGAGTCGGCGGCGACTGTCGCTCTGCGGCGTCAGTGTCGGCGTCAACTGGCACTGAAGTCAGATTTTTTGTGACAGGGGCCACGGCCTTGGACGGTTGAGGGGCACTCAAAGGGAAGGCCATGCCTTGTCCATTTTCCCGCGCGTAGATGGCGCTGACCCGGTGGACCGGCACGACGATCTCACGCGCCGTGCCGCCAAAACGGGCTTTGAACTCAATAAAGTCATTGCCCAGTTGCAGTGCGCTGGTTGCCTCCAGACCGAGGTTGAGCACGATCTGTCCGTCTTTCACGTATTCACGCGGAACCCGCACACTCTCGTCCACAGCCACGGCAAGGTAGGGTGTGAACCCATTGTCGGTACACCACTCGTACAAAGCCCGAATCAAATAGGGGCGCGTAGAGGGCGTGTCGGTGGTGTCAATCATGGCGCTTCGGACCCGGCGCTTACTTGCGCATGACCTTTTCGGACGGTGTCAGTGCCTCAATATAGGCGGGGCGCGAAAAGATGCGTTCGGCGTATTTCAGCAAGGGCGCGGCGTTTTTGCTGAGATCAATGCCGTAGTAATCCAGGCGCCACAGCAATGGCGCAATGGCGACGTCGAGCATCGAGAAGCCGTCACCCAACATGTATTTGTTTTTCAGGAAAACCGGTGCCAGCTGGGTCAATCGATCACGAATGTGGGCGCGGGCCTTTTCCAGCACCTTCTCGTTGCTCTTGGCAGCTCGTGACTCAAGCGTTGACACATGCACAAACAGTTCCTTTTCAAAATTCAGCAGGAACAGGCGCACGCGCGCCCGGTCCACCGGGTCGCCGGGCATCAACTGGGGGTGCGGAAAACGCTCGTCAATGTACTCATTGATGATGTTCGATTCGTACAAGATCAGATCACGCTCCACCAGAATAGGCACCTGGCCATAGGGATTCATGACGCTGATGTCTTCGGGCTTGTTGTACAGATCAACGTCACGAATTTCGAAGTCCATGCCTTTTTCAAACAGGACAAAACGGCAACGGTGGGAAAATGGGCAGGTAGTTCCTGAATACAACACCATCATGATGGAAGCTCCTAAAAATCAAAACCTAGTTTCATTGCACATTGACTTGCACCCAAGTCATGCTGAAACTAAAAGGAGTGGGATGCTTGCTGCAACCCCACTCCGAGAAGCTCAAGCCACGCTCTTTCAAGCGAAACCCAAGCGCTGACGCCGCGCTACTTGATGTCTTTCCAGTAGGCAGCGTTGAGTCGCCATGCGACGATGGAGAACACGCCGAGGAACAATAAAACCCAGATGCCGACCCGAACGCGTGTGTTTTGCGCCGGCTCACCCATCCACTGCAAGTAACTGACCAGGTCGCCGATGGTTTCGTCGTATTGTTGGGCCGTCATGCTGCCGGGCTTGAGTTGCTCCCAGCCCTTGAAGACATGCACCACCTCGCCGTGCTCCTTGAGCTCTTCATAGATGGGGCGACGCTCACCCTGCAGTTGCCACAAGACGTGTGGCATCGCCACATTAGGGAACACCAGATTGTTCCAGCCGGTGGGTTTTGTTTCGTCTTTGTAAAACGAACGCATGTAGGTGTACAGGTAGTCGGCACCACTGCCGCCGGCACCGGCGCGCGAGCGGGCAATGACAGTGAGGTCCGGTGGATTGACGCCAAACCAGGCCTTGGCCTGCTGCGGGTCAATCGCTGCAATCATGGTGTCGCCGACTTTGGTGTTGGTAACGAGCAGGTTGTCTTTGATTTGCTGCTCGGTCAAGCCGATGTCGGTCAGGCGGTTGTAGCGCATGAACGCCGCTGAATGGCAATTCAGGCAGTAGTTGACAAACACCTTGGCGCCGTTTTGCAGGGCACCCATGTCGTTGGTCTTGTTGGGTGCTTTGTCCCAGGCCGGACCGCCGACATTGGCTTGAGCCGCGCCTGCCAAGCCCCATGCCAACAGCAGGCCGAGAATGATTCTTTGAGTGAAACCCATGGTTTTCATAACTTGTTCTTCCCTTCAATGCGCCGTAAAGGTGACACGATCCGGCACCGGCTTGGGTGTTCCTATCCGACTCCACCAAGGCATCAGGATGAAAAACCCGAAGTAAAACAGCGTGCCAGCCTGGGCCACGCGGCTACCGATGGCCGATGGCGGCTGCGTGCCGAGGTAGCCCAACACCAGGAAGTTGATGACAAAAATCCCGTACAGGTACTTGTGCCAGCTCGGACGGTAGCGGATCGACTTGACAGCGCTGTTATCAAGCCAAGGCAGGAAAAACAGAATCACCACACCGGCGCCCATGGCCACCACCCCCCAGAACTTGGCATCGATGGACAGCATCATGGCGACGATGACCACTGCCGCACCCACGATCAGGCCCTTGAACAGGCTGGCCATCTTGATTTTGACCACGCTCAGCACGGCGCCGACGACCACGCAGGCAATCAGCGCGTACATCATCTCGGTGGTGACGGCGCGCAGCAAGGAATAGAAGGGCGTGAAATACCAGACCGGTGCAATGTGCAGCGGTGTCTGGAAGGGGTTGGCCGGGATGAAGTTGTTGTATTCCAGGAAGTAACCGCCCATCTCGGGCGCGAAGAAGATGATGGCGGTGAACACCATTAAAAACACGCTGACGGCGAAGATGTCATGCACCGAGTAGTAGGGGTGAAACGGAATGCCGTCCAGCGGGATGCCGTCGGGCCCTTTGGTGGCCTTGATCTCAATGCCGTCCGGGTTGTTGGAGCCGACTTCATGCAAGGCAATGATGTGAGCCACCACCAGGCCGAGCAGCACCAGCGGCACGGCGATCACGTGAAAGCTGAAGAAGCGGTTCAGCGTGGCGTCGCCCACCACGAAGTCACCGCGAATCAGCAGCGCCAGATCGGGGCCAATGAAGGGGATGGCAGAAAACAAATTGACAATCACCTGGGCGCCCCAGTAGCTCATCTGGCCCCATGGCAACAGGTAGCCCATGAAGGCTTCGGCCATGAGCGCCAGGAAAATGCCGCAGCCGAATAGCCAGGTCAGCTCGCGTGGTTTACGGTAGCTGCCGTAGATCAAGCCGCGGTACATGTGCAGATAGACCACCAGAAAGAACGCAGAGGCACCGGTGGAGTGCATGTAGCGAATCAACCAGCCCCAGGGCACATCGCGCATGATGTACTCGACCGAGCCAAAGGCCAGCGCCGCATCGGGCTTGTAGTGCATCACCAGAAAAATGCCGGTGACAATTTGAATCACCAGCACCAACAGCGAAAGCACGCCAAAAACATACCAGATGTTGAAATTCTTGGGAGCGTAGTACTCGCTCATGTGCTCTTTGAAGAGCTTGGACAGCGGGAACCGGTTGTCGATCCAGTTGAGCAGCTTTTCGCCGGCGGCGGCGTTCGGGGAAATTTCGTGGAATTCAGCCATGATGTGTGTCCTTAGGCCTTCTTGTCGTCGCCAATGAGCAACCGAGTGTCAGAGAGATAGACGTGGGGCGGCACTTCGAGGTTGTCTGGGGCGGGTTTGTTCTTGAAGACGCGCCCGGCCAGATCGAAGGTGGAGCCGTGACAAGGGCAGAAGAAGCCGCCTTGCCAATTGTCTGGCAGGGAAGGCTGGGGACCCGGCGTCAACTTGTCAGACGGGGAGCATCCAAGGTGCGTGCAAATACCCACAACCACCAGATATTCCGGCTTGATTGAGCGAACTTCATTGAGCGCATAGGCCGGTGTCGGATACGCCTTTCGCAGGGACTGTGGATCCGCCAATAGGGGGTCCAGCTTGGGCAGTTCGGCCAATTGCTCGGGCGTGCGTCGCAGGATCCAGACCGGCTTGCCGCGCCATTCCACCGTCATCTTTTCGCCGGGCTTGAGGGCCGAAATATCGGCTTCAACCGCTGCGCCAGCTGCTTTGGCCTTCTCAGACGGCTGAAAACTGCTGACAAAAGGAACGACTGCAGCAATGCCGCCGGCGGCACCGACGCAACTGGTGGCGATCAGCCAGGTACGCTTGCTGTCGTCGACTTTGCCGCTAGGGGCAAGGGTTTCACTCATGGGAATCCTCAAGGAAAAACAACACGATGGGAGGGGATGGGGGTTGCGCAAGATTGTAGCTGACCGATCTGAGCCGGCTCAAGGCGTGGCGCTTGCGTTTGCCCCTTGCGCAATGCGCTGATTTGCGACAGCATTTACTGTCGTTATATCTTCAGGAGAAGTAAATGGGAATGATGCAAGAGTTCAAGGAATTTGCCGTTAAGGGCAATGTGATGGACCTCGCCGTTGGCGTGATCATCGGTGGCGCGTTCGGCAAGATCGTTGAATCGGTCGTGGGCGACCTGGTGATGCCGGTCGTGGGTGCGGTTATTGGAAAGCTGGATTTTTCCAATCTTTTCGTGGCGCTTCGGCAGGCACCGGAAGGCACTGCGATGACCCTGGACGCGCTGAAAAAGGCTGGCGTTCCGGTGCTGGCCTACGGCAACTTCATCACGGTGGCGGTTAACTTTGCCATTCTGGCGTTCATCATTTTCTTGATGGTCAAGCAGATCAACCGGCTCAAGAGAAGTGCGCCGCCACCGCCCGCTCCTGCGCCAGGCGAAGATGTGCTGTTGTTGCGTGAAATTCGGGACAGTTTGAAGAGGTAGTTTATGCTACGTTAGTGATAGCTAATAGCCGTTATTTGACGG
The DNA here is from genome assembly GCF_010365055.1 of Rhodoferax sp. Classification (GTDB taxonomy): domain Bacteria; phylum Pseudomonadota; class Gammaproteobacteria; order Burkholderiales; family Burkholderiaceae_C; genus Rhodoferax. Next base: position 5,039 of record NZ_JAAFHA010000091.1, read on the forward strand.
GGGTTAGCGGCCAATTTTCTATAAATTCTTCAATTCGCACAAGCGCCGTGCCATGACAATGGCCGCGAGCAGGCTGGATGCGTCCGCCTGACCGCTACCCGCAATGTCAAACGCCGTGCCGTGGTCCGGGCTGGTGCGCACCAGTGGCAGACCGAGCGTCACATTGACACCCTGCTCGACGCCCAGGTATTTCACCGGGATCAGGCCCTGGTCGTGGTACATCGCCACCACGGCATCAAATTCACCCGGCTGGCCCGGTTTGGCGCGCGCCCGCATGAACAAGGTATCGGGCGCGAACGGGCCGCTCACCTGCAGGCCCATCGCGCTTGCCGCCGCAATGGCGGGCGCGATGATGTCAATTTCTTCCCGGCCAAACAGGCCGCCTTCACCGGCATGGGGGTTGAGCCCCGCCACCGCGATACGCGGTGCCCGTCCCAGACTGGCGCTCAAGGCCGCATGGGCAATGCGCAAGGTCTGCAACACGTTGTCAAAAGTGACGGCGTCAAGCGCATCGCGCAAGGACACATGAATGCTCACCAGCACCACGCGCAACTCATCATTGGCCAGCATCATGCGCACCGGCATATCTGACAGTGTCTTGTTGCTGTGGGCAGCCGCCAGTGCTTGCAGCATTTCGGTGTGCCCCGGATAGTGGGAGCCGGGCGTGGCCGCGAGCGCCAGTGCTTCCTTGTGCAAGGGCGCCGTGACCAGCGCCGCAATCTCACCGCGCAAGGCAGCTTGCGCGGCCCAGACAACACATTCGGCGGCCAATTTCCCGGCCTCAGCGCTCAGTCGGCCAAAAGGCACCGGTTCGGCCAAGGTCCCCACTTGCAGCACGGGCAAGCAGCGTGGCGGCATATTCAAAGCCTCGGACGGGGACTCGATCAACGCGACGGGAAGCGCAATGGCGCCCGCGTCGATGACTTTGGCAGCGCGCCGCAGGGTCGCGACATCACCCACCACGAAGCAGCCGCGCGTGATTTCGGGCGCGTCGCGGAACGCCTTGGCAATGATTTCAGGGCCAATGCCGGCGCAATCGCCGAGCGTGATCGCAATGGGTTGATTCACGGGGCAGGGCGCTTTCAGGCAGGGTTGTCAATGTCAACGAACTCGTGCGCCAGGCCAAACTGCGCGGCGACCTGGGCCGCCACGGCCGGCGCACCATAGCGCTCGCTGGCGTGGTGGCCGCAGGCGAGGTAGGCCACGCCGCACTCGCGTGCCAAGTGCGCCTGCGGCTCCGACATCTCGCCGGTGATGAAGGCATCGGCGCCAGCAGCGATGGCCGCTTCAAAATAGCTTTGCGCGCCGCCGCTGCACCAGGCAATTTTTTTGATAGCACGCTGTTCAGGTCCGACGAGGGCTACAGACCGATTTAATATAAATTCAATGTGTTGGCCAAGCGCTTCGGCAGAGGCAAAACCAGCCGGTTCCATGGCTTCACCCAGAAATCCCAACTCTTGTTCGCCAAAGCGCGCCAGTGCGCGCAGACCCAGCTTCAGGCCCAGTTGCGCGTTGTTGCCCAGCTCGGGGTGCGCGTCCAGCGGCAAGTGGTAGGCAAACAGGTTGATGTCAGCGGCAAGCAGCAGCGCCAGCCGTGCCTTGAGCCAGCCGGTGATGCGCCCGTCCTGACCGCGCCAGAACAGACCGTGGTGCACAAAAATAGTGTCGGCCTGCGCGGCAATGGCCGCTTCGATTAGCGCCCGACTGGCGGTGACGCCGGAGACGATTTTGCGCACTGTCGTGGCGCCTTCGACCTGCAAGCCGTTCGGGCCGTAGTCGCGAAAGCGCTCGGGTTGGAGCAGCGTGTCAAAGGCCTGCAGGAGTTCGGTCCGATCGGTCATGGTGAAAAAGGGGGGTGGAATGGCTCAAAGGTATCTGGCTTGCATCAGACGCTGCATTGTCATTGAATTCTTGCGTCGGTCAGCGACTCCGCCAGCCCAGTTGACTGCAGGCTACTGTCGCAGCCCTGGCCGACGGCGATCCAGCGCCGGGCCCAGCGGGCCAGGATGGGCGCTAGCCCCGCGGTCAGCCCGGGCGACAGACGCTGTAAGCGCGCAGGTAAGACACGCTGCAACACGGCGACAGGCTCACACAGGGCACCACAACGGTATTGCTGGACATCGTCATGCCAGCGCACGGCCACACAGGCACCGCGCCGCCGCCTTGACAAAATAACGCCCAAGGGGCACGGCTCCAGCAGACAGCACAGACCACAACCATTACAGGGCGCACCCGGCAGGGGCTTTTGCGCTGCGTTGCGGTGAATGTGGATGACTTGATGATTCTTGGACATGCAATGGCCGCACTGTACAACGTCCGGCATGAGCAATCGCAAGTCTTGATAGTCCTTACACCTGTTCTGACGCGGCCTGCAGCCTACAATTTATTCGTTTTTCTCTTGGCCTATCTAACCAGTGCAAGGGCGCTTAGCCCGCTATACCTATGAAACGTCTTTGGTTGTTGTTTGCTCAAACCGTCACCGTGGTGCTTGCAGCGTATTTTGTGGTGGCGACACTCAAACCCGATTGGTTGCCAAGTCGGCCCGCGCGCACCGGCACGGTGTCCCTGATAGAGGCGCCCGCCGGCAGCGCGGGCGTCGTGCCGCCCGGCAGTTTCCGGCTGGCGGCGCAAAGGTCATCGGCGGCGGTGGTCAGCATCAATACCAGCAAAGCTGCCCGCAATGACCCGCGCAGCCAGGACCCGTGGTTCAAGTTCTTCTTTGGTGAGCAGGGCAATGCGCCGCAGGTGGGCCTGGGCAGTGGCGTGATTGTGAGCGACAGCGGTTACATCCTGACCAACAACCACGTGGTCGAGAGCGCCGACGAGATTGAAGTCGTTCTGAACGACAGCCGCCGCGCACGCGCCAAGGTGATTGGCACCGACCCGGAGAGCGATCTGGCGGTCCTGAAAATAGAACTCGATCGCCTGCCAGCGATTGTGCTGGGCAACTCGGATGCGCTGCAAGTGGGCGACCAGGTGTTGGCCATTGGCAACCCGTTTGGCGTCGGGCAAACCGTCACCAGCGGGATCATTAGCGCGCTCGGGCGCAATCAGCTGGGCATCAACACCTTTGAAAACTTCATCCAGACCGACGCGGCCATCAATCCCGGCAACTCGGGCGGCGCGCTGGTGGACACCAACGGCAATCTGTTGGGCATCAACACGGCGATCTATTCGCGCTCGGGCGGCAGCATGGGCATTGGCTTTGCCATTCCCGTGGCCACGGCCAAACTGGTGTTAGAGGGCATTGTGAAAGACGGCCAGGTCACGCGTGGCTGGATCGGCGTGGAGCCCAACGACTTGTCGCCCGAACTGGCTGAAACCTTTGGTGTCAAGGCCAAGGAAGGGGTGATCATTACCGGGGTGCTGCAAGATGGACCGGCGGCGCAAGCCGGCATCAAGCCCGGCGATGTGATCACGCAGGTGGCGGGTAAACCAATCAGCAATGTGGCCGATCTACTAAGCAGTGTTGCTGCCTTGAAGCCAGGGACCGTCTCCAAGTTCAGTCTGCTGCGCCGCGACAGCCAGGTTGACGTGGACGTGACGCCCGCCGTGCGGCCCAAACAGCGCAGGCCAGCGCAGTGACACAGAACCGGTCGTCTATTGGGCTTTGGCGGCATCGGCCGCATCGTCGGGCGCTGCGGTGTGCTTGATGAATACTTGTGCCGCAAAAATACCGACTTCATACAGCAGGACCATTGGCACCAGCAAGGCAATCATGGAGACCGGATCGGGGGGCGTCACCAGACCGGCCACTGCCGCCGCACCAACGACAAAGTAAGTGCGAAATGACTTCAACTGCGCCACCGTCACAATGCCCATCCGGGCCAGAATCACGACGACGATGGGCACTTCAAAGGCGACGCCAAACGCGATGAACATGGTGATGACGAAGTCAAGGTAAGCCTCAATGTCTGGACTCACCGCCACCGAGATCGGCGCCATGCGCTGGATTGCCGGAAACGCCTGCCCGAAGACAAAGAAATAGCAGAACGCCGCACCCATGTAAAACAGGATGGTGCTGGCTGCCACCAGCGGCAGCACCAGTTTTTTCTCGTGCTTGTACAGGCCTGGCGCAACAAAGGCCCAGATCTGATAAAGAATCCAGGGCAGGGCCAAACCAATGGCCGCCAGCACCGACACCTTGATCGGCACCAGAAACGGCGAGACCACGCCCACGGCGATCATGCGCGAGCCTTCCGGCAGCGCCTTGACCAGCGGCATGGCAAGCAGGTCGTAAAGTTGGGACGGGCCGGGGTAGAACAGCAGAACCGCCAATACCGCGGCAATGCCATAGACCGCGCGCAACAACCGGTCGCGCAGTTCAATCAGATGGGCGACAAACGGTTGCTCCGTGCCGGCCAGCTCATCTGTTTTGTTAACGGGATCAGTCATCAATTCACTTTATGCGGCCGAAACCGGGCAACCCGAGCGGCCCCGGACAACGCGCGGGTACGGATGCCGGCGCGCGCTTTGTACCAGTTGGGCGTGGCGCCCTGCTTGACGCGCCATTTCTTGTTGGGGTGCCGGTAGGCCGGCGGTGTCGGAGAAAAATCATGGGACGCTGTGTCGCTTGCCTCCCCTGTGGCGTCGGCCCAGTTCTTCTCAAAATCGGCGGCGCTGGTCTGGATGGAGTTGTCCACGTCGCGCACCGCGCCCTCGACCGTGTCCTTCATCTTTTTCAGCTCGTCCAAATCCATGGAGCGGTTGACTTCGTCCTTGACGTCAGCGACATAGCGCCGCGCCCGCCCCAATAACGTGCCAATGGTCTTGGCCAGACCCGGCAGCTTCTCCGGCCCAATCACGATCAAGGCAATGCCACCGATGATGGCCAGCTTGGTGACACCAATATCAATCACTTAACCGTTTCCTGCGACTTGGCAAACCCCAAAACCTGGCGCATCAGGCCTTGGTCTTGGCTTCGACATCAATGGTTTCTTTGGCGGCGGTGGCGTTGGTGGCCACCTGCTGCGCCGGGGCAGCCGGGGCAGCCGGTGCATCGGTGGTCTTGTCCGAGCCGTCTTTCATGCCGTCCTTGAAGCCCTTGACCGCGCCGCCGAGATCGGAGCCGATGTTACGAAGCTTCTTGGTGCCAAAAATCACGATGATGATGACCAAAAAAATGATCAGATGTGTTGTTGAAAATCCCATGGGTTTCTCCTGTCAAGTTGGGCCAATTTTAGTCGGCGAAGTTCAGCGTGCGCGAAATGCGTTGAATATTAACCCTTGAGCCACGGTCGCGCGCCGCCCATCACGTGGATGTGCAGGTGCCGCACTTCCTGGCGCCCCTCGTCGCCAGTGTTGCAGAGGATGCGAAATCCCCCCTGCGGGTAAGGATTACAGCCTTGCTGGAGCGCCAGTTGCGGCGCCAGCGCCAGCATGCGCCCGAGCAGCGCGGCGTGCCGCGGGCCGACCTGCGCCATCGAGGGAATGTGCCGCTTGGGGATCATCAGGAAGTGCACCGGCGCCCACGGATGGATGTCATCGAAGACCAAGATTTCATCGTCCTGGTACACCACTTTGGACGGAATCTGGCCCGCGACGATCTTGCAGAACAGGCAGTTCGGGTCACTGTCAACGATCTCGTCCATCATGCGGGAAACTCCATGGGCAAGCCCTTGTTCATGCGCACCATGCCGGTCACGATGCGGTACAGAAACCAGGCCGAAATGACCAGCCAGGCGATCCAGCCCGGTATATAAAAGAGCAGCCACAAGGGCGCCGTCACCAAATAAAGCAAGGCGGCAATGATGACGGTGCGGATGCGCCAGCGGAAGTGCGAGGCGTGCCAGGTGCCCTCGGCGTCGGAGCGCTTCACCAGGTCAATCACCAGGGCGACGATCAGCAGCGCCGGGCCAAACTGTCCGCCCGGAATCAGGGCGCCAATCGCCACGATCAGATGCAGGATGTAGCTGATCGTGCCGACCGTATTTAGTGACTGCAGTTTTTGCAGTGTGGCGGGCGTCAACTCCGAATCGTTGTCGGGCTTGGAATAGTCTTGCGTCATGGTGTTGCTCCGATTTGTTCGTCTTCACGCGCAACACGCGAGCGCATCGCTTTTTCTTCAATGCCGCTGGTGCCCGCGCGGCGCTCCAACTCGGCCAGCACGTCGGCGGGGCTAAAGCCATAGTGCGCCAGCGCAATCATGCAGTGAAACCACAGGTCGGCCACTTCATAGACAACTTTTGTTTTGTCGCCGCCATGGTCGGCGTCCTTGGCCGCCATCACGACCTCGGTGGCTTCCTCGCCGATTTTCTTCAGAAAGGCATCGGGCCCTTGGTGCAGCAGGCGCGCCACATAGCTGGCTTGCGGGTCGCCGCCGTTTTGCGGCAGGCGGCTCTCAATGACTCGGGCCAGGCTGGCCAAGGGGTCAGAAGTTAAGGTGTTTGATGTCATGAACGCCTATTTATAGATGGTTTGCGGGTCTTTCAAGACCGGATCGGTGACTTTCCACTCGCCATTTTCATACACGCTGAAGAAACAACTGTGACGCCCGGTGTGGCAGGCAATGCCGGGCTCGTGCCCGAGCTGTGTCACCTTGAGCAAAATCACGTCGTTGTCGCAGTCCATGCGAATTTCGTGCACTTTTTGCACATGGCCCGACTCTTCGCCCTTGTACCAGAGCTTGTTGCGCGAGCGGCTGAAATAAACCGCCTGACCTAGCTCCGCCGTCTTCTGCAGAGCCTCGCGGTTCATCCAGGCGAACATCAGCACGTCGCCGCTGCTTTGTTCCTGGGCAATCACCGGCACCAGACCTTTGGAATCCCAGCGAATATGCTTCAACCAGCTCAAGGCGGGCGCGGTCGTGTTTGTCATTTGATACTTAATTGATAGCTTCTTAGGCAGCGTTGGCGGGGGCTGCAGCCCTAAATGATCAATAAGCCGAGGCTATAGCTTGATCGTCTTGAAAGGTTGAGCGTAGAGCATGTTCGATTCGCGTGACTGCTGTCTGTCCCACAAAGGCTCAAATTCTGACTGGTATGCCGCGCGCTGCCATGTGCGCCTTGGCCTGCGCCACGGTGAACTCGCCGTAGTGGAAGATGCTGGCGGCCAGCACCGCGTCGGCGCCCCCGATCTGGATGCCGTCAGCCAGGTGGTCGAGCGTGCCGACACCGCCAGACGCAATCACCGGCACTTCGATCGCGTCGCTCACGGCGCGCGTCAAAGCCAGATCAAAACCGGCCTTGGTGCCGTCGCGGTCCATGCTGGTGAGCAGTATTTCTCCGGCACCCATCTCCGCCATCAGGCGGGCCCAGAGCACGGCATCCAGGCCCGTGTTTTTGCGCCCACCGTGGCTGTAGACGTCCCAACCCTCGCCCATTGGCTGGCCGTTGGCATCGAGCCTGGCGGCATCAAGGGCCAGGCGGCGTTTGGCATCGATGGCCACCACGATGCACTGGGCGCCGTATTTGGCGGACGCGTCCCTGATCACCTGCGGGTTGGCAATGGCTGCCGAGTTGAAGCTGGTCTTGTCGGCCCCGGCGTTGAGCAGGCGGCGCACATCGTCGACCGTGCGCACGCCTCCGCCCACCGTCAAGGGAATGAACACCTGGCTGGCGACTGCCTCAATGATGTGCAGGATCAGATCGCGCCCGTCGCTGGTGGCGGTGATGTCCAGAAAGGTCAGTTCGTCCGCGCCCTGTTCGTTGTAGCGCGCGGCAATTTCCACCGGGTCGCCGGCATCGCGCAGTTCGACAAAATTGACACCTTTGACGACCCGGCCACCGGTGACGTCGAGGCAGGGGATGATTCTTTTTGCGAGCACTAGGTAGTCCGCCGCTTAGCCATTGAGCTCATCGGCCCGCTCCTGCGCAGCCTCAAAGTCGAGGTCACCGCTGTAAATGGCACGACCGCAAATGACGCCTTCGACGCCTTCGCTTTCAACTGCGCAGAGTGCTTCGATGTCGGCCATGTTGGACAGGCCGCCGGAGGCGATCACGGGGATGGTCAAAGCCTGCGCGAGGCGCACCGTGGCCTCAACGTTGATGCCGCTGAGCATGCCGTCGCGACCAATGTCGGTGTAGATGATGGATTCGACGCCGTAGTCTTCAAACTTTTTGGCCAGGTCCACCACGTCGTGTCGGGTGAGTTTGCTCCAGCCGTCGGTGGCAATCTTGCCGTCTCTGGCATCCAGGCCGACGATGATGTGACCGCCAAAAGCGGTGCAGGCGTCCTGCAGAAAACCAGGGTTCTTGACCGCCGCTGTGCCAATGATGACGTAGCGCAGGCCGGCATCCAGGTAGCGCTCGATGGTGTCGAGGTCGCGAATGCCGCCGCCCAACTGCACATCCACCTCGCTGCCCACCTCTTTGAGAATCTTGCGGATCGCCTGTTCGTTTTTCGGGTGCCCGGCAAAAGCACCATTCAAATCAACCAGATGCAGGCGGCGGGCGCCTTTATCGACCCAGTTGCGCGCCATGACAGACGGCTCTTCGCTGAACGTGGTGGATTGATCCATGTCGCCTTGTTTGAGGCGTACACAATGGCCGTCTTTTAAGTCAATTGCTGGGATTAAAAGCATGATGCTTCAGAAGTGGTGGAGGAAAGGGCTGCTGGTAGAAACGGTTATTCCATTTCAAATTCGATGCGAGGCTAGGCGCCCCGGCCCAGGCAGTGCTTTGGCACGGCAACTTGGGGCAACGACGTATCGCATTGGATTTGGAATGGAATCAAGGGTTCCAGTGAAGGAAGTTGCGGTACAGGGCCAAACCGTGTTCGGCACTTTTTTCGGGGTGGAATTGGGTCGCAAAAATATTATCGCGCGCAATCGCTGAACTGAAGCGGCTGCCATAGTCGGTCTCGCCCACGCTGTGGCGCGCATCCGACGGATGGGCGTAGAAACTGTGCACAAAGTAGAAGTAGCTGCCGTGCGGCACGTCGCCCCACACCGGGTGCGTCGGGCCACCGTGGTTGTTGCGCCAGACCTGGTTCCAGCCCATTTGCGGCACCTTGTAGCGGCTGCCATCAGGTTGCAACTGGCCGGTTAATTTAAATTTGAGCACTTCGCCGTGGATGAGCCCCAAGCCAGGCGTGTCGCCCTCGGCGCTGTGGTCGAGCAGCATCTGCATGCCAACGCAAACACCAAACAGGGGTTTGCTCTGGGCCGCTTCCAGCACCGAGGCCAGCAAACCCGATTCGCGCAGCTCGCGCATGCAGTCCGGCATGGCGCCCTGGCCCGGCAACACGACGCGTTCAGCCGCGCGCACCTGGTCGGGGTTGGCAGTGATCACCACCTGAAAACCGGTGCCAGCCGCCGCAGCTTGCACCGCTTGCGACACCGAGCGCAAATTGCCCATGCCGTAGTCGACCACTGCCACGGTCTTGCCAGACGCATTGATTACTTCTGAATTCATAGCTGCTTGCGCAATAGGGACGAGGGCTAGAGGCCGATTTGGCTTATAAAACTACAAACTGCCTTTGGTCGAGGGAATTTGCCCCAAGGCGCGTGGATCGAACTCCAGCGCGCCGCGCAAGGCACGGGCGAAGGCCTTGAACACAGTCTCGGCCTGGTGGTGTGCGTTCTCGCCTTTGAGGTTGTCAATGTGCAGCGTGACAAAGGCGTGGTTGACAAAGCCCTGAAAAAACTCATGCGCGAGTTGACTGTCGAAAGTGCCGATCATGCCGCTCTTGAACGGCACGTCCATCACCAGGCCCGGGCGGCCTGAAAAATCGATCACCACCCGGCTCAAGGCCTCGTCCAGCGGCACATAAGCATGGCCGTAACGGCGAATGCCTTTTTTGTCGCCCACGGCTTGGTGCACCGCTTGCCCCAGCGTGATACCCACGTCTTCGACCGTGTGGTGGCCGTCGATGTGCAGGTCCCCGGTGGCCTGAATGTCAAGATCGATCAGGCCGTGGCGCGCGATCTGGTCGAGCATGTGGTCAAAAAAACCGATGCCGGTTGCTAGATTCGACTGGCCGCTACCGTCAAGGTTGACTTTGACGGTGATGCGGGTTTCAAAGGTGTTGCGGGTGACTTCAGCGGTGCGCGCGGGCACAAGAGAGATGGGCGTGGACATAAGGTCGAATGTTAACGTGAAAGTCGTAACAGTTTTCAGGCCCCTGGCTTGTCGCCGTCAGAGGCAGTTTCGCAGCGCGGCCAGCATTTGCTGGTTTTCTTGCCCAGTGCCGACCGTCAAGCGCAGGCAATTGGTCAACAAGGGGTGCATGTTGGCCACATTCTTGACCAGCACCTTGCGCAATCGCATGCCTTCAAAGGCTTTTTGCGCATCAGGCACGCGCACCAGCAGCATGTTGGCCTCGCTGGGGTAGGCGTGCACGCCGGGCAACTTGGCCAACTCATCAAAAAGAAGAGCACGTTGGGTCCGCAGATCAAGGGCCTGGG